>NZ_JBEZKS010000001.1:0-30431 GCF_040651775.1 Streptomyces sp. NPDC048383
CATCCACCGAAATGGACGGGGTATCAACTTTTGGCGTTGATTTTTGGCACGCTGTTGAGTTCTCAAGGAACGGACGCTTCCTTTGTACTCACCCTCTCGGGCTTTCCTCCGGGCTTTCGTTCTGTGTTGTTCTGTTCTTGCGTTTCCGACTCTATCAGACTCTTTCGGGCCTGACTCCCAGTCAGCGGGATTTGTCTTCCGGGCTGTTGGGCCCTTCCGACTCCCGAACTCTAGCCGATTTCCCCGGCAACCGATAATCGGGCCTTCGGAAAGGAATTCGGACATGCCGAATTCGTTCCCAGTGGGAGATCTTGCTGAGTTGGGTGCCGCAACGAGGCGGCGGGATCGTTGACACCAGAACCTATCGGCTCTGGGACAACTCGAAGAACCATACGGACCCGTGGGGTCGGTGTCAACCCTTCAGGTCAGGGCCTCGACTGGAGGTCTTCCACCCGGTCCAGCAGCCGGGTGAGCGCGTCTCCGAGGATCGCGCGCTCGGCCGTGGACAGGTCCTGGAGGAGGTCCTCCTCGAAGACCGTGGCCGCGCGCATCGCGTCCAGCCACTTGCTGCGGCCCTCGTCGGTGAGCTCCACGATCACGCGGACCCGGTTGGACTCGTCGCGCTCGCGCGTGACCAGTCCTTCCGCGGTCATGCGGTCGATCCGGTGCGTCATCGCCGCCGGCGTCAGACCCAGCTGCTTCGCGAGCTCGCTCGGGCCCATCCGGTAGGGGGCGCCGGAGATGACGAGCGCCTTGAGGACCTCCCACTCGGCGTTGCTGATGCCCAGGGCGGCGGTCTGGCGTCCGTACGCGACGTTCATGCGGCGGTTCAGTCGGCTCAATGCCGACACCACCTTCTCGACCTGGGGGTCGAGGTCCTGGAACTCGCGCTGGTAGACGGCGATCTGCTCATCGAGGCTCGGCTCGTGGACGGGCGTGGTGCCGTCGGGGGTGTCACCCATGCGTCGAAGTATGGCACGAGACCCATTGGCATCTAACTCCTTCGATGTGTAGAGTTAAGGATCGAACTTTAGGGATGAAGTCTTCAGGCTTCAGTTATCAAGGTGGTGAAAGTGACCAAGGTGATGGGCGCTGCGATGCGGCGGATCCAGGCCGGGAACGCGTTGACCGCGTTCGGCATCGGCTTCACGGTTCCGTTCCTCTACATCTATGTGGCGCAGGTGCGGGATCTGGGTTCCATGGCTGCCACGAGTGCGTTCGTGGCGTTCGCGCTGGGAGCTCTCGTCGCGCTGCCCTTCACCGGACGGGTCATCGACCGGCGTGGTCCGGTGCCCGTGGTCATGGGTGCGGCCGTCCTCGCCTCCGTGGGTGCGCTCGCGCTCGGGCTGTCCACGGGGGTCGTGCCGATCCTGTTGTCGGCATTGGCGCTGGGTGCCGGACAGGCCGTCATGCAGCCGGCGCTCGCCACGATGATCGTGTGGTGCTCGACCCCGGCGACGCGGACGCGCTCCTTCGCCCTGCAGTTCTTCCTGCAGAACCTCGGGCTGGGCATAGGCGGGCTCGTCGGCGGTCAGATCGTCGACGAGAGCCGGCCCGGCAGCTTCACCCTGCTGTTCGGCATCGAGGCCGTGATGTTCCTGGTGCTGGCGGCGGTCATCGCCACCGTGCGGATGCCGCAGGTGGCGGGCCTTCAGAACGCCATGCCGCAGAAGGGCGCGGCCCCGGTGGGCGGCGGCTGGAGGCGGCTGCTCGGGCACAAGGCGATGGTGCAGTTGTGCGTGCTGGGCTTCGTCCTCTTCTTCGCCTGCTACGGACAGTTCGAGTCGGGTCTGGCGGCCTTCGGTACGGAGGCTGCGGGGATATCCCCGTCCACGCTCGGTTTCGCGCTGGCCGCCAACACGGGTGCGATCGTGATCGCCCAGTTCGTGGTGCTGCGGCTCGTCGAGAAGCGGCGTCGGTCGCGGGTGATCGCGCTGGTCGGGCTGATCTGGACCGTGGCGTGGGTCATCGCCGGGTTCTCCGGGCTCGGGCACGGCAGCGCGATGATGGCCGCGGCCGCGTTCATCACGACGTACGCGCTGTTCGGCATAGGTGAGGCGATGCTGTCGCCGACGCTGGCTCCGCTGGTGGCCGATCTGGCGCCGGAGGGTTCGGTCGGGCAGTACAACTCGGCCTTCGCCCTGGTGAAGCAGATGGCGCTGGCGCTCGGGCCGCTCGGTGTGCCGCTCGGTGCGGGGATCCCGATGCTCTACATCGGACTGTTCGTGGTGGTCTCGCTGGGGATCGCCGGGTTGGCGTTGCGGCTCGGCAAGCAGTTGAGCCCCGTGCAGGACAATCCGTCGCTGAGCAGGGTCGTGGCGCAGGGCGGTCCGGCCGTCGGCGTGGGGAAGGCCGTCGCTTCGGAACCCGCGCACGTGTAGTCGTACGCAGGGATGCACGAAGTACGCGAAAGGCCCCGGTCCTGTGGACCGGGGCCTTTCGCGTGGGTGGCTACTTGTCCGGCAGGGCGAACTCGCACCAGACGGCCTTGCCGCCGCCGGGGGTGCGGCGGCTGCCCCAGGACGAGGCGATGGTGGCGACGATGGAGATGCCGCGGCCGGTCTCGTCGGCCGGTTCGGCGCGGCGCCGGCGCGGGAGGTGGTCGTCCCCGTCGGTGACTTCGACGATCAGGCGGCGGTCGGTGCGGCGCAGGCGCAGTCGCATGGGCGGGGTGCCGTGCTGGAGGGAATTCGCGACGAGTTCGCCGGCGGCCAGGACACCGAGGTCGCACAGTTCGACCGGGAACCGCCAGGAGGCGAGGACGCCCTGGGCGAAGGCGCGGGCGCGCGGGGCCGCCTCGATGCCGCCGAGGAGTTCGAGGGCGGCGTTGTGGAACAGCTCGGCGTCGGCTCCGGTGCGGGCGGGCTGTTGGAGGACCATCACGGCGACGTCGTCGTCGTGGTCGGCGTCCACGCCGAGGGCGCGCATGAGGCGGTCGCAGACGACGGCGGGGGTGCCCTGGGCACCGGAGAGGGCGCGTTCGAGAGTGGCGACGCCTTCGTCGATGTCCTCGCCGCGGCGTTCGACCAGGCCGTCGGTGTAGAGGACGGCGGTGGAGCCGGGGCCCAGCGCGATGGTGCCGGAGGTGTGCAGCCAGCCTCCGGTGCCGAGCGGCGGCCCGGTGGGGTCGGCGGCGCGGCGTACGGTGCCGTCCTCGTCGCGGACGAGGATCGGGAGGTGGCCGGCGGAGGCGTACGCCAGGAGGCCCTCGTTGGGGTCGTGGACGGCGTAGACGCAGGTGGCGATCTGGCTGGCGTCGATCTCGGCGGCGAGGCCGTCGAGGAGTTGGAGCACCTCGTGCGGAGGCAGGTCGAGGCGGGCGTAGGCCCGGACGGCGGTGCGGAGCTGGCCCATGACGGCGGCGGCGCGCACGCCGCGGCCCATGACGTCGCCGATGACGAGGGCGGTGCGGCCGGCGCCGAGGGTGATGACGTCGTACCAGTCGCCTCCGACGGCGGCCTCGGTGCCACCGGGTTGGTAGGTCGCTGCGACGCGGAGGTCGTCGGGCTGTTCCAGCTCCTGCGGGAGGAGGGAGCGCTGGAGGGTGACTGCGGCTTCGCGCTGGCGGCGCTCGCTCACGCGGAGCCGGTCGACGGCTTCGGCGTGGTCGGTGACGTCGGCGAGGTGGACGAGGATTCCGCTGTGGTGCGGATCGTCGGGGCCGTCGGCGTCGGTCTTCGGGAAGTCGACCGGGGTGCAGGTCACGGTGTAGGAGCTGCCGCCGCCGGGGGCGGTGCGGTTCTTGGCCGTACGGGGCTTGCCGCTGCGCTGGACCTGGTCGAGGAGTTCGAGGAGGCCGAGTTCGCCGAGTTCGGGCAGGGCCTCGTGCGCGGGGGCGCCGGGGGTTCGGGGGCCGAAGCCGGCGGTGTAGGCGTCGTTGACGTAGGCGACGCGGTGCTGGGGGCCGTGGACGAGCGCGACGAGGGCCGGGAGCAGGCCGAGGACCTCGCGCACGGACAGCTCGTCGAGGGCGGGGGCGGCGGCGAGCGGCGCCGTACCGGTGCCGGAGACGGTGGCGTCGCCGGGGCTGCCCTCCGGTGGGCTGGTGGGGTGGGCGGCGCCGCGGGCTGCCGGGACGGAGCCCTCACCCCGTTTGGCCTGGGCGACGGCGTGTTCGTTCCGCGCTGCGGCGCGGCGCTGCGTTCCGGGAAACCGGGCGCTCCAGCGCGTGAAGTTCACTGCGTTCAAGCCTCGTGGTGTCGCAAGTGGTCGCTGTGTCGCTCGTGGTCGGTCTCTGGACGGGAGATGCGGTGCGCGGACACCGCACGGTCACTCTGTGCAGGTGCGAGCGCACCTATGGTCACACGTCCAGTGTGGCGGACCGCACTGACAACGTCAGCCTTGGCTGTCCTGACTGTCCTGCGGGGGTTCGGGGGCGGGGCGGGGCTTGTGGTGTGCCGGGCCTCCGCCTGCGGCGAGTTCGAATTCTGCCCTGGGGTGTTCGAGTGAGCCTAGGGAGACGATCTCCCGCTTGAACAGACCTGAGAGGGTCCATTCCGCAAGGACGCGCATCTTGCGGTTGAAGGTGGGGACGCGGCTGAGGTGGTAGGCGCGGTGCATGAACCAGGCCGGGTAGCCCTTGATCTTGCGGCCGTAGACGTGGGCGACGCCCTTGTGGAGGCCGAGGGAGGCGACGGAGCCGACGTACCGGTGGGCGTACTCGGTGAGGACCTCGTCGCGCAGGGCGGCGACGAGGTTGTCGGCGAGTTGCTTGGCCTGGCGGACGGCGTGTTGCGCGTTGGGGGCGCAGGTGTGGCCCGGTTCGGCGGCGGTGATGTCGGGGACGGCGGCGGCGTCGCCGGCGGCCCAGGCGTGTTCGACGTCTTTGACGGTGAGGAAGGAGGTGCAGGTGAGGCGCCCGTGTTCGTTCCTGGGGAGGTCGGAGGCGGCGAGGACGGGGTGGGGTTTGACGCCGGCGGTCCAGACGACGGTGCGGGTGGGGAAGCGGGAGCCGTCGCTGAGGACGGCGACGCGGTCCTCGCAGGAGTCGAGGCGCGTTTCCAGCCGGACGTCGATGTTGCGGCGCCGCAGTTCACGGACCGTGTAGGTGCCCATCTCCGGGCCGACTTCGGGGAGGATCCGATCGCTGGCCTCGACCAGCACCCACTTCATGTCCTCGGGCTTGACGTTGTGGTAGTACCGGGCGGCGTAGCGCGCCATGTCCTCCAGTTCGCCGAGCGCTTCGACGCCCGCGTATCCGCCGCCGACGAAGACGAAGGTCAGGGCCGCGTCGCGGATCGCCGGATCGCGCGTGGAGGAGGCGATGTCCATCTGTTCGATGACGTGGTTGCGCAGGCCGATGGCCTCTTCGACGGTCTTGAACCCGATGGCGTAGTCGGCGAGGCCGGGGATGGGGAGGGTGCGGGAGACCGAGCCGGGCGCGAGGACGATCTCGTCGTACTCGATCTCGATCGCGCCGGTGCCCTCCTCGGCGGTGGCGAGGGTGGTGATGGTCGCGGTGCGCTTGGCGTGGTCGATGCTCCTGGCCTCGCCGATGACGATGCGGCAGCGGTCGAGGACGCGGCGCAGCGGTACGACGACGTGGCGGGGTGAGATCGAGCCGGCGGCGGCCTCCGGAAGGAAGGGCTGATAGGTCATGTACGGCTCGGGTGTGACCACCGTGACCTCGGCCTCGCCGGATCTCAGCTTTCGCTGGAGGCCCAGGGCCGTGTACATGCCGACGTAGCCGCCGCCGACGATGAGGATGCGCGTGCGGGGCGGGGTACCGGGGGCGTCGCCCCGGGAGTTAGCAGCCTTCACCATCCCATGACGCAACGTGGCTGGGAGTTTGTCCACAGGCCCGACAAGTTGTGTGACCGGTGGGGGTGCCGGGACGGGACTGCCGCAGGGGCCTGGAGGGGGTGAAGGTTCGCAGGTCAGGGCGTGCGGAGGCGGAGATTCCGGGGGCTTCCTGGGGAAAAGTGGGGGTCAATGCTCCGATCGGGCGGCGGCCGGTCCGGGGCTGCCTCTTCTGAATTGACTCTGGCTCAACTATGTTCGTATCTCGTCGAGGAGTAGGACCGGGGCCCTCATGACCGTGGCCCCCCTCGATGTGAAGGCGGGGAGTGTCTCCGGGGGGAGACAAATGATTACCGGGGGATACATATGCACATTTCCGATTTCCATGGTTCTGCCACCGCTCTGTCTGCCGAGAGCGGCGGCCGCGTGATGACGGGCACGACGACCCACGGGGTGGGTCGCTCGACGCCGCTGCGCGTGGACGCTCAGCGCAACCTCGAACACGTCCTGCGCGCGGCTCGCGAGGTATTCGGCGAGCTGGGCTACGGGGCTCCGATGGAGGACGTGGCGCGCCGCGCCCGCGTCGGTGTCGGCACCGTCTACCGGCGGTTCCCGAGCAAGGACGTCCTGGTCCGCCGCATAGCGGAGGAGGAGACCGCCAGGCTCACCGAGCAGGCCAAGTCCGCGCTGGGCCAGGAGGAGGAGCCGTGGCAGGCACTGTCGCGCTTCCTGCGCACCTCCGTGGCCTCCGGCGCGGGGCGGCTGCTGCCGCCGCAGATCCTGCGGGTCGACGCGGACGGGGAGGACGGGGCCGAGCAGGCGCCGGTCGCCGCGGCGCGTGTTCCGCACCAGCGTCAGGCCGTCGTGGGCGGTGCGCCCGACCTCCGGGTCGTGGGCGCGCGGCACTCCGTCGAGGACGAGCTCGCGGACGACTCCGGCGCGGGTGCGCTGCTGGAGGTCGTCGGACGCCTGGTGGACCGCGCCCGGGAGGCCGGTGAGCTGCGCGCGGATGTGACGGTGGCCGATGTGCTGCTGGTCATCGCGACGGCGGCGCCGGCGCTGCCGGACCCTGCCCAGCAGGCCGCGGCTTCGGCCCGACTGCTGGACATCCTGCTCGAAGGGCTGCGTTCCCGGACAGCGTGAGGGGGCGCGGTCGCCGGGGGGCGACGCCTGCGGGGCGCTGCCTTCGGGTGACGTGCGGTGCGGTCGCCGGGAGCGGTGCCTCGGGCGGCGTTTCCGGGCGGTGCCTTCGGGTGGCGCTTCCTGCTGATGTGCGGTGCGGTCGCCGGGAGCGGTGCTTCCGGGTGGTGGCCGCGCGTGTTTCGGGCCGGGACGCGGGCCGGTACGGGGCCAACACTCGGCCCCTACGGACCGGTTCCGGCGCTGCGCGGGGGTGATGCGTCGAAGGCGTGTGCCTCGGGTGCTTCGCCCGGCCGGTCGGTCGGCGTCGGGGTTGGCGGCTGGGTGCCGGGTGACTGCGCGGAGCGAAGCCGGGTCGTATGTGACGTGACGCCGGGTGGTTCACCCAGCTGCGGTGGGGGGCGCGGGAGGTGGTCGGTGGTTCGAACAGCGATGGACGTCACGGGAGTTGATCGAACGGGCGGTAGCTCGAACGAGTGAGGATCGGTGCGGCGAATCGCTTGATCTTGCCCGGATGAGTGGATGCCGCTCGGAGCGGGTGGGGGCGCCTTCGCCGTGTGCCACGCTGGATCGGTGTACCGGTTGAGTGTGGCGTGCGGGGGCTTCCGCGATGAGCTTTGACGGGCGGGACGAGTCTCGCGGTGGTGCTGGTGGCGAGGTCGAGTCGGGCAGCCTGCCCGCCCGTCAGGTCCCGGCCCAGCGCGAACCACACGGCCGACATGCCGCCCCGGTGGCGGGCGGCACCGATCTCCCCCCGTCCGACGCGGACTTGGTCGCCCGGATGCGCGGCGGCGACGACGGCGCGTACGAGGAACTCTTCCGGCGGCACGCCGACGCGGTCCGCCGCTACGCCCGTACCTGTTGCCGCGACGGACACACCGCCGACGATCTGACCGCCGAGGTGTTCGCGCGGACGCTGCAGGCGGTGCGCGGCGGGGCCGGGCCGGACCAGTCGGTGCGGGCCTACCTGCTCACCACCGTCCGGCGGGTCGCGGCGACGTGGGCGAAGACCGCCAGGCGGGAGCAGCTCGTCGAGGACTTCGCCCTGTTCGCGGAGCAGTCGACGGGAGCCGAGTCCGCGTCCGCGCTGAGCGGGTCCGACACCCTCGAACTGGGCGCGGACGTACGGGCGATGCACGAGGCCGAGCAGTCGCTGGCCATGCAGGCCTTCCGGAGCCTGCCCGAGCGGTGGCAGGCCGTGCTGTGGCACACCACCGTCGAGGAGGCCTCGCCGAGTGCGATCGCCCCGTTGTTCGGGCTCAGCGCCAACGCGACGGCGGTCCTGGCCGGCCGGGCCCGGGAGGGCCTCAAGCAGGCGTACCTCCAGGCCCATGTGAGTTCCGCGCTCAGCTCGGGCGGGGACTGCGCGCGGTACGCGGACCGGCTGGGCGCGTACGCCCGGGGCGGGCTGCGGATGCGGGCGGAACGGGGGCTGCGCAAGCACCTGGAGGAGTGCGCCAAGTGCCGCGTCGCCGCCGGGGAGCTGAAGGACGTCAACGCCGGGATCCCCGCGCTGCTGCCGGTCGCGGTCATCGGGTGGTTCGCCGCCGGGTACGCCGCCAAGGCGGCCGGGGTGGTGGCCGGTGGGGCCGTGGCCGCGAGCGGGGCCGGAGCGGCCGCCGCCACGGCGGGCGGATCATCGGCGGGAGCAGGAGTCGGGGCGGGCGCGGCGGCCGGGGCCGGCAGTGCCGGTGCGGGTGGGGCCGGGGGTGCGGGCGCCGGCGCCGGGGGTGCGGCCGTGTCGGAGGGGCTGGGGTTGCCGGCCAAGGCCGCCATCGCGGCCGGGATCGCGGTCGCGGCGGCGGCCGGGGTGGTGTTCGCGCTGGCCGGGGACGAGCCCGAGCCGCAGGCCCCGGCGAAGCCGGCGCCCGGGGTGGCGGCGCCGGCCGTGCCGGTGGTGCCGAAGCCGAGCCCGTCGCCCACGCCGCCGGGGTCGACTCCGGTGGGGGCTCCGGCTCCGGCCGCGCGGGCCTCCGTACCGCCGCGCCGTACGAGTACGCCCCCTGCCCCGGCGGCCTCCGCGCCGGCCCCGGTGCGGCCCTCGGCTGCGAAGCCGGCCCCGGTGACCACCCGGCCGGGGCCCGCGCCAACGCGGGCGAAGCCCTCGCCGACCCCGCCGGCCACCCCGGCGCCGCAGCCCCCGCAGGGGTTCCCGTTGGCCCGGCTCGGCCATTCGGCGTACGGGTCGCACAGTGGCCCGGAGCTGGAGACCTGGCGCAGCAGCTGGGTGTGGCAGCGGTGGGGGCCGGCGATCGGGGGGCAGCGGTTCGGGCAGGGGATCACGGTCAACTCCCGTTCCTCGGTGGAGATCACCCTGAACCGCCGGTGCAGCGCCTTCTCGGCGCGGGCCGGGGTGGACGGGCTGTCGCTGCTGACCGACGGCACGGTGCGGTTCTCCGTCTACGGCGACGGGCAACGGCTGTGGCGGTCGGGCGTCCTCGGCTACGGGGACGCCCCCGAGGCGGTGAACGTTTCGCTGGCCGGGCGCGCGACGCTGCGGCTGGTGGTGGAGCAGGTCGTGCGGGGGAAGTTGCCGACGCTGGCGAGCTGGGCCGACGCGGTGATCAGCTGCCGCTGAGCCGGTCGGCGGCGCCGCCGGGGCCGGCAGGGAGGCGGCGACCGCCGGTGGTGGCGGGCCGGCGTCGGACGGCGCTCGCGCGGCCGCCGACCCGGCGCGCGCGGGAGCCACGTCATGGGGCCGTACGCGGAGCAGCCCCCTCGCGGCGGGGTTCGTTCAGCGGTCCGCCGGCCTGCGCAGGTGGTCCGGGGCCGCCGGTCGGAGCCGGAGGGGAACGCCGGGGGCGAGGCGGCCGAGCGGGGTGTCGAGGACGGGGACGGCCCGCCGGCGCGGCGTCGAGGTGCCGGTCCAACAGGTGCCGCGACGGGCGAGGAGGCGGCGCAGCCACAGTTCCATCGAGACGAGTTCCGCGAGCCCGTCGAGCGGCACGGGCCGGCCGTCGGCGGCGTCGAGCAGCGCCTGACGAACGACCCGGGCTTCGATCAGGCCCGCGTCGGCGAGCAGCGGGGCCGCGAAGAGCGCGAGGAGTTCCTGGAGGGCGGCGCGCAGCCCGAGGCGGGTCGCGCTCTCGTTCGGGGCGTGCTCGGTGACCCCCCAGTCGGGCGGCAGTTCGCGTACGCCGGTGGCGGCCAGCACGCTGCGCAGGATCGCGGCGCGGGCCCCGGGTTGCACCCGCAGGGATTCCGGCAGGGCCCGCGCGGCCCGTACGACCTGGTTGTCGAGGAACGGCGCGTGCAGGCGCTGGCTGCGCACCTCCACGGCCTGCTCGAAGACCCGGTGGTCGGCGGCGTGCCGGGTCAGCACGGAGCGGGCGCGGGCCTCGCCGGGGCGCAGGGAGAGCGGCGGTCGTCCCGCGGCGGCGCCCAGCCGGATCGATACTTCCGCGAGGGCCTCGCCGGTCAGCCAAGCCGCGGCGGGTCCGGGCCGGGACCAGGTGAGGGCGGCGAGGGAGGCGTCGACGGCGCTGCTCACGTTGCCCCCGACGGCCCCTTCGCGCAGCCGGGCCGCGGCGGCCTCGATGCCCGCGCGGTACGGCGTACGGGCGAGGCGGCGGGCCGCGGAGTACACGGTGAGCGGGACGAGGAGGGACTCTCCGGAGGCCGACGCGGAGCGGGCGAGCGCGGCGACGGGCCGCAGCAGGTGCCGGCGTCGGCGGTCCAGGAGGAGGTCGGCCATGCGGGCGGGGTGGGCGTCGAGGACCTGGCGGGCGCCGTGGCCGACGAAGTGGTCGGCGGAGCCGGCGGCCAGGCGGCGGCGTTCGCGGGCGGCGACGACGAGGGAGGGGCCGGGTTCGTCGGTGAGCGGACCGTCGAGTTCCGCGTAGGGCAGGGCCTCTTCGGCGGCGGCGACGACGACGTGGTGCAGCCGGGGGTCGGCGGCGATGGCGTGGGCGCGCGCGAGTTCGGCCTCGCGGCCCTGCGGGGTGGCGAGGTCGTTGAAGGTGACGGCGAGCAGCCGCGAGCCCGAGCCGGGGATGGTGCCGGGTGCGCCGGGCATGCCGGCGGCGAGCAGGGCGAGGGTGGCGGAGGCGCTGCCGCCGGACAGGTCGGCGCCCACGCCGGGTGCGGGCGCCCCGCGGGCCGCGCGCCGGTCGGCGGGTCCCATTCCGGGCACCGGGCCCGGATCGGGAACAACTGTTTCGGGAGCATGCCGGGGCGCCGTGAGCCGGGCGCGCACCGCGTCGACCAAAGCTTCCCGTACGCCCTCCACCGCGCGCTCGGCGTCGGCCTCGGGCGTGGCCACGGCGAGGGAGGCCACGGGTTCGTAGCCGGTGATCTCGCGGGAGCCCTCGCGCAGGATCAGCGTGTGGCCGGGCGGGATGCGCTTGACGCCCGTGTACGGTGTGCCGTCGCCCAGCGCCTCGGGGCTGTCGGGGCAGGCCAGGAGGGCGGCGAGGTGGCCCACGTCGAGCTGGGCCTCGATGAGGTCGGCGAGCGGGAGGGCGGCGGTGGCGTACGCGGTGCCACCGGCCCAGGGCGTGTAGAACACGGGCCGGGCACCGGCGAGGTCGCCGAGGACGGTGATGCGGCGGCCGGCCTGGACGACGGCGGTGTAGCTGCCGGACCACTGGGTCAGGTGGCGCAGGGCGCCGCCGCGGGCCGCGTAGAGGGCGCGTCTGAGCTCTGCGTCGGTGGCGCCGCAGCAGCCGAGGACGGCCAGGCGGGTGAAGGGGTCCGCGGGGTCGGCGGTGACGGTGCGGATCTCGTCGGGGCGCCAGTCGCCGACGGCCCACAGCGGGTCGGGGTCGCCCCACAGGAGTTGGGCGCCGACGGGGTGGACGGTGCGGTCGGCGTCCTGGGCGGCGGGGTCGTCGGGGTGGGCTGCGTCCGCGATGCCGCCCCGGGTCCGGTCCCCGTACGGGCCCCGGCCGTTGGCGGCGGAGTCACGCCCGTCCGAAGCCCCGTAGGCGTCCGAAGCCCCGTACGCACCCGGTGTCGCTCGGCCCGTCCCCCGGCCGGAGACGCGCCCGGCCGTGCCGAAGCTCGCGGCGATACTGCTCCAGCCGACCAACCAGCGCACCGCCGCCTCCCCCAGCCTGTGGGCACATGACCGGGGCGGTGCACGGCTCGGACGACGCTGTCGTCGCTGAGGGCGCGGCCGGCGGGACCCCGGGTGGCTCGGGTCCATGCTGCCACGTGATGGGCGTGCGAGAGCGACTTCGGGGGGCGCACATGTAAACGAATACGCCCCGGCCACACGGTATTTGGCGTTCCGTTCCCACCGCCCCATAGGTCGGTTTCGGCCATTCTTCGACCGTACTGAGTACGTGCGCGCGTCGCCGCCGGCTATGGCGGCGGGCGCGGTCCGGGAGGCGGGTTCCACCCCCCGGACCGTTCCGCCACCCGCGGGGATTGGGGTAGCGGCATCCCCCGGCCCACCTGGTCCACGTGGCGGGCCGACCCACGCACCGCACATCGAATCGCCGGGCCCCGGCACGGGCCAGAGCGCACGGCCGGGCGCACGGCCACACGGCCGGAGCACGGACTGACACGTGCGCCCCGGGCCCGGGCACCGCCCCGACTGTGCGTGCGGACAACAATCCCGCCATACGGAACTCGGGGCCTTAACGCTTGGGAGGCGGGGAACTACGCTGGGTTTACGAAATGCCGGGCGCCTATGCCCCGGCGTCGTCTGCGTTCCGCGTGTGACGAGGGGTGGCGCATGTCCAGGGAGCTCCGCGAGCCCAACGAGAAGCTCGGCGCCGTCCTCGCCCTGGCGGGCATCAGCAACGCCGGGCTGGCCCGGCGGGTCAACGACCTCGGCGCACAGCGCGGTCTGACGCTTCGCTACGACAAGACCTCGGTCGCCCGCTGGGTGTCGAAGGGGATGGTGCCGCAGGGCGCGGCCCCGCACCTGATCGCCGCCGCCATCGGGGCGAAGCTGGGCCGGCCCGTGCCGCTGCACGAGATCGGACTGGCGGACGCGGATCCGGCGCCCGAGGTCGGACTGGCCTTCCCCCGCGACATCGGCGCGGCCGTCCGCTCCGCCACCGACCTCTACCGGCTGGACCTCGCCGGGCGGCGCGGTGGTGGCGGGATCTGGCAGTCCCTCGCCGGATCCTTCGCGGTCTCCGCGTACGCGACGCCCGCCTCCCGCTGGCTGATATCTCCGGCCGACAGCTCGGTGGCGCGCGAACCGGACCCGGCACCCGATTCCGGTACGTCGCCCACCCCGACCGGCGCCCCTCGCCCCGCCCCGGCGGCCCGCCCCGCCACCGCGACCCGGCAGCCCGCCCCGACCCGGCCGGCAGCCGTACTCCCCGCGCAGGACGTTGTGCCCGCGCCGCCCGGAAGCGAAACCGCGCCGACGGCGCCCCCGGCCGGCTCCGCGCCGACGGAGGGTTCCCCGCAGCGGGTCGGGCACAGCGACGTGACGAAGCTGCGCGAGGCCGCCGAGGAGGCGCGCCGCTGGGACTCCAAGTACGGCGGCGGGGACTGGCGTTCGTCGATGGTCCCCGAGTGCCTGCGGATGGACGCGGCGCCGCTGCTGCTCGGCTCCTACACCGACGAAGTGGGCCGCGCCCTCTTCGGCGCGACCGCCGAACTGACCCGGTTGGCCGGCTGGATGGCCTTCGACACCGGCCAGCAGGAGGCGGCCCAGCGCTACTACATCCAGGCCCTGCGGCTGGCCCGCGCGGCCGCCGACGTACCGCTCGGCGGCTACGTCCTGGCCTCCATGTCGCTCCAGGCCACCTACCGGGACTTCCCCGACGAGGGCGTGGACCTCGCCCAGGCCGCCGTGGAACGCAACCGCGGCCTCGCCACCTCCCGCACCATGAGCTTCTTCCACCTCGTCGAGGCGCGGGCGCACGCGAAGGCGGGCGACTCGGTGGCCGCCGGGACGGCGTTGCGCGCCGCCGAGGGCTGGCTGGAGCGCTCCCGCGACGGCGACGGCGACCCGACCTGGCTCGGTTTCTACTCGTACGACCGTTTCGCGGCGGATGCGGCGGAATGCTATCGGGACCTCAAACTCCCCCGTCAGGCGCGCCGCTTCACCGAACAGGCCCTGTCCCGCCCGACCGAGGAGTACGCGCGCTCGCACGGGCTGCGGCTGGTCGTCAGCGCGGTCGCCGAACTCGAGTCGGGCAACCTCGACGCGGCGTGCGCGGCCGGCACCCGCGCGGTGGAGGTCGCGGGCCGGATCTCCTCGGCCCGGACGAACGAGTACGTACGGGACCTGCTGCACCGGCTCGAACCGTACGGGGACGAACCGCGCGTCGCGGAGCTCCGCGAGCGGGCTCGGCCGCTGCTGGTGACACCCGCGTAGCCGCATTGTCGGTGGCGGGGTGCAGTATGCAGGGGTGGGAGGTGTCAGCGTGGACTGCGACGTGCTGGTGATCGGTGGTGGGATCGTCGGCCTGTCGACCGCGCATGCCCTTTCACGGCTGGCCCCGGGGACGCGCGTGGTCGTCCTGGAGAAGGAGGCCGGCCCCGCCCGGCACCAGACGGGCCGCAACAGCGGGGTGATCCACAGCGGCATCTACTACCGCCCCGGCTCGCTCAAGGCACGCTTCGCGGTGCGCGGGGCCGCCGAGATGGTCAAGTTCTGCGCCGAGCACGACATCCCGCACGAGGTCACCGGCAAGCTGATCGTCGCCACCGAACGCCGGGAGCTCCCCCGCCTGCACTCCCTCGTCCAGCGCGGCCGGGAGAACGGCATCCCGGTCCGCGAACTGGGCCCGGCGCAGATCGCCGAGTACGAGCCGGAGGTCCACGGCCTCGCCGCGATCCACGTCGGCACCACGGGCATCGTCGACTACGGGCGGGTGGCGGCGCAGCTCGCGGAGTCCTCCGGCGCGGAGATCGTCTACGGCGGCGCGGTGGACCTCGTCTCCCGCCGGCCCTCGGCGGTGGCGGTGCGCACGACGTCCGGCCTGGTGGTCCGGGCGAAGGTGCTGGTGAACTGCGCGGGCCTGCAGTGCGACCGGATCGCCCGGCTGGCCGGCGACGACCCGGGCATGCGGATCATCCCGTTCCGCGGTGAGTACTACGACCTGGCCCGCCCGGACCTGGTCCGGGGCCTGGTGTACCCGGTGCCCGACCCGGCGTTCCCCTTCCTCGGCGTCCACCTCACCCGGGGCATCGGCGGCGGCGTCCACGTCGGGCCGAACGCGGTGCCCGCGCTGGCCCGCGAGGGCTACGGCTGGTCCACCGTCCGCCCCCGCGACATCGGCTCCGAGCTGACCTGGCCGGGATCCTGGCGGCTGGGCGCGCGGCACTGGCGGTACGGGGCGGGCGAGATCCGCCGCTCCCTGTCGAAGCGGGCGTTCACCGAGGCCGTACGCCGCCTGCTGCCCGCCGTCACCGCCGCGGACCTCACCCCGGCCGCGGCCGGCGTCCGCGCGCAGGCGGTGCTGCGGGACGGAACCCTGGTCGACGACTTCCTGATCCGCGAGGCCCCCCGCACGGTGCACGTCCTCAACGCCCCCTCCCCCGCCGCGACCGCCTCCCTCCCCATCGGCCGCGAAGTAGCCACCCGAGCCCTCCACACCCTCCACACCGCTTGACCCCCACACCGCGGGTCCGGGGGGTGCGCCGGCCGGGGCCGCCGCCCACCCCGACCCTGCACCGCCACCGACCCCACCCCCCACCTCCCGGCCGGGGCACCGCACCCCCCACCCCCCACGTCGTAGAATCTCGGCATTGTGTCTGAGTCCCCGAACCCCCAGCCCAGCCTCCCGGAGACCGCGCCGGAGGCGTCCTCGTACGTGCCCCCCAAGTGGCGCACCGAGCCCCGCTTCCCCGACGGCCCCGCCCCCGATCCGGCCGGCTCGCACCACGAGCGCCGCATCCGCAGCTTCCAGCCCCGCCGCAGCCGGGTGACCACCGGCCAGGGCGAAGCCCTGAAGCGGCTCTGGGGCACCTGGGGCCTCGACATCGACGGCCACGAGGTCATCGACCTCAAGCGGCTCTTCGACGGGCTCCCCGTGGTCCTGGAGATCGGCTTCGGCATGGGCGAGGCCACCGCCCAGATGGCCGCCGCCGACCCCGACACCGGCATCCTCGCCGCCGACGTGCACACCCCCGGCCAGGGCAACCTCCTCGCCCTCGCGGAGCGGGGCGGCCTCAGCAACGTCCGGGTGGCCAACGGCGACGCGATCATCCTGCTCCGCGAGATGCTGCCGCCGGACTCCCTCGCCGGGCTGCGCGTGTACTTCCCGGACCCCTGGCCCAAGGCCCGTCACCACAAGCGTCGGCTGATCCAGCCCGAGTTCCTCGACCTGGCCGCCACCCGCCTGGCCCCCGGCGCGGTCCTGCACTGTGCGACGGACTGGGAGCCGTACGCCGAGCAGATGCTCGAAGTCCTCACCGCGCACCCCGAGTTCGAGAACACCCAGCAGGACGGCGGCTACGCCCCGCGCCCCGACTTCCGGCCGCTCACCCGGTTCGAGGGCCAAGGTCTGGACAAGGGGCACGTGGTCCACGACCTCCTCTTCCGCCGCGCGGAACACCGCGCTCCCGGCGTCCTCACCGACCCCATCGGCCTCACCAACCCCACCCTTCCCAGCACGAACTGACCAACGTCACTCCGGGTGTCCGACCCGCTCGGTAGGGTCATCGTGTGTTCCGAGCGCTCTCCCGTGTGCTCGCACGCCCGTCGGCCGGGGTCCGGACGTGCGTGCTCGTCGTCCTGCTCACCGCCACCGGGATCGCGATCCTGGAACTGGTCCGGGAACAGACCGGCACCGCGGGCTTCTTCGTGGGGCTCGGCCTGGCCCTGCTGCCGGTCCCGCCGCTCATGGCGGCGTTCCGGTGGCTCGGCCGGGCCGCGCCCGGCCCCTGGCGGCAGTTGCTGTTCTGCTTCGGCTGGGGGGCCTGCACCGCGGCGCTGATCGCGATACTGGCCAACAACTTCGCGACCCAGTGGGTCGCGGCCGCCACCGCCGACCCCTCCGACGCCGATCAGCTCGGCTCGGTCGTGATCGCCCCGGTCGTCGAGGAGACCGCCAAGGCCGCCGCCCTGTTCCTCGTGTTCGCCTTCCGAAGACGCCACTTCGCGGGCCCCGCCGACGGGTTCGTGCTCGCCGGGTTCACCGCCACCGGCTTCGCCTTCACCGAGAACATCCTCTACCTGGGCAACGCCTTCTACGAGGACGTGGCCAACGGCACCGGCGTACTGGACTCCGTGACGGCGGCGACGTTCTTCGTACGGGTCGTGCTGTCGCCGTTCGCGCACCCGCTGTTCACCGTGCTGACGGGCCTCGGCTTCGGGGCGGCCTCGCTCAGCGCCCGCCGTTCGCGCCGGATCGGCCTGCCGCTGCTCGGGTTGACGCTGGCCATGGCGACGCACGCCCTGTGGAACGGCTCCTCACACTTCGGTGAGTACGGTTTCTACGCGGTCTACGGCTGCGTGATGGTCCCGGCGTTCGGGCTGCTGCTGTGGTCGGCCGTGCGGATGCGGCGCCAACGGCTGCGGGCCGTCGCCGCCGAGCTGTCGGTGTACGCCGGCGCGGGCTGGCTCAGTCCGGCGGAGGTGCCGGCCCTGGCTTCGCTGCCGGCCCGTTCGCTGGCGAGGGGCCTGGCCCGAGCCGCCGGGGGCCGCCCGTCCGCCCGGGCGGTGTCCCGTTACGCGGCGGACGCCACCGCCCTGGCCGTGCTGCGCCACCGCGCCCGCCGCCGCGGCCGGGCCGGCCGGGAGCCGGATTTCGCCGAGCGGGAGAGGGAGTTGCTGCACGCCCTGTGGCTGCGCCGGGCGACGGCCGCCCCCGCGCTGGCCCGGGCGGCGGTACTGGAGGAACTGCTGCCGCACCGCTCGGGCCTGCCCCAGGAGGGCGAGTCCGCCTCCGCGCGACCCCCGACGGGCGCCCTCGCGGCCGTACCCGCCCCCAGGCGCCACCTGGCCGGCCGGCCGGAACGCCCGGCGTCGCGCCGAGAACCGGAGCCGAGGCCGGAGCCGCGCAGGGAGCCGGAGCCGCGCAGGGAGCCGGAGCCGCGCAGGGAACCAGAACCGAGCCCCGGTCGCGCCAGTGCTAGACGCTGAGGCCCTTGCTGTTCAGCCACGCCATGGGGTCCATCGTCGAACCGCCCTTGCGGACCTCCAGGTGGAGGTGGGCGCCGGTGACGTTGCCGGTCGCGCCGACGCGGCCGATGGTCTCGCCCGTGCCCACCGCGCCGGAGGTCACCGACATCGAGGAGAGGTGGCAGTACCAGATCTCCGTACCGTCGTTGAGCTGGAGCACGATCCGGTAGCCGTACGCGCCGGACCAGCCCGCCGAGATGATCTTCCCGGCGCCCACCGCCTTGACCGGGGTTCCCGTCGGGGCGGCGAAGTCGAGGCCCGTGTGGTGGCCGGAGGACCACATGGAGCCGGCGGCGCCGTAGCGGGAGGTGAGGGTGTAGGCGGAGGTCGGCAGGACGAAGCCGCCCGCCGACTTCGCGACGGGCGCGGCCGCCGGCGCGGAGGCCGCCTCGGCCTTGGCCTTGGCGTCGGCCTCGTCGGCCGCCGTCTTCTCGGCGGCCGCCTGGTCCGCGGCGGCCTTCTCGGCTGCGGCGCGCACCGTCTCGGCCTCCTTGTCGGCCGCTTCCTTCTGGGTCTTCGCCTCCTGGGCGGCGGCCTCGCGGGCCGTCCGCTCGGCGTCGGCCAGGGCCTGCGTGTCGGTGGCGTCCTGCTGCGACTCGGCCTGCTGGAGGATGCGGTTGCGCAGCGCCTCACCCGCGTCGCCCTGTCCCTGGGCGGCGGCCTGCTGCGGGATCTGCGCGGTCCCGGTGTCCGCGGCGGCGGGCGTCTCGGCGGGGGCGGCGCTCGCGCGCTCGCCGCCCATCAGGTCGGGCAGCGAGGGCATGGATATGGAGACCTGGGGTCGGTCCTGCGCGGTGGCGATGCCGCCCGCGCCGACCGCCGCGATCACGCCGACGCCCAGCACGGTCGAGCTGCGGGCGAGGCCGCCGCGCGGCTTGAAGGTGCGGTGCTTGCCGCGGACCGGACGGACGGAGTCCTCGGTGGGGTTCCACTCGCCCCAGGCTCCGGCGCCGGGCGCCTCCTGGACGTCGGTGCCTTCAGGGGCAGGCGAGTTGGAGGCCACCGGGGCACACTCCTCATGGGCGAGAACGCACGCGGTGTCGCCTCTTGCGACGACTGGGACGACCGCGATGCGTTATCGAAAGGTAATAGACATGGGGGAGTGATTCCAAGCTGTTGCGATTGATCGTTAACACCAATCAGCCACGCCATGCACGGCTTTGGCCTGGACATCAGCGACTATCGGCAACCAACTGGGGCAAAGAGCACCGCATTCGGTCATCACTTCAGCCACATTGGCGAAATGACGAACCGTCAGGACACTCGCACAGTGCGCCGCTCTCGCCACGGACGGTCACGGACGGACGGGCGTTCGGCCGCTACGCCTCCTCCCGCGGCACCACCGGTACGGTCCGCCTCCGCTCCGGCTGCCCCTCCCCGGGCCGGCCCACCGCCAGCAGCGCCATGTCGTCGCTCGCGCCGCCTCCCGTGTACCGGCGCACGTCGCTGCTGAGCGCGTCGAGCAGTTCGTCCGGCCCGGGGAAGACCCGCCCCCGCAGCCGGTCCGCCGGATCGTAGAAGACGCCCGCCGCGTCCCGGGCCTCGGAGAGCCCGTCCGTGTACAGGAGCAGGGTGCTACCGGCCGGGAAGGCCCACTGCCCGGCCCGGTCCGCCGGCCCCAGGACGGCCAGCTCGCCGAGCCCCAACGGCAGGGCCGGTTCGGCCGGGGCGAGCACCGCCAGTCCCCCGTCGGCGTGCAGCAGCAACGGTTCGGGGTGCCCCCGGTTGAGCAGCCGCAGTTGCTCGGCGCCCGGCGGGATCTCCCCGAGCACGCAGGTCGTGAACCCCTCCACCGCGTCGAGGCTGTCGCGCCGGACGCCCTCCCGGTTCAGGGCCCGCTCCAAGCGCTGGGCGAGCCGCTCCAGGGTCGGTTCGGTGTCCGCCGCCTCGCGGAAGGCACCCAGCACCACGGCCACGGCCTCCACCGCCCCCAGGCCCTTGCCCCGTACGTCGCCCACCGCGAGCCGTACCCCGTACGGGGTGTCCTGGACGGCGTACAGGTCCCCGCCGATGAACGCGTCGGCCTGCGCGGCCACGTACCGGGCGGAGACGTGCAGCCCCGCGATCCGTTCGGCCGGGGTGGGCAGCACGGCCCGCTGCGCGGCCTCGGCGATCCCCCGCGCGGACGCGAGCCGCGCGACGCTGCGCCGCACGACCCGGTTGATCAGCAGGGCCAGTCCGGACACGGTGAGTACGGTCGCCAACTCGGTCAGCGCCTCGACCTTCCACCCGGTGCCGCTGTACGCGTGCAGGGCGACGACGGCCAGCGAGGCGGTCAGGCCGATCAGGGCGGTCGCCCGGAAGGTGAACAGGGGAGCGGCGACGAGCGGGGCGGCGGAGAAGAAGGGCGAACCGGTGAAGCTGGGCGGCGTCAGCAGGTTGAAGACGAGCCCGACGAGGATCAGCAGGACGGGGAGCAGCCGCGCCACCCGCGGGGCCGCGCCCTCGCCGGGGACGGTCGCGCGCTCCTTGTCCTGCCGGCCCAGCCCCGCCACGCTGTCTCCTGCCGCCGGTCCCGCCTCGCCCCCTCAAGGCTGGCGGTACCGGCCCCGGTCCGGCGACCGGACCGCGCCGATCGGGTGACGCCGGGTGTCCTTGGTACAACGGGGAACGACGAAGGCCCGGTTCCACAAGGGAACCGGGCCTTCGTACTGAGTAGCGGGGACAGGATTTGAACCTGCGACCTCTGGGTTATGAGCCCAGCGAGCTACCGAGCTGCTCCACCCCGCGTCGGTAAACCCAACTCTACGTCATTCGGGGGACGCCCCCCACCACTTAACGCCCGGGGCACCCCCGAACAGCACAGCACCGCAGGTCAGAGGCGTTTAATCGGCCCGGAACAACGAAGCCCCACCCCGGAATCCGGCGACGCGTCACCCCACGGGGTCGCGTCGCTGAGCGGTCGGTCGGCACGCGACGCCCGCACCACAGCCGCGGGCTCGGGTTCGGGTTCGGGTTCGGGTTCGGGTTCGGGCTGCCGGATCCCCCGGGCGTTCGTGGTCTCGCCGTCCATCTCGTGGCTGTACTTCTCCGTGGGCGGTTCGGGGCGCACGAGGCCGACACGGAACCCCCCCTGGACGCGGTCCGCGCATCAGACGACCCGACGTCCCGGGCACGGCAAAGCGCCCCACCCGAAGAACTCGGATGGGGCGCTCAGGCGCAGGTCGGAGGGAGGTTCCTCCGCCGCGCGAGCGGTAGGCCATGTCGGACTCGAACCGACAACCAACGGATTAAAAGTCCAGGCAAGATCATGCCGGGCCGTGCCACTCAGTCGGGTGACGTCCAAAAGTTCCTGGTCAGACCGGTACTGCATGCCGCGTGATCCACCCCAGACCCGGCCTTGCCACCACGTCCGCTCACGCATGCGGCCCTGCTGACCTGGGCTCCAGCGCCAGCGGCCAGATCAGGGTCTACCTCCGGACCTAGAGTGCTTGGTCCGCGATGGTGGCGATGCGTTTGACATGGTTGCGCAGCCGATCGAGCTCCGCAGCCAGGTGCTGGTTTTCCACCGCCTGGGTGAGAGCGGCGACGACGGTCTCCTGCTTCCCGCTGGTGCCGAGTGCTCGGGCGGCGCGGTCGACCAGCTTGGAGTCCAAATCGACTGGGTGGGGCAGCTCAGGAACGGGCGGGAGCGACGGGGCGTGGCGCCGAGCCGGAGTCCACGGAATCGAAGGCACGGCAGACAGGGGCATGGAGGCCACGGATAGCGGAGCCTCCGGGGGGACGGTGCCGGGGCTGCCGAGCACGGTGACCACGGGCTTGCGATAGCAGACCGAGACACCGGCTTTCGTCTCGAAGCTGACGTATTCAAGGGTGAACTCACAGACTGCCGGACCCTCTACTCGTCCGAGCTCTTCCAGTAGGCCCGGGATCTGCTCTGCCAACTTCCAAGAGCCTGCCTGGAAGTGAAATTCACCGAGCGAAGGGTCTGCTTCGATGCGGAACACGAAATCGATGGAAGGCGAGGGCGCGCGCCCGCTCTTCGCGGCTGCCTTGCGGTCCGCGAGCAGAGGAGGGCAACCGCAAGGGCGGCCCTTCACCTGAGGCGGCGCAAGGAACTGCGAGCCGTCGCATTCGTGGACGGTTCTCTGGCCATTGTGAAGGAGCATGCGAGAGGTCACCGCGTCAGGCCCGTCCATGAGGATCCGTACGGTCTCTCGGCCCGTGACCACTTCCTCGGAGTGGTCTCCGCCCCCTTCGTTCGGTTGAGGTTGGCCCCCCAGAAGGTGCGCAATACGGTCGGCCACGCAGGCGTCGTTTGTAGTCACACGCCACGTCGCCAATGACTCCGGTCGGCTGCCGGATAGCCGACCCATGCGGAAGCGTCCTACTCGGGTGGTGTTATGCGGCATACGAGCTCCTCATGACGCGAATGGAAATGGCTGGTCAGACCAGTTTCGTGTGCCGCTCAGGCGATCGAGTCCGGAATTGGCGTTTCTACCGGGCGGTCGGCGGAGTAGGCCATGGAGTGCCGTTGACGGAGGCATTCAGGATGTCTCCGAGCCGAAGCCAGGCCGTGGGTCCTGAATAGGAGGCCGGGTTCGAGGCGAAGCGGGCCCAGGCCTCTTTGCTGTCGCCTAGGGAGTGCATCACGACTGCGGTGACGGCGTTGTGCCCTGCCCCGTAGCGTGAGCTTCCTTCGATGGTGAGCACCGTCCATGCCGGAAGTGCCCGGATCAGCTCTGGGCTGTTGTCCGGCAAAGCGAGCACTTCCCGCGTCCATGCCTCCCGGTGGTTGGGCGAGCCGCCGAGGCGCCGGCGGAGGTCGGTGGTGACGCCCAGCAGGGCGCTCTGGGGAGTCGGGTGGCGGGCCAGCACATCTGCGAATGTGGGCTTTGACCGGTAAGAGCGTGAAGCAAAGGCGAGGAGCGCCTTCTCGACAAGGTCGCCGTTTCCGGCGTGACGCTCCAGGTAGTCCTCCAGTACTTCCTCGGACGCGCCAGCGAGATCCCGGACGGTCACGCTCTGCGGATCACCAAGTGCGGCTTTGCGGGCCGCTGCCGCAGGATCGCCAATGATCCGCTCGATCGCGGTCCGGAGTTCGGACAGCTTTCGCTCGTTGTCGAGGGCCGCGTAGTCATGGGCCCTTAGCCGGGCTCGTGGATCCGGGCGGGACGCCTTGAGCATCGCGCGCACCCGCTCCTCCACATCGCCCGAGACGGTGGGCAGGTGGACCAGGGTGGAGTGCACCCAGCGAAGGTTGCGCGGGCTGGGGGACACCGCGTCCTCATGAGGCTCCCATATCATCAGTGCTTCCACGCCGGCCCTCGCGAAGCGCTCACCCAGGGTGCGCAGGAGATCGTCCGGAGAGCGCCAGGTGTGGGGCTCGCCCCACCGATGCTTCGCGTCGGTGGGGTTGAGAACGTACCGCCAGCCGTCCTCCGCTGAACTTTCCATCCACGAGGTGGCTGCGTGTTCGCCGTACTCCCGGATGCCCACCACGTCGGAGATGTACTCCTCGACGTGGCGCCTGCGCTTGGGCGTCAGATGTTCGATCTCATCAGAGAAGTGGGAACGCACCTCTTGTTCGGAGGCGCCACCCCTGAACATCCGGCACAGCCGTGTGATCAGCAGGCTGTCCCTGAAGCGCGCGAGGTCATCGTTGGCGATCTCCTCCAGGAGGCTCGGCTCGACTTCCCACGGAAGCTTGCTGAGGAGGTGCCGTCGGATGGTGCCGTCGGCGGGGGATTCCGCAGCCCAATCGACGAGCTGCCGGTGGCGGTGGGTATGGGTGGAGACCACCTGTTCCCACATCGTGCGCCAGGCATCCAGGGCGGCTGTATGCGCGTCGTACCAGGCGTCGAAGTCTTCTCCGTCCCCTCGCTTCGCGGGACGTGGGAACGTCGATAGGAGCTCGAGGGCCGCCGCGAAGACGACGTCGTGCAGGGCCGAGTTCCGCAAGACCAGTTGGGCGTCACCTGGTTCCGCCAGCTGCTCCGGCGTCATGGGCCGGCTGTTGGCCCCTCGTTCCCGCAGCTCGGAAGCCACCTCGTGAGCGAGCGGCTCCCCGTTTCCGGCTCGACCCAGTGCTGCGAGCTGGGAGCCGGAACAACGACGCAAAGCCTCTACCCGCCGGTCATGCATACAGGAGGAGTGCGAAAGGGCGGCAGACAGCAGGTCCACGCACGGACCCTCGTAGGGCTTGGCGCTCCGTTCCAGGTCTCTCTCGATCGCGGTTTGGACCAGCCACTCGGGTGCGGCATCGCGGAGCGCCCCTTGCAAGAGGGCCAACACAAGGCCATCGTGCGCGGCCTCGTGCGGCATGGCGCGGACGCGCTCCATGGCGGCGTGCGTTGGAGGAGAGTCGGGTCCGGCCTCCGAAACGACGGCGCGAAGGAACTCGACAGGAAGTCCTGAACGCGGGTCCGTCTCACTCATTGCATCCCCACAGGTCTCGATCGCTACCGTGTCCATGGTGCCGGACAGCACTGACACCGCGGGCGGATGCTTCTCCAACATGTAGTGCCGACGCAGGGCCAGGCTGGCCCCTATTTGGATCCCTGAAACAGATCGAGGGTCTCGACTACTCCGAGCAGCGTCCTGCCGCCCTTGAGGAGGACCGCACCGAGCACCGCGCTACCGGCCGGTCGCGAATACGGCCAAAGCCAGGACGGCGCCCCCAAGGGAAGTTGCGAACAGACGCAGTTTCCACGTGATGGGATGGGTGATCATTCGCCGCGCCGCAGACCAATGCCGGTGCAGCAAGTAGCCCGCTACATCGAGCAGGAGGGCAGCACCGCCCGCCAGCCAGATATACGGCACGACGGTGTGGGCAAGACTTACAACCCTCGGGAAGGGCGCCTCACCAAGAAAGGACTGAGTCCACCATGCCGCCGCTGGACAGAAAGCCCAGGACACCATGATTGCCGCCCAAACCTGCGAGGGCATCGACGGCCTGGAGGGTACCGAAGCAGAGGTGACACCAAGCACGTGCTGAGATCCGCCAATCACCGTGGGCCCGATGAAGACGTTGTGGTGGACCCCCGAGACGTCAGAGTCCTGGCTCATGTTCCACCGCACGCATGTTGACGATCTGGGTGCCGCCCAACTGAGTTGGTCCATGGAACTGATTGTCGTGAACATTCAGTGCAATAGAGGGCTGCGAGACCTCTAGGACGTCCCGAAGCTGCCACACAAGCCGCTCATCGGACGCCGCAAGCCGACGCACGTACTCACGTACCGCGCCGCGCAATGCCACCAGGTCGGTCCCTCGGAGACGATCAAGATCCTCGAGCCGTGAGCCTTCGTCGCCTCGCGTACGGTTCAAGATCGCAGCCAGTCTCGGCCGGGCGGATGCGTAGGCATCGCCCACAAGCAGCCCAGTAAGCGCTGCGGCAACGCTCTCGGCCACAGATCCCAAGTCCGTCATACACTCCCCTGCCTCTTGTGTATG
This sequence comes from Streptomyces sp. NPDC048383, assembly GCF_040651775.1. Lineage (NCBI taxonomy): Bacteria > Bacillati > Actinomycetota > Actinomycetes > Kitasatosporales > Streptomycetaceae > Streptomyces > Streptomyces sp. NPDC048383. The sequence goes on from NZ_JBEZKS010000001.1 coordinate 25,311, forward strand.
ACGAGACTACGGAGAGCGATATGACCTGTCAGGAATATCGATGAACATCACCGCCTCCCTCTGCGCACTCCCGTGCGGGCACTCCCCGCCACCTAGTGGCGATACTCGCCCAGCGGCCGGCGGCGACATCTAGACGATCAAGGAGGCCCTCCATCGCTCCACGATCACCTCGGATACATGCACGAGTGGCCTTCCGGGGGTTCGCCGCACTGCGGCAAAGGTCGCCGCCGCTTTCGCCCCTCACCATGGGAACCCTGGCGCACTACGAACTGAGTCCAGAACCCCCCGAACAGCACGTCTCCATCACCGATCGACTGGGCATCTTGGCTGTTTCCCCTCCTAGATGAGGACTTGGGCAGCATGCTCGAGTCCATGGGACGAAACAGCCAGCGCCGACGGGGCGCACGTGCCGCGCAGGCAACACAGGACGTCAGGCCCGATCTCTCCGAGATCTCTCGTGTCCGGGCCCAGAAGCGACTGCGCGCAGACATCGCCACCTGGATGCAGCAGCCTTCCAAGGGACCAGGAGGTTCCTTCATCGAAGGGGAGCACCCCCTCAGACCCGACCATGATCTGGGCAATCCTCATGGCCTGGCTCGTAGGAGCGAGGGAGCAGATCAACGAAGACCAGGCTCGGGACGCCGTCCATTGGGTTTCTGACAACTTGGGGATCCAGCACCACGACCTTCTGCAGGCAGCGGGGTTCATCGGTCATCCGGATGCCCCCAACCAGACCCTCGATGAGGCTGTGGCGCACTACGGAAACCCCGTCGCCTTCACCCTGTACATGGTGTTGCTATGCGGGGGCCTGGTTGCCACGGTCGGCAAGGCCGATCCGGACTGGCTCAAGCAGTTCGACCTAGTTTCCTGAACAAGCTGTCTCCTTGCCGCCAGCCATCCGGCCTACTTCCTCGCACGCCTATCCCGCAGATGCCCCTCGCCCCATAGCGTCCACTCATCCATCCGAATCTGGTGACCTGGGCTCTTGTCACCCGTCTTGGCCGGTCAGGCCCCGAGTCGGCGGAGGAACTCGTCCTCGTCCACGACCTCGATGGCCTGGCTGGCATCGAGCAGGGCCTGCGCGCTCTTCAGCTTGCCGCTCAGGGTGTCCCCCGGCTTCAGCTGGGTCTGCGCGGCAGAGACCAGCACGTCCGTCTTCTTCGTCATGGTCTTCGTCGGCTGGGCTCCGACCGCAGCGAGGCGGTTGAAGGCCTCTGCCCGCTCCATCGACGTGAGCGTGCCGGTGAGGCAGACGGTCAGTCCGTACAGGGGCCCTTCAGGGTCGGCGTCGGGGTTGGCGCCTGGAACGGGCAACCGGTCGCGGCCCGGCCCCTGGTACTGGCTGCCCCGCCACTGGTGGTCAGCGGTCATGGAGCCCCAGCGGATCTGGTGCTTGCCGAGTAGTTCGTCGAGCGTCGTCGTGCCGGATTCGCGCATCGCCGCGAGCATGATCTCGGCGGACGCCTTCGAGTCGGCTTCGGCTTGGTGGTGGTCGGTGAAGATGTGGCCGGCGGCGTCCATGCAGTGGGGCAGACCGTAGGACAGCAGCTGCCAAGTGCGGCGGGCGACAACCTGGGAGCAGGTGTACTGGAGCTCGGGCCAGGGGATACCTTCGGCGTCGCAGGCGGCCCGGATGACACTGAAGTCGAAGCCGGCATTGTGCGCGACCAAGGGGCGGCCGTCGGCGAACGCGAGGATCTCGGCGAGTGTGGCTTTCCAGCCGGGTGCGGCGGCGACAGCGCCAGCCGTGATGCCGTGGACCCGGACGTTGTAGGGGTTGAAGTGGCCGAGCTCCGTGGGCGGCTGTATCAGCGTGGTCCAGGTGTCCGTGACGGCGTGACCGTCGACTGCTGTCATGCCGACGGAGCACGGGCTGCCGCGGTGCTCGTTCGCCGTCTCGAAATCGATCGCTACCCAGGAAGACATGGCTGAAGTCTCGCGGGGCGGCCAGTGATCCACCAGAGTCGAAGGTCGACGATGTCTATGCCGCGAGGTCTTTCCAAGCACTCACGATCACTGCCGCGGAGTCCGTGCCACTGCGCCGCGGGCAGGCCGCCGACAGGCCCCGTCCCCGTCCCCGAGATCACCACCGTCGGCAGCCTGCTGCGCACCCCGGCCGCACGTGAACAGGCGGCCGGCCAAGCTGCATGAGGTTGACGGCGATCAAGCGCTGGTTCGGATGTTCATCCGGCCCGGTTCTGACTCAGGACCAGGGCGTCTCCTCGGTCTCGCCGGCCCAGCCGCGTATCCGTGCCAGATTCTGGTGAGGCCCTCGGTAGCCCAGTGACTCAAGGACAAGCAGCGACAGGTAGTGCCGGGTGAGCAGCCAGGCTTCCGTGACGAGGCCCGGGATCTCGTAGATGTTCTTCTGAGCTTCCTCAGGGTGCACGAGTGAGTTGCGGATCCTCGTCACGGCCTCCGGCCCATCCAGTTGCTCCCCGCTCCGCTGTAGAGCCTCGTCGATGAAGCGGGCCATGGCGGGCAGCTGGGTCTTGTCGATGTCCAGGGAGACGTTGATCCCCTCGAGGACTTTTCGCAGCTTGATGTGTGCCATCCACACTCGGGTGTTTTTGTACTCCCGGCGGGTCAGCACCCCGGCCAGGACGAGCCTCTGCCACATGGCGTGCTCCAGCCCGGCGGCGCCGATCATCACCCGCTGCTCCACGAACTCCTGGTCTCGGATCGCGGTGATCGCGTAGCTGATCTGCAGTCGCAGGGGCTCGGCCTTGACGGGGTCGGAGAACGCCGGCACGAGTCCGTCCATGAACCTGGCCAGCGCTTCGGGGTCCCACGGCTGCCACCAGCCCGAGGACAGCGACTTGGCGGGATCGGAGTGCAGGGCGGCCCATTCCTCCCAGACGACGGCCCCGTCAGCTCCGATGCCCACGGGAAGGAGAGGGGCGACCCACCGGCCCAGGCAGAAGGACATGCCGAAGTGCAGGGCCACGAGTAGGTGGCGCGTCTCAGCGGCGGTGAACTGCTGTCCATCGGCACGGCTGATCTGCATCGTGTGGGTCATCGCGTAGAGCCGCGTCTTGAGCAGTTCGTCCCAGATCTCTTTGTGATCTGGCCGGACGTCCAGATCGATCTTCCAACCGTCCACCTCGTGTGACCAGCGGCCGCCCGACCAGAACCGATCAGCACCGTCGATCCGGTCTGTCAGGTACTGGTGACCTTTGAATCGAGGAAGGTTGAACCAGTGGGCCACGAGGCGGGTAAGTGGCGCATCACTCTCACCGAGAGCGGCTCCATTGATCCACCCCTCGTCGTAGCTCCGGATCCAGGCTTCCACCTCGGCCTGCCCATGCGGCCGCTGGAGCCGGAGGACGGCTGTGTCTTGGGTGCGGGGACGCGCGTCCGGAACGGGAGTGGTGTTCCAGTCGACGCCGAGGACCGGCGAGCACCGAAGACTGACCTCCCCGGGAATGCCGGTGTCCTGTACACCATGGATCTCTCCACGGTGAAGAGTGATCGGTTCGCCGACACCGTTGAAGGCGTAGAAGGGCTTGATCGGCGGGAGAGCTGAGTCCCAAGGTGAATCGGTCATGATGCCCCTGTCTTCGATCTAGAGCCACCCGTTGAGTGAGACCTGTGCCCCGTCCGCGAGGAAGGCGACCAAGGCGCTGCGGGTCGTGGGGACGAACTCAGCAGGCAGATCTGCGGTGTCGACCCAGCGAACCTGGGAGTGCTTCCGAGGCTCCCGGTTCTCGGGTTCGCCGGTCCATTCGTGGGCGGCGAAGACGACGGTGAGGAATCCGTTGGGGGCTTCGACACCCCAGGCGCCGTGGATGATGTGCGCGACCTTGAGCGACTCCGGCTTCACGGTCATGCCGGTTTCCTCGAAAAGCTCGCGGACCGCGGTCTCGGTGATGGGCTCACCTGGCTCGCTCTTGCCGACAGGGAGGTCCCACATGCCCTGGGCGAACTTGGCGTTCTCGCTTCGTTGCAGGAGGACGACTCTGCCGGTGGCCTGGTCGTGGACGATGACGGCCGCGACCAGCAGGGTCATCGATTCGAGTGCCGGCTTGAGGGCGGGGGAGCGGTCATCGGTCTGCTGAGCCACGGTGCATTTCCCATCGGGCTGATTGTTGGGCATGTTCGGCGAGGGCTTCGCGGGCGCGGCGGGCGAGATCGGCGGCGCCGGGTACGCGGCGGCGCTGGTAGACCGCGAGGGTGGAGCGGATGGAAGTGATCGCCTTGCGGGTGCGATCGGAGGTCATTCCCTCCATGAGGACGAGGGCCTGGGTCCAGGCGGCGACCGCTTCGTCGGCGCGGGCCTGGGCGGCGAGACTGTCGCTCAGGTCAGCGTGGGTGAGGGCGTGGACGCGCTTGTACTTGGGTACGCCGACTTCGTCGTCTGCGAGAGGCACATGCGCGATCCGCTCCTGCACGGCCTGCAGCGGACGGAACTCTCGACGCAGATATACCGCCACCTCTCGGACGCCGTAGAGGCCATCGAAGCTGCGCTGGAGACACCACCGGTACCGAGCGAGCCCGTCTCGTAGCGCCGGATGGCGCCCTGTCCCAGGCCGTCCGCTCACGCATTGGCCCGGAAACGACTTAGGGACCACCTACCAACATCGGTAGGTGGTCCCTAAGTACCAGGTCAGAGGCTTCCCCTCGACCCAGGAGCAGTAGGCCATGTCGGACTCGAACCGACAACCAACGGATTAAAAGTCCGCTGCTCTGCCAATTGAGCTAATGGCCCTCCATGTGCTCACCCCAGAGCATAGCCGGAGCCGGGCTGTTGGCCGATCGGGTATCGCCGGGTGTGGCCCCGGCGGTTTTCCGCCGGCGGTCGTGGGAGGGGCGACGGGGCCGGAAAACGGCCCGGCCCCCACCGCACCGGAGTGCTGTGGGGGCCGAGTCGGTGTCAGATGACGCTCAGGCGTCAGCCGTTGCGCTTCCAGCGGGGCTTGTCGTCACGACGGCCACCGAAGGAGCCGGTCGAACCGGAACCGCCGGAGCCGGAGGGACGGTTGTCGTCGCGGCGGCCGTAGGGACGGTCACCGGCGCCGGCGGAACGGAAGCCACCGGTCGTGGGACGGTCGTCGCGGCGGAAGCCACCACGGTCACCGCCACGGTCGTCACGGTTGAAGCCACCCGACGGACGGTCGTCGC
>NZ_JBEZKS010000001.1:30529-406636 GCF_040651775.1 Streptomyces sp. NPDC048383
GCGACGGAAGCCGCCACCACGGTTGTCGTCACGACGGTCACCACCGGAACGGAAACCACCCGACGGACGGTCATCGCGGCGGAAGCCACCACGGTCACCGCCACGGTCGTCACGGTTGAAGCCACCCGACGGACGGTCGTCGCGACGGAAGCCGCCACCACGGTTGTCGTCACGACGGTCACCACCGGAACGGAAACCACCCGACGGACGGTCATCGCGGCGGAAGCCACCACGGTCGCCACCACGGCTGTCGCGGTCGCCACCGCGGTTGTCGCGGCGCTCGTAGTTGCCGCGATCGTCGCGACGCTCGACGGTGCGCTCCTGGGCGACCGGCTCGGCGACGGCGGCGACGGCTGCCGCGACCTCGGCCTCGGCTGCCTCGACGACCTCGGCGACGGCGGCCTCCGGGTCCTCACCGCGCTCGCGGGCGGAACGGGCGACGAGGCGGTCGGCCTCCTCGCGCAGTTCCACGGCGCGGCGCGACAGGCGCTCCAGCTGCTTGGTGAGGTCGGCGACCTCGCGCTCGGCCTGCTTGGCGGCGTTGTTCGCCGAGTCGGCCTGGACCTGGGTGAGCGAACGCGCACCGGTGATCTCGGCGACCTCGGGGTCGAACGCGCCGACGCCCTGGACGATGTGGCGCGAGGCGTCGACGCCCGCGTCCTCCATCAGGCGGAAGATCTGGCGACGCTGGTGCGGGAGCGCCAGCGACACGACGACACCGGACTTGCCGGCGCGGGCGGTACGGCCCGAGCGGTGCAGGTAGTCCTTGTGGTCACCGGCCGGGTCCACGTTCAGGACCAGGTCGATGCCGTCGACGTGGATGCCGCGGGCGGCGACGTCGGTCGCGACGAGCGCGTTGACGTAGCCGTCCTTGAAGTCGGCGAGGACGCGGGTGCGGGCACCCTGCGTCATGCCGCCGTGCAGCGCGTCGGCCTTCACGCCGGACTCGATGAGCTGCTCGGCGATGCGGTCGGCGCCCAGCTGGGTGCGGACGAAGATGATGGTGCGGCCCTTGCGGGCGGCGATGGCGGCCGTGACCGGCGCCTTGTCCTTCGGCTTCACGACGAGGACGTGGTGCGTCATGGTCGTGACGTTGCCCTGCGCGCTGTCGACCTCGTGCGTGACGGGGTTGGACAGGTAGCGCTTGACCAGGGTGCCGATCTCGTTCTCCATGGTGGCGGAGAAGAGCATGCGCTGGCCGCCGCCGGGGATCTGGTCGAGCAGCTCGGTGACCTCGGGCAGGAAGCCCAGGTCGGCCATCTGGTCGGCCTCGTCGAGGACCGCGATCTTGACGTTCTCCAGCGAGCAGGCGCCGCGGTTGATGATGTCGCGCAGGCGGCCGGGGGTGGCGACGAGGACGTCGACACCGCGCTCCAGGGCGTAGATCTGGTTGCTCATGGAGGTACCGCCGCAGACGACCTTCATCTTCAGGCCGAGGACGTCGCCGTAGGGCTGGAGGGCGTCCGCGACCTGCATCGCGAGCTCACGGGTCGGCGTGAGGATGATCGCGCGGGGCTTCTTCTTGTCGGTGTGACCGCCCGCCAGCAGGGCCAGGGTCGGCAGACCGAAGGAGAGCGTCTTGCCGGAGCCGGTGCGGCCGCGGCCCAGGATGTCCTTGCCGGCCAGGGCGTCCGGGATGGTCGCGGCCTGGATCGGGAAGGGGGCGGTGACGCCGTTCTGGGCGAGCTTGCGGACGATGCCGTCCGGCAGGCCCAGTTCGCCGAAGGTGATGGTGGGCTCCGCGTCGGCCTCGTCGGCGGCGTCGTCGGAGGGGGAACCGTCGGACGTCACGTCGGCCTCAAGGGCCTCGATGATCTCCTCCGCCTCGATGGCCGCCATGGCCTCGGTGACCGCGAGGGTCTCGGCGGTGACGATCTCGTCGTTGGAGTCGTTCTCGGGCATGACGGAACGGTCAGAACTGGAAATGGACATGCGAAATGCGAAACCTTCCGGAGTCTCGGCACGCGCCCAAACTCCGTGAATCGCAAATCGACCGCCTCAATGCGGTCAGCCACGGCTAGGGAGTACGCGCCACACGGCGCTCTTCGGATTCGGCGCCGGGCAATGGGATCAAACGATCTATAACCATACGCACCCTCCTGGGGGTCTGGCAAGTCGTTCCGGCAGAAACCCGTCTGACCTGGGACGATCCCACCGCAGCGTGCCTCGGGGAAGCGCCGCCGACCCACCCGGAGGCGGCGGGAACTACGACGTGCCGCCCGTCCCGGGGGTCGGGTCGGGGCCCGGGTCGACGGGCGGGGTCGGAGTGGGTTCCGTCACAGGAGGGTCGACGGGGGGATCGACCGGCGGCACGGTGGCCGACCCTCCGGAGCCCCCGGAGCCGGAACCCCCGGACCCGGAACCGGACCCCGAGCCCGAACCCGAGCCGCCCGCACCGGAGCCGCCGGAGGCCGACCCCGAGCCGGAGCCGCCGGAGCCGGAGCCGCCCGCACCGCCCGCGCCGCCCCCTGAGGGTTCCTGCGGCCCCTGGCCGCCCGCGCCGCCACCCGGACCCGCCGAGGGCGTCGGAGCGCCGGGCCGGCCGGCGGGGGCGCCCGGGCTGGGGGAGGCCCCGGCCGCACCGGAGGCCTTGCCGGGCTCGCCGGCCTTGCCGTCCCGGTTCCCGGCGGCGTCCTTCGCCCCGTGCCCGTTGCCGTGGGCCCCGGAGCCGCGCCCGGCGCCGGCGGCCGCCCCCGTACCGGCGGTGTCCTTGGCGCCGGCCGACGCGGCCGGACCGGGCTTCGCGGCGTCCTCGCCGACGCTCATGCAGCCGGCCGTCGCCGCCACGGCGAGCGCGGAGACGGCCAGTCTGAGGGAAGTGGTCAACTGGCGCACGGGGGCACCTCCGGAACACGGCGGCGGGGTCCGCGATGAGCGGGTCAAGTTGCCCAACTCCCTTTACCCCGTAAGAGACACGCCCCTTACGCGAACAGGTGCCGGGCCACCTGCGAGCCCAGGTGGACGGCGCCCAGCCCGACCAGCACCGATCCCAGGACGTTCGCCGCCGCCAGGAACGGCTCGCCACGCTCGGCCAGGCGCAGGGTCTCGTAGGAGAAGGTCGAGTACGTGCTCAGCGCCCCGCAGAGCCCCGTCCCGAGGAACAGGGACAGGCTCCGGGGAGCGGCCCCGGCCAGCACCGCCCCGGTCAGCGCGCCCAGCAGAAGGCAGGCGGCCGCGTTGACCGCGAAGGTCCCCCACGGGAAGTCGGAGCCGTGGCGCGCCTGCACGGCGCGGTCGGTCAGGTAGCGCAGCGGCGCGCCCACGGCCGCCCCCGCGATCACCCACAGCCAGTTCATCCGCGCCCCCGCCGGGCCGGGAGCCGCAGGAACCGCCTGGTCAGGGTCGCGCCGGCCAGTACGGCCGCCAGTGCCCCGACCACCGTGAGCGCGGCGTACGCGAGCGCCACCCCGGCCTCGTCGGCGTCCAGCAGTCGCGAGACGTCCAGGGCGTAGGCCGAGAAGGTGGTGAAGCCGCCGAGCACGCCGGTGCCCGCGAAAGGGCGCAGCAGCGGGTGGGCGGTGCGCCCGTCCTCGGCGATCGCCGCCATCAGTACGCCGATCAGCGCGCAGCCCAGGACGTTGATCCCCAGGGTGGTCCACGGGAAGGCCGTCGGCCCGGCGGGCCACAGCAGTGCGGCCCCGTACCGGGCGCAGGCCCCGAGCACGCCGCCGGCGGCGACGGCCGCGAGCACCGGGCCCTGGGGGCGCGCCCGTTCCCCGGGCGACCGGAGGTCGACGTCCGGGTCGACGGGGTCCGGCTCGCCGGCGGGGGCGGGTCCGCTCACCCGTAGCCCAGGGCGTGCAGCCGTTCGTCGTCGATGCCGAAGTGGTGGGCGATCTCGTGCACGACGGTCACCTCCGTCTCCGCGACCACGCTCTCCCGGTCCTCGCACATGCGCAACGTGGGGTTCCGGTAGATCGTGATGCGGTCCGGCAGCACCCCGGCGTACCACTCGCCGCGCTCGGTCAGGGGGGTCCCCTCGTAGAGCCCGAGGAGCTCGGGGTCGTCGGCCGGTGGCTCGTCCTCGACGAACACCGCCACGTTGTCCATCAGCCGCGTCAGCTCCGGCGGAATGCGGTCCAGGGCCTCTGCGACGAGCTCTTCGAACTCCTCGCGCGTCATCTCCAGCACCCGGCCATTGTCGCTCCGCGGGAAACCGTTTTGGCGATAGCTCCCCGGATCCCATATGCTTCTCACGTCCCCGACGCGCTGAGAAGTGCCCGGCGGGCCTTTAGCCCTCATCGTCTAGTGGCCCAGGACGCCGCCCTTTCAAGGCGGTAGCACGGGTTCGAATCCCGTTGGGGGTACGCATTAACTGTGTGCGAGACTTGTGCTCGCACATTGCAAGGACCTGTGGAGCAGTTGGTTAGCTCGCCACCCTGTCAAGGTGGAGGTCGCGGGTTCAAGTCCCGTCAGGTTCGCTGAGGCTGGAAACGGTCTCGTGGCTGGGTAGCTCAGTTGGTACGAGCGATCGCCTGAAAAGCGATAGGTCGCCGGTTCGACCCCGGCCCCAGCCACCAGAGGAAGGCCCCGTCCATCGGACGGGGCCTTCCGTGCGTCACCCCTCCGGTTCCGGCCGTTCCGCGCGGACCGCGCGCCGCCACCGAATCAGGCCGACGGCGGTCGCGGCCGCCACGACCAGCCCGAGCAGCGCCCGGTCCGGTACGGCGTCGGCGACGGAGCCCACCCACCGCTCCACCGCGAACGAGTCGTCCACGTCGAGCAGCCCCGGCAGCGCGCTCGCCCCGTCGTAGACGAGGAACAGGACGCCCAGGGTCAGGAAGAACAGCCCGGACAGCAGCGAGGTGGTGTGCAGTTCCAGGCGGCCCACCCGGAAGGCCCGGCCGCGCAGCCAACGCCGGCCGCCCAGGTCGAAGCGCTCCCAGAGCAGCGCCAGCAGGAACAGCGGCACGGCCATGCCCAGCGCGTACACCGCCAGCAGCAGGCCCCCGTAGACCGGGCTGCCACCGACCGCCGCCACCGTGAGGACGCTGCCCAGGATCGGACCGGCGCAGAAGCCGGCCAGCCCGTAGACCGCGCCGAGGGCGTACACCGACAGGGCGGTGGTCGGGCGGATCCGGCCGGACAGTTCGGCGAGCCGCTTCGGGGCGAAGCCGAGGCCGAGGATCTGGGCGAGGCCGAGCGCGATGATCAACCAGCCGCCGGCGAGCACCAGGGCGTCCCGGTTCTGGTGGAAGAACCGCCCCGCGTACGAACCGGCCGCGCCCAGCGGTACGAGGGTGCTCGCGAGGCCCGCGTAGAAGATCCCGGTGCGCGCGAGGAGCCGGGAGCGGGAGTCGATCGAGTACGCGAAGAAGGCGGGCAGCAGCAGCGCGCTGCACGGGCTGAGCAGGGCGAGGAGGCCGCCCAGCAGGGCGGCCAGGTATCCGATGCCGGTCACCGGCCCGCCGCCGCCTCGGTCTTCGTCGCCTCGGTCTTCGCCGCGGCGATCGCGGCCCGGAAGGCGTCGATGGGCTGCGCCCCGGCGATCGGGCGGCCGTTGACGAGGAAGGACGGGGTGGAGCTGACGCCGATGCGGTAGCCCTCGTCCTGGTCCTTCTTCAGGGCGGCGGCGGCCTCCTCGCCGGCCATGTCCCGCTTGAACCGCTCCAGGTCGGGGACCCCGGCCTCGCGGGCCAGCTCCATCAGGCGCGCCCCGGCGAAGCCGGCCTCCTTGGCGCCGTCGGCGTACGCGGCCCGGTGGAAGGCGGCGAAGCGGTCCTGCCGGCCGGCGGCCCAGGCGGCCTTGGCGGCGGCCTCGGACTCGGCGCCGAAGATCGGGAAGTTGCGCCACTCGATGCGCAGGGTGCCGTCCTCCACGTACTTCTTCACCAGTTCGGGTTCGGTGTCGCGGGCGAACTTGCCGCAGTAGCCGCACCGGAAGTCGGAGTACTCGATGAGCACGACGGGGGCGTCGGCGCGACCGGTCGCGAGCTTGTCGGCGCCGTCGCGGCGGGCCAGGGCAAGCAGTTCCGGGGCGACGTCCGTACGGGGTCCGGCGTGGGCGGAGGCCGCGGGGGCTTCGGCGGAGGTGTCGCGGGACCTGTCGTCGGGGGCGGTGGCCTGCCAGGAGACCAGGCCGAGGGTGATCGCGGCGACGGCCACGCCGGCCGCGGCGAACAGGGGCGTGCGGGAGGGGCGGGGGGAACGGGCGGGGGAAGGCATGCGGGTGCTCCAGGAGTACGGGTGGGGTGGGACCGGCGGGCGGCCCCTCCTAGATCCGCATCACCGAGAGCTCCACCGGACCCGGCGCGGGCCGGTCGGGCCCGCGTACGGGGCCCCGTACGGGCATCGTGCCGTGCGGCCGGCCCTCCTCGGGCGCGGGCCGGGCCGCCGGGAGCGGCGCGTGGTCCTGCCCGGCGCGCGGCGGGAGGGCCGGGGTCCGGCCGGTGTCGGGGGAGCCGGGGGCGCAGGACGGCCCGCGGGGCCCGGCGGGGTCGGCCAGGGCGGCGGCCGGGATCACGCGCGGGTCGACGGAGGCGCCGGCCGACCGGACGGCTGCCCCGGCCCCCGCACCCGGTACGGCCGGAACCGGAACCGCGCGCCCCGGCGGCGGCGCGGCCGCAGCCGGTGTCACCGCGGGGAACAGCACCGCGAGGACGGCCGCCAACAGGCAGCACACGCGGTGGCGGCGGGACAAGGTGGGCTGCCTCTCACTCGTACGGCCGGGGGACTCGTCCCGAAATGGTACGGGGAGGCCCACAAATGCGTTCGCCGGCCGGAGGCCGCAGGTGAGATCCTCGATCAGGTATGTCTACTTCCTTCGCCGCCCTGCAGACGCTTCTCGGTGAGATCTCCCTCCGTGACGCGCACCGCCTCGGCCGCCGCCTTGAGGGCGCCCGCCGCATCCGCAAGCCCGAGGCCCAGCAGGCCGTGCTCGACGAGATCGCCGCGGAGGCCGCGAAGGCCGCCGAGCGGCTCGTCGGCCGTGCCTCCCGGATGCCGGAGGTCACGTATCCCGAGAACCTTCCCGTCAGCCAGAAGAAGGACGAGATCGCCGAGGCGATACGCGACCACCAGGTCGTGATCGTCGCCGGCGAGACCGGCTCCGGCAAGACCACGCAGATCCCCAAGATCTGCATGGAGCTGGGCCGTGGCGTCCGGGGCATGATCGGGCACACCCAGCCCCGCCGGATCGCGGCCCGCACGGTCGCGGAGCGGATCGCCGAGGAGCTGAAGTCCGAGATCGGGCAGACCGTCGGTTGGAAGGTCCGGTTCACCGACCAGGTGAACCCGGACGCCACCTACGTGAAGCTGATGACCGACGGCATCCTGCTCGCCGAGATCCAGACCGACCGCGAACTGCGCGCCTACGACACGATCATCATCGACGAGGCCCACGAGCGGTCCCTGAACATCGATTTCCTGCTGGGCTACCTGGCCCGGCTGCTGCCGAAGCGTCCCGACCTGAAGGTCGTGATCACCTCGGCGACCATCGACCCGCAACGGTTCTCCCGGCACTTCGGGGACGCGCCGATCATCGAGGTCAGCGGCCGTACGTATCCGGTGGAGGTGCGCTACCGCCCGCTCCTCGAAGAGGATTCCGAGGACAGCGACCGCGACCAGATCACCGCGATCTGCGAAGCCGTCGACGAACTGCAGTCCGAGGGGCCGGGCGACGTCCTCGTCTTCCTCTCCGGCGAACGGGAGATCCGCGACACCGCGGACGCCCTGGAGAAGCGCAAGCTACGCCTGACGGAGGTCCTCCCCCTCTACGCGCGCCTCTCGCACGCCGAGCAGCACCGGGTCTTCCAGCAGCACACCGGCCGCCGGATCGTCCTCGCGACGAACGTCGCCGAGACCTCGCTGACCGTGCCCGGCATCAAGTACGTCATCGATCCGGGCACCGCCCGCATCTCGCGCTACAGCCACCGCACCAAGGTGCAGCGGCTGCCCATCGAGCGGATCTCCCAGGCCAGCGCGAACCAGCGCAAGGGCCGGTGCGGTCGTACCAGCGACGGCATCTGCATCCGCTTGTACTCGGAGGACGACTTCCTCTCCCGTCCGGAGTTCACGGACGCCGAGATCCTGCGCACCAACCTGGCCTCCGTGATCCTGCAGATGACCGCTGCCGGGTTGGGCGAGATCGAGAAGTTCCCCTTCATCGACCCGCCGGACCACCGCAACATCCGCGACGGCGTGCAGCTGCTCCAGGAGCTGGGCGCCTTCGACCCGGCGGAGAAGGACCCGCGCAAGAAGCTGACGCCGATGGGGCGCCAGCTCTCGCAGCTGCCGGTGGACCCGCGGCTGGCCCGCATGGTGGTCGAGGCCGACAAGAACAACTGCGTCCGCGAGGTCATGGTCATCGCGGCGGCCCTGTCGATCCAGGACCCGCGCGAGCGGCCCTCGGACAAGCAGACCCAGGCCGACCAGAACCACGCCCGCTTCAAGGACGAGACCAGCGACTTCCTCTCGTACCTGAACATGTGGCGCTACGTCCGCGAGCAGCAGAAGGAGCGCGGCTCCTCCTCCTTCCGCCGGATGTGCAAGCAGGAGTACCTGAACTTCCTGCGGATCCGCGAGTGGCAGGACATCTACACGCAGCTGCGCACGGTCGCCCGCTCGATGGGCATCCACGTCAACGAGGCGGACGCGCCGGAGCAGCACGTCCACATCTCGCTGCTGGCCGGCCTGCTCTCGCACATCGGCCTGAAGGACACCGACAAGAACGAGTACCTGGGCGCCCGGTCCGCGAAGTTCGCGGTCTTCCCCGGTTCCTCGCTGTTCAAGAAGCAGCCGAAGTTCCTGATGTCGGCCGAACTGGTGGAGACCTCGCGGCTGTGGGCGCGGGTGAACGCGAAGGTGGAGCCCGAGTGGGTGGAGCCGCTCGCGCAGCACCTCATCAAGCGCACCTACAGCGAGCCGCACTGGGAGAAGGACCAGGCGGCCGTGATGGCGTACGAGAAGGTCACGCTGTACGGCGTACCGATCGTCGCCCAGCGGAAGATCAACTACGGCCGGATCGACGCCGAGGTCTCGCGCGAGCTCTTCATCCGCAACGCGCTGGTCGAGGGTGACTGGCGCACGCACCACAAGTTCTACGCCGACAACCGGAAGCTGCTGACCGAGGTCGAGGAGCTGGAGAACCGGGCCCGGCGCCGCGACATCGTGGTGGACGACGAGACCCTCTTCGACTTCTACGACCGGCGCATCCCGGACCACGTGGTGTCGGGGGCGCACTTCGACTCCTGGTGGAAGCACAAGAAGCGGGAGGAGCCCGAACTCCTCGACTTCGAGCGCGAGATGCTGCTGACCGAGAAGGCGGCCGGGGTCACCAAGGCCGACTACCCGGACAGCTGGCGGCAGGGGCCGTTGAAGTTCCGGGTGACCTACCAGTTCGAGCCGGGCGCGGACGCGGACGGCGTGACCGTGCACGTCCCGCTCCAGGTGCTGAACCAGGTCACCGACGAGGGCTTCGACTGGCAGATCCCGGGCCTGCGCGAGGAGGTCGTCACCGAGCTGATCCGCTCGCTGCCGAAGCCGATCCGCCGGCACTACGTGCCCGCGCCGAACTTCGCGACGCGCTTCCTGGACACGGTCGTGCCGTTGCAGGAGCCGCTGCCGGTGACGCTGGCGCGCGAGCTGCACCGGATGGTCGGGGTGCCGGTCTCGGCCGACGACTTCGACCTGACCCGGATCCCCGACCACCTGAAGATCACCTTCCGGATCGTCGACGAACGACGCAAGAACCTCGCCGAGGACAAGGACCTGGAGGCCCTGCGGCTGCGCCTGAAGCCCAAGGCCCGCCAGGCCCTGTCCCAGGCCGCGGCGGCCACCGCCGAGCGGGCGGGCGGGGAGTCCCTGGAGCGGTCCGGGCTGACCGACTGGACGATCGGCACCCTGACGAAGATCTTCGAGACCCGTCGCGCCGGCCAGCCGGTGAAGGCGTACCCGGCGCTGGTGGACGAGGGGACGACCGTCTCCGTACGGCTCTTCGACACCGAGGCCGAGCAGCGGCGGGCGATGTGGCTGGGCACGCGGAAGCTGATCCTGCTGAACATCCCGGTGAACCCGGCGAAGTTCGCCTCGGACAAGCTCAGCAACCAGCAGAAGCTGGCCCTTTCGCGGAACCCGCACGGCTCCATCCAGGCGCTGTTCGACGACTGCGCGACGGCCGCCGCCGACAAGCTGATCGCGGACCACGGCGGCCCGGCCTGGGACGAGGCGGGCTTCCGCAGGCTCTACGACGCGGTACGGGCCGACCTGGTGGACACGACCGTACGGACGGTGGGCCAGGTGCAGCAGGTGCTGGCCGCCTGGCAGGCCTGCGAGCGGCGGCTGAAGGCGACCAACAGCCTGGCCCTGATGGCCAACGTCGCCGACGTGAAGGCCCAGCTGGCCGCGCTCGTACCGGCCGGCTTCGTGACGCTCACCGGCCTGCGCCGGCTGCCGGACCTGATGCGCTACCTGGTGGCGGCGGACCGGCGGCTCCAGCAAATGCCCACGGGCGCCCAGCGCGACACCACGCGCATGGAGAAGGTCCACGAGATGCGGGACGAGTACCTGTGGCTCCTGGAGCAGCTCCCCCAGGGCCGGCCGGTCCCGGAGGAGGTCACCGAGATCCGCTGGATGCTGGAGGAACTCCGGGTCTCCTACTTCGCGCACGCGCTCGGAACGGCGTACCCGATCTCGGACAAGAGGATCGTGAAGGCGGTCGACGCCCTCGCTCCGTGAGCGGGTTAGACCCCACCCCCTGAGCTGCTGTACAGTGGCGTTCGCAGCCGAGAAAAGCGGCCGCGAACGAGGACCTGTGGAGCAGTTGGTTAGCTCGCCACCCTGTCAAGGTGGAGGTCGCGGGTTCAAGTCCCGTCAGGTTCGCAGAAACGTCAGGGCCCGTATCCCCTCAGGGGATACGGGCCCTGACGCGTTTCCCGACGCGTTTCGCGGTGCCGCTTCGGCGGGCGCTTCCGGGCGGAGTTCGGCTCCGACTCCGGGCGGGCCCCGAGTCGGACCCGCGCCATGATCATTGGGCGGCCGCCGAAGCCGCTGAAGGCCCCCAGGAGGGGCCGGCACCCCCTAGCGGCCCCTCAACCCCTCGCCGCCCCCGCGAAGCCCCCAGCGGGCCGCCTGCGCGGCCCGGTCCGCGCGCGGCCCGCGCGGGGCGGTTGCCCCTCCCCGGTCGAGGCGCTCTGCGGCGGACATCCCCTTACGGGCGCAATGCCGGATGTACAAGAGTGATCAACTGTGACGGGAGTCACCGCACGAGTTTTTGAGACGCGCACGTTTATCGCACACCTACGCCCGCTCGATTTAATATGTGCAATGGCACCTACCTCGTCGGACCCCGCACGCCCCGACGATTCCACCCCTGCGGGCATAAAAAAGATCGCGCTGGACCCGGCGGAGTCCAGCGCGATCGAACGGCAATGAGGCTGTTGGGGCAGCCTCAACCGTCTGAAGCGTTGTGGGTTTCATCGGATTGGGGGACCCGATACATACCCGTTAAAGCGGTGGTACTACTGCGCGACCTCAGGCCTCGCTGCGCTGCTGCGGAATTCCCGCGAGCAGTGCGCGAACCTCAGCCTCGCGATAACGGCGGTGTCCACCCAGGGTGCGGATGGACGTGAGCTTGCCAGCCTTGGCCCAGCGGGTGACCGTCTTCGGGTCCACGCGGAACATCGTGGCAACCTCAGCCGGGGTCAGCAGCGGCTCGGCATCAGGGGTGCGAGCGGTCATGAGCGGCCTCCTCGGGAGAACCGAACCATCTCGGTTCTTTCCTCTAAATTCTGCACCTTGGCCCGCGTTGCCCGAAATGGACATACGCAGGCCGAGTCGGTTATAGGACGAACGGCTTGTCCTCGGCACTACAACTACACCATCCGTCCAGCCCCAAGGGCCAAACCGATGGAATTGCCCTCCGAGGTGTTCATCAGCGGCGGAAGCCGATGGACCGCCCCATAGCGGACAGTCACCCCACTGTGACGATCAGTCACAGGGCGATCGGGAGTCGTCAGACCCCCCATAGAGTGCAATACCGAGCATTCCGCCCTTAGTTGGACGGAAGGAACCCTCCCCGGACTCCTTGTCCTATTTTGGCACGAGGGTAGGGGAAGGGCGCAAGGGTGTAGATAGTGCGGTCCGTCACCCTTGGGCCAATGGCCCGTATCGGGACGTAGGTCCTGGAACTAAGACCCCAATGTGCCGATCAAGGCCCTGATCTGCACCTTGTGGCCGATCGGCCGATACGACCGATACGGGTGATACGCCCAGGGCCCGGCGCGGGCCTCCCGACGGGGGTGGCGAAGGACACCCTGCCAGGTGGATCAGTTCGCGAACAGTCTTTCCCTGACCGACCGCCAGCGCTGGGCCAGTTCGCCGTACACCTCAGAGGCGCCCTCCCGGTCGCCGGCCCGCAGCGCGTCCATCCCGGCCGCGAGGTCGCGGGCGGAGCGGTCGTCGGCGAGGTCGTCAGCCGGCAGCGCGTGCAGCAGCCCCCCGTAATCCAGTTCGACCATCGACCGCGGATGGAACTCCTCCAGCCAGCTCCCGACCTCCACCAACCCCTCGGCCAGCGGCGCGTACCCCTCCGCCTGCCGCAGGGTCCGCAGCCCCCGGGCCAGCCGGCGGCGGGCCTGCACCATCGGCGTCCGGTACCGCAGCCGTTCGCCCGGCACGTACTCCCGCTCCTCGTCGCCGACCAACACGAACCAGCGCAGCGGAACCTGCCACACCCCCGTACGGATCCACGGCCGCGCGTCCGGGTTCCGCTCGCGCCACTCCTCGTACTCCGCCGCCGCCCGCTCGCGCGCAGACGCCGGTAGCGCCGCGTCCAGCACCGGCGGCGGGAACGACTCCGTCAGCTCCCGGAGGGCCAGCCAGCCGCGCAGCCGGGTGCGCCACGGACAGACCAGGACCACCCCGTCCCGCTCGGCCGTGAACGCGTCAGCGCTCTCGTGCGCCGGCACCCCCACCACCGGGACGCGGACCAAGTCCACCAGCGAGCGGCGCAGTTCGTCCTGCGCCGTCGCCACCACCCCACGCCGGACGTAGTCCGCCCAGTGCGCCCGCTCGGGTTCCGAGAAGGCCGCCAATGGCTCGTAGACACGCAGGTAGGAGGCGTACGGGACGATCGGTACGGGGCGGGCCGAGGGCGGCCGCACTTCGGGGGATTCGCTCACGCTGTCGTACCTCCCCGTTTTCCGGGCTCCCTCACCTCCGGGGCGCCCGCGGCCCGAACGGCGGCGCCCGCGACCCTCCGCGCGCGGCCCGGAACCCCTCGTTCCGTACGGTTCCCGACAGGCCCGCGGGGCCGGTGTGACACGGGAGTGTTCCGATCCCCGGACAGGCCCTTCCCGGGCGACCCACAGGTCTTACGCTGCTCCCAGCGCGCCCTCCCCCACCCGCAGGGCGGGCGTCTTTCCGCCGCATCTCTTCCATGGGAGTCACCACCGTGACCGAAATGACCGACGGCGTCCTGCACACCCTGTTCCGCACGGAACAGGGCGGCCACGAGCAAGTCGTGCTGTGCCAGGACCGAGCCTCAGGCCTCAAGGCCGTCATCGCGATCCACTCCACCGCCCTGGGCCCCGCCCTCGGCGGCACGCGCTTCCACGCGTACGCCTCCGACGAGGAGGCCGTCCTCGACGCGCTGAACCTCGCGCGCGGCATGTCGTACAAGAACGCCCTCGCCGGTCTCGACCTCGGCGGCGGCAAGGCCGTGATCATCGGCGACCCGAGCGCCCTCAAGAGCGAGGAACTGCTGCTGGCCTACGGCCGGTTCGTGGAATCGCTCGGCGGTCGCTACGTGACCGCATGCGACGTCGGCACGTACGTCGCCGACATGGACGTCGTCGCCCGCGAGACCCGCTGGGCCACCGGCCGCTCCCCCGAGAACGGCGGCGCCGGCGACTCTTCGGTCCTCACCGCCTACGGCGTCTTCCAGGGCATGCGCGCCAGCGCACAGCACCTGTGGGGCGACCCGACGCTGCGCGGCCGCAAGGTCGGCGTCGCCGGTGTCGGCAAGGTCGGCCGGCACCTGGTGGAGCACCTGCTGGAGGACGGCGCCGAGGTCGTCATCACCGACGTCCGCGCGGAGTCCGTCCAGGAGATCCTCGACAAGCACCCCGGCGGCAAGGTCACCTCGGTCGCCGACACGGACGCCCTGATCCGCACCCCGGGTCTGGACATCTACGCCCCGTGCGCCCTCGGTGGCGCGCTGAACGACGAGTCCGTCCCGGTGCTCACCGCCACCGTCGTGTGCGGCGCGGCGAACAACCAGCTGGCCCACCCGGGCGTCGAGAAGGACCTCGCCGACCGCGGGATCCTCTACGCGCCGGACTACGTGGTGAACGCGGGCGGTGTCATCCAGGTCGCCGACGAGCTGCACGGCTTCGACTTCGACCGCTGCAAGGCCAAGGCCTCGAAGATCTTCGACACCACCCTGGCCATATTCACACGTGCGAAGGCCGACGGGATCCCGCCGGCCGCCGCGGCCGACCGGATCGCCGAGCAGCGGATGTCCGAGGCGCTCGCGGCCCGCGCCGCCGCCCGGGCAGGCGGCGCGCGTACGGCGTAGTAACCCCGAATGGGGGCCCGTCGGGGTGCGGCGAGACGGAACTCACTGCACTTCGGCGGGTCGCCCGCCAGGAAAGGGTTAAAATCGCAGCTGACCAGCGAGTACGGGGTGTCCCGCTGGTTCTGCACCGGGGCGCGTCATGCGGGCGGCGTACCGTATGGCCGCGGAAGCAGGTACCGTTAAACCCCTACGGACGGTCTCTCCACGGAGAGCCCGCTCCGAACCATGAACGCGTGTCAGACTCTGGGGCCGTCGAGCCCCGTCACCGAGGGGGTCGAGCCATGGGGCGCGGCCGGGCCAAGGCCAAGCAGACAAAGGTCGCCCGCCAGCTGAAGTACAACAGCGGCGGGACTGACCTCTCGCGTCTGGCCAATGAGCTGGGCGCATCGCCGACAGAGCCGCTGCCTATCAGCGCGCCGGTCGAAGTCGATGACGATCAGGACGATGACGACGACGACCCGTACGCCAAGTACGCGGCTCTGTACAACAGCGATGACGACGACGACGAGGACGAAGAGTCCGGTCCGTCGGCGCACCGTCGCGGGGCTTGACGCGCAGGAACTCCTGCACAGCGGCGTCCGAGTCGGCTGACATACATCGAAACCCGGTCCGGGGCATGGCCCCGGACCGGGTTTCAGTGCTGCTCAGACAGCGTAGGAGCCGGTGAGGGTCGCGCCCTCGGTGTGGTCGCCGCGGTCCAGGATCTCGCCCGCGACCCAGGCGTCGAGGCCCCGGTCGGCGAGGGCGGTCAGGGCCACGTCCACCGACTCCTGCGGGACGACGGCCATCATGCCGACGCCCATGTTCAGGGTCTTCTCCAGCTCCAGCCGCTCGACCTTGCCGGCCCGGCCGACCAGGTCGAAGATCGCGCCCGGGGCCCAGGTCGTACGGTCGACGGTGGCGTGCAGGTGGTCCGGGATGACTCGGGCCAGGTTGGCCGCGAGGCCGCCGCCGGTGATGTGCGAGTACGCGTGGACCTCGGCCGTACGGGTGAGCGCCAGGCAGTCCAACGAGTAGATCTTGGTCGGCTCCAGGAGTTCCTCGCCGAGGGTCCGGCCGAGTTCCTCGACGTGCTGCTCCAGGGACATTCCGGCCCCGTCGAAGAGGACGTGGCGGACCAGCGAGTACCCGTTCGAGTGAAGGCCGGACGAGGCCATCGCGATGACGGCGTCCCCCGTACGGATGCGGTCCGCGCCCAGGAGGCGGTCGTACTCGACCACGCCGGTGCCCGCGCCCGCCACGTCGAAGTCGTCCGGGCCGAGCAGGCCGGGGTGTTCGGCGGTCTCGCCGCCGACCAGGGAGCAGCCGGCGAGGACGCAGCCCTCGGCGATGCCCTTGACGATGGCCGCGACACGCTCGGGGTGGACCTTGCCGACGCAGATGTAGTCCGTCATGAAGAGCGGCTCGGCGCCGCACACGACGATGTCGTCCATGACCATCGCGACCAAGTCGTGGCCGATCGTGTCGTAGACGCCCATCCGGCGGGCGATGTCCACCTTGGTGCCCACCCCGTCGGTGGCGGAGGCCAGCAGGGGACGCTCGTAGCGCTTGAGGGCGGAGGCGTCGAAGAGGCCGGCGAAGCCGCCGAGGCCGCCGAGGACCTCGGGGCGCTGCGTCTTCTTCACCCACTCCTTCATCAGCTCGACGGCGCGGTCGCCCGCTTCGATGTCCACGCCCGCGGCTGCGTAGCTGGCACCGGTGGTCTTCTCTGTCATGACAGGAGAGAGCTTTCGTGTCGTTACTGCGGGTGGTGCGGGGCCCCGGGAGAAGCTTGAAAGACAGGGCCCCGCGCAGGTTGAGCGGGCCGCGCGGGGGATCCGGCTACGGGCGGCGCAGCGCGTCGGCGGCGTCCTTGCCGCCGGCCAGCTCGGTCTCCAGGAGCTGCTTGCCCAGGAGCTGCGGGTCGGGCAGCTCCATCGGGTACTCGCCGTCGAAGCACGCGCGGCAGAGGTTGGGCTTCTGGATGGTGGTCGCCTCGATCATCGTGTCGAGCGCGATGTACGAGAGCGAGTCCGCGCCCATGGAGGTGGCGATCTCGTCGACCGTCATGCCGTTGGCGATCAGCTCGGCCCGGGTGGCGAAGTCGATGCCGAAGAAGCACGGCCACTTCACGGGCGGGGAGGAGATCCGGATGTGGACCTCGGCCGCGCCGGCCTCGCGGAGCATCTTGACCAGGGCGCGCTGGGTGTTGCCGCGGACGATCGAGTCGTCGACGACCACCAGGCGCTTGCCCCGGATGACTTCCTTGAGGGGGTTGAGCTTGAGCCGGATGCCGAGCTGGCGGATCGTCTGCGAGGGCTGGATGAAGGTCCGGCCGACGTAGGCGTTCTTGACCAGGCCCACTCCGAACGGAATTCCGCTCGCCTCGGCGTAGCCGACGGCGGCGGGCGTGCCGGATTCCGGCGTCGCTATCACCAGGTCGGCGTCGACGGGGGCTTCCTTGGCCAGGCGCCGGCCCATCTCGACCCGCGAGAGGTAGACGTTGCGGCCCGCGATGTCGGTGTCCGGGCGCGCCAGGTAGACGTACTCGAAGACACAGCCCTTGGGCTTCGCTTCCGCGAAGCGCGAGGTGCGCAGGCCGTTCTCGTCGATCGCGATGAGCTCGCCCGGCTCGACCTCGCGGACGAAGCTGGCGCCGCAGATGTCGAGGGCGGCGGTCTCGCTCGCGACCACCCAGCCGCGCTCCAGGCGGCCGAGGACCAGCGGGCGGATGCCCTGCGGGTCACGGGCGGTGTAGAGGGTCCCCTCGTCCATGAAGACGAGGGAGAAGGCGCCCTTGACCTTCGGGAGGACCTTGGTGGCCGACTCCTCGATCGTCAGCGGCTTGCCGTCCTCGTCGGTCTGCCCCGCGAGCAGGGCGGTGACCAGGTCGGTGTCGTTGGTGGCCGCCACCTGGGTGGCGCGGCCGTCCTGACGGGGGAGGTCGGCGACCATCTCGGCGAGTTCGGCGGTGTTCACCAGGTTGCCGTTGTGACCCAGGGCGATGGAGCCGTGGGCGGTCGCGCGGAAGGTCGGTTGGGCGTTCTCCCAGACGGAGGCTCCGGTGGTCGAGTAGCGGGCGTGACCGACCGCGATATGACCTTGGAGCGAGCCGAGAGAGGTTTCGTCGAAGACTTGGGAAACGAGGCCCATGTCCTTGAAGACGAGGATCTGGGAACCGTTGCTCACAGCGATGCCCGCGGACTCTTGTCCGCGGTGCTGCAGTGCATACAGTCCGAAGTAGGTGAGCTTGGCGACCTCTTCACCCGGAGCCCAGACACCGAAGACGCCGCAAGCGTCCTGGGGGCCCTTCTCACCGGGGAGCAGGTCGTGGTTGAGTCGTCCATCACCACGAGGCACGCTCCGAGTGTAGGCGAGATCGACCACCGGTCCGAATTGAGAAGGACCCAAAAAAGTCACAGTGCGGACAGTCGGGTAACCCCTGCGGAGGGTGACCGCGAAAACCGCTGTGACGTGGGCCTTCTCCGGTCGTCTCGACATCCGGAATGCCCTGGTTGACAGGTGCCTGTGGGTTCGTACAAGGTTCCGACTCATGCAGCCTTCCGGTGACCGCTCCGTCACCCTCGTCGAGCGCCGACACGTGGACCTGGTCCGTGTCGCCAGCGCCATCTGTCGCGGCTGCGCGTAGGCATCGCCGCGCGCCGCGGCGCGCGTGTTCCCTCCTTCCGGCTCCTCCCGTCGCACCGACCGCTGTTGTGACGCCGCGCGCCGACCCCTTCCGCTCTGCCTTCCCGTCCTGACCGAGCCCGCCCCGCCGTGCCGTGCGCCGTCCCGCGCCGCCCCGGGCAGGCCGGTCGGCCATGCCTTGGAGTACCTGTGTCTTCGTACGAATCGAACCTGTCCCGGCGTGCCTTCGGCGGCGCGGTCGGGGTGAGCGCGGCCGCCGCCGCGGTGGGGCTGGGCGCGGGCCCGGCCGCGGCCGCCGGGGCGGAGCACGCCGGACCCGAGGAGCGGGAGTTCAGGGCCGCCCGGGGGCGGAGGTCGAGGCGCCCGAACGTCCTGTTCATCCTGGGTGACGACCTCGGCTGGTCGGACCTGTCCTCGTACGGTTCGCCCCACATCAAGACCCCGAACCTGGACCGTCTCGCCCGCCAGGGCGTGCGGTTCACCGACGCCTACTCGGGCTCCGCGACCTGCTCGCCGACCCGCTTCAGCCTGTACACCGGGCGCTACCCGGCCCGTACGAAGGGCGGGCTGGCCGAGCCGATCGCCGACAAGTCGGTGGGGCTGGAGCCGACGCACCCGACGCTGGCCTCGCTGCTGAAGGAGTCGGGGTACGCCACGGCGCTGATCGGCAAGTGGCACGCGGGGTACCTGCCGGACTACAGCCCGACCCGGTCGGGCTGGGACGAGTTCTTCGGGAACTTCGGCGGGGCGCTGGAGTACTACTCGAAGCTGGGTCTGGGCGGCGAGTACGACCTGTACGAGGGCGACGCCGAGTACAAGGACCTGCGGTACTACACGAAGGTGCTGACCGAGCGGGCGAGCGAGTACGTCTCCCGCGACCACGACGGCAAGCCGTGGCTGCTGAACCTCAACTTCACCACCCCGCACTGGCCGTGGATCGCCGAGGGGGACACGAAGGAGAGCGCCGAGATCGTCCGGCGGATCAAGGCGGGCGACGGGCGGGCGCTGTGGCACCAGGACGGCGGTTCGGTCGAGAAGTACAAGCAGTTGGTGGAGGACCTGGACCGGTCGATCGGTGAGGTGCTCAGGGCGCTGAAGCGCTCCGGGCAGGAGGACAACACGGTGGTCGTGTTCTCCAGCGACAACGGCGGCGAGCGGTTCTCGTACAACTGGCCGCTGTCGGGCAACAAGGCCTCGCTCCAGGAGGGCGGGATCCGGGTGCCGAACATCCTGCGCTGGCCGGCCCGGGTGGACGGCGGCCAGGTCAGCCACGTCCCGGTGTTCAGCCCGGACTGGACGGCGACGCTGCTGGAGCTGGCCGGTACCCGCCCGCACCGCGCGTACCCGCTGGACGGGGTGAGCCTGGCCGGGTACCTGCTGCGGGGCGAGGAGCCGGCCGAGCGGGACATCTTCTGGCGGGTGCGCGGGGAGCGGGCGCTGCGGCGCGGCGAATGGAAGTACTACCGGGGCAGGTCGGGCCGGGACCAGCTGTTCAACCTGGCCGGGGACATCAGGGAGCAGGCCGACAAGGCGGCCGTGGAGCCGGCCCGGCTGGCGCAGCTGCGGGCGGCGTGGGAGAAGACCGACGCGGGCCTGCTGCCGTACCCGGCCTGAGCCACCGGGCGGGGCGCCGGGCGGGGCGGCGGGCCGTCACTCGACGGCCGTGACCGCCTTGGCGCCGAGACCCTTGCCGTCGGGGGCCGTGAGGGTGAGGGAGGTGCCCTGGACCTTCCAGGCGAGCGGGCCGCTGCCGAGCAGGGCGGTCAGCGCCCGCTCGACCTCGCCGGTCGGTCCCGCGCAGGCCATCCGGGTCGCGGTGAGCGGCCCGAAGGTGAGCGAGGGGCCGTCGACGGTGGCGGGCGCGCTGAACCGGTTGCAGCCGAGGTTGCCGCTCGCGGCGCCGTCGGCGGCGAGCGTGAACCGGGCCCGGCCCGCCGCCTCGGGGGCGAGGGAGGACACGCTCTGCCCGTCGATCAGGGAGTCGACGCTCCAGTGGGTCGCGACGAGGGGGGCGTCGGGGACCGGGGGCTTGGAGCTCATGGCGATGGTGCTCCCGTCGGCGGTCTTCAGGGTCAGCCGGTCGGGGCCGCGGTCGAGGGTGAGGCGGCCGGTGAGCAGTTTCGCGAAGGCCGTCTCGAACTCCATGTTCTCGCAGGCCATCGTGGTGCTCTGGCCGGGCGTGACGATGAGGACGGAGGCGCCGTCGCGGGCGATCCGGGCCGTGAAGCCGTTGCAGCCGTAGTTGCCGGTGGCCTCGTCGGGGCCGAGGTCGACGCGGGCGGCGGCGGGCGCGTGCAGGGTCCGGCCGCCGGTGGTCAGGGACTCGACGGCCCAGGAGCCCGTGGGGTCGGGGAGCGGGTCGGAACCGCTCTGCGCGGACTGGCCGCAGGCGGCGAGGCCGAGGAGGGCCAGGCCGGTCGTGAGGTGCCTGAGGGTACGCATGCTCCTGGGACGGGCCGGGCGGCCGGACGGTTCCCCCGGCCCGCCGGGTCAGCTCATCAGCGGGAGCAGGGCCGCCAGGTCGGCGCGTTCCCCACTGGCGCTGACCCGCGCGGAGTCCAGGGCCTCGGCCCAGCCGGTGCGGCCGGTGGCGAGCCGGATCCAGGTGAGCGGGTCGGTCTCCACCACGTTGGGCGGGGTACCGCGGGTGTGGCGGGGACCGGCGACGCACTGGACCACCGCGAACGGCGGGATCCGTACCTCCACCGAGCCGCCGGGTGCCTTGACCGCGAGCGCGTCGGCGAGCAGCCGGGTGCAGGCGGCCAGCGCCTGCCGGTCGAGGGGGATGTCCAGGCCGACGGCCCGGTTCAGGTCGTCGGTGTGGACGACCAGCTCGACGGTGCGGGTGACGAGGAAGTCGGCGAGGGTCATGTCGCCGATCCACAGGTCCAGCACCCGGCTGCCCGCGTTGCGTTCCAGCTGCGCGGCCAGTCGGGCGGCGGCCGTCTCGTACAGCTCGGGCAGCGGGGCGCCGTCCAGGGTTTCGCGGGCGGCCTCGGAGATCTTCCCGGCGAGGGAGGCGGTGGCGAAGGGCCATTCGACGGCGGGGAGTTCGGCGACGGCGGCGGGTGGCCGGGCCAGGCCGGCCGCGAGCGAGTCGGCGATCCAGGCGACGTGGGCGGCGAGGTCGGCCACGGTCCAGTCGCCGAGCCCGCTGGACCGGGCGAGCTGCTCCGGCGTCAGGCCCCGTACGGCTGCGGCGACGTGCCCGAACTGCGTGGTGACGGCCGTACGGATCCTGGCGGGGTCGTACGTGCGCGGCTTCTTCTTCCCAGGCGGCATGGGCCGACCCTACTCGGGGGCCGGCCCCGCGGGCCGGGAGGCGTCAGTCGCCGCCGCAACCCCCGCCGCAGCCGCTGCCGCAACTGCTCCCGCAGCCGCCGGAGGAGCCGCAGCCCCCGGAGGACGACGCGGAGCGCTCCTCGCGGCGGCGCGCGGCCCGCTCCTCGCGCCGCTGGGCGTACGAGGCGCCGGCCGGTCGCCACGGGCGCAGACCGTGGCGGCGGAACGGCATGAGGGGGGCGGCCGTGTACCGGGTGACGACGCGGCCGTCGTGGGTGTTGACGGCGTACTCCAGGACGACCTCGGCGCCTTCGCGGGGCACGCCGTACAGCAGGGCCTCGTACGGTTCGGCGTCCGGGTCGATGTCGTGGTGCTCGGCGCGCAGCCGCTCCGACGGGCCGCCCACGAGGATGCGGCCGGGGCCGGCGGAGTAGCTGTCGTCGAAGCGGTTGCGGAAGGCGACCAGCGGCGGGGCGGTGGGGGTCCGGGCGTCGGGGAGGATCCAGACCGTGTCCGCGGAGCGGCGGACGCCGACGCGCAGCACGGGCTGCGGGCCAGGGTGGAGCCGGCGGGCGGCGCCGCCGGCCGTGACGCCGCGGCCGAGCAACGGGGTGCCGGGGACGAGCAGCAGCAGGGCGAGGACCTGTTGCCCGGTGGCGTCGTAGGGCTGTCCCGGGGGCGCGTTGAGGTCCTGGGCGAGGGCGGTCAGGAGCAGGGCCGCCGCGAGCGCGCAGAGCGGGGCGCCGGTCAGGAGCATCGTGCGGCCGCGGGTGCGGTGGCTGTCCGGGAGGCCGGCCGGCAGCGGACTCCGGGCGTCGCCGGCCGCCTCCAGGATCAGGG
Organism: Streptomyces sp. NPDC048383; assembly: GCF_040651775.1. Taxonomy (NCBI): domain Bacteria; kingdom Bacillati; phylum Actinomycetota; class Actinomycetes; order Kitasatosporales; family Streptomycetaceae; genus Streptomyces; species Streptomyces sp. NPDC048383. The sequence continues at coordinate 52,794 of NZ_JBEZKS010000001.1, forward strand.
CCCGCTGGATCCCGCGGGAGCGCAGCCGCAGCAGGGCGCCGGTGAGGGCGAGGACGGAGACGACGAGGATCAGCCCCGCGCCGGCGCGGCCGGCGGCGTCGTCCGGGGCGAGTTCGCCGAGGACGAGGACCGCGTCCAGGGCGATGAGCGGCGCGGCGACGGCGGTGGCACCGGGCAGGAACCGGTACCAGGCGGGGAGGGCCAGCAGCAGGACGGCCGCCGGGTAGCCGGCCCATTCGGTGCCGACGGAGGTGTCCTCGGGGGTGTTCCAGGCGAGCAGGACGACCGCGCACAGGATCAGGGGCAGGAGGATCCAGCCTCCGGCGACGGGTCCGAGGACGGCGGGGACGCGGGCCGCGAGCCAGCGTTCGGCGTCGGCGGCCTTCCATGCGGGGGCGCCGCCCACGGGTATGGCCGTGGGCGGCAGGTACTTGACGAAGTCACTCACGGCGTCAGTATGCGGACGCCCCCCGTGGGCGCGGATGCCGGGCGTGCCACGGAATCGCTACGGCCGGATCGCCCGGCCGGCTCCGGCGTCGAAGGTCTCGCCCCCGGCCGGGACGTCGACGCCGCGCCGGGGCAAGGGCAGGCCCCGAGCGGGGTCGGGGCCGGGGCCGGGGGCCTCGTCGGCCGGGCTGTTGGGGGCGCTCCGTACAACAGGTGGCCCCGGGAACGACCGGGCCCCCGCCCGGACGGTGTCCGGACGGGGGCTCGTACGTGGAGCGGGCGGGCGGGATCAGGCGAGCAGCGCCGGGATCGTCGCCTCGTGGGCCTCGCGGAGCTCGGCCAGCGGGAGGGTGAACTCGCCCTGGACCTCGATCGCGTCGCCGTCGACCACACCGATGCGGGCGGCCGGCAGACCCCGGGCACCGCACATGTCGGTGAACCGGAGCTCCTCGCTGCGCGGGACGGCCACGATGGCGCGGCCCGCGGACTCGGAGAACAGGAAGGTGAACGCGTCCAGGCCCTCGGGGACCACGATCCGCGCACCGTTGCCGCCGCGCAGGCAGGACTCGGTGAGCGCCTGGATCACGCCGCCGTCGGACAGGTCGTGCGCCGCGTCGACCATGCCGTCGCGCGAGGCGGAGATCAGGATCTCGCCGAGCAGCTTCTCGCGACCCAGGTCCACCTTCGGCGGCAGGCCGCCGAGGTGGTCGTGGACGACCTGCGACCAGGCCGAGCCGCCGAACTCCTCGGCGGTGTCGCCGAGCAGGTACAGCAGCTGACCGGCCTCCGCGAACGCCATCGGCGTGCGGCGGTTGACGTCGTCGATCACGCCGAGGACCGCCACGACCGGGGTCGGGTGGATCGCGGTCTCGCCGGTCTGGTTGTACAGCGAGACGTTGCCGCCGGTCACCGGGGTACCCAGCTCCAGGCAGCCGTCCGCGAGGCCGCGGGTGGCCTCGGCGAACTGCCACATGACGTCCGGGTCCTCGGGGGAGCCGAAGTTCAGGCAGTCGGAGATAGCGAGCGGCTTCGCACCGGTCGCGGCGACGTTGCGGTACGCCTCGGCCAGCGCCAGCTGCGCGCCCGTGTACGGGTCGAGCTTGGCGAACCGGCCGTTGCCGTCGGTGGCCATGGCCACGCCGAGGTTGGTCTCCTCGTCGATGCGGACCATGCCCGCGTCCTCGGGCTGCGAGAGCACCGTGTTGCCCTGCACGAACCGGTCGTACTGGTCGGTGATCCAGGACTTCGAGGCCTGGTTCGGGGACGACACCAGCGCCAGGACCTGCGCGCGGAGCTCCTCGGAGGTCTGCGGACGGGGCAGCTTGCCCGCGTCGTCGGCCTGGAGGGCGTCCTGCCAGGAGGGACGCGCGTACGGGCGGTGGTAGGTCGGGCCCTCGTGGGCGACGGTGCCCGGGGGCACGTCCACGATGAGCTCGCCGTGCCAGTAGATCTCCAGCTGCTCGCCCTCGGTCACCTCACCGATGACGGTGGCGATGACGTCCCACTTCTCGCAGATCTCCATGAAGCGCGCGACGTGCTGCGGCTCGACGATCGCGCACATGCGCTCCTGCGACTCGCTCATGAGGATTTCCTCGGGCGAGAGCGTCGCGTCGCGCAGCGGCACGGTGTCCAGCTCGACGCGCATGCCGCCGGAACCGGCCGAGGCCAGTTCGGACGTGGCGCAGGAGAGCCCGGCGCCGCCGAGGTCCTGGATGCCGGCGACCAGCTTCTCCTTGAAGATCTCCAGGGTGCACTCGATGAGGAGCTTCTCCTGGAAGGGGTCGCCGACCTGGACGGCGGGGCGCTTCTTCGGCTTGCCCGTGCCATCGGCACTGTCGGACGCGGCGTCGAAGGTCTCGGACGCGAGGACCGAGACGCCGCCGATGCCGTCGCCGCCCGTGCGGGCGCCGTAGAGGATGACCTTGTTGCCGGGCCCGGAGGCCTTGGCGAGGTGGATGTCCTCGTGCTTCATGACGCCGATGCAGCCGGCGTTCACGAGCGGGTTGCCCTGGTAGCAGGCGTCGAAGACGACCTCGCCGCCGATGTTGGGCAGGCCCAGGCAGTTGCCGTAGCCGCCGATGCCGGCGACGACGCCCGGCAGGACGCGCTTGGTGTCGGGGTGGTCGGCCGCGCCGAAGCGCAGCGGGTCCACGACCGCGACCGGGCGGGCGCCCATCGCGAGGATGTCGCGGACGATGCCGCCGATGCCCGTGGCCGCGCCCTGGTAGGGCTCGATGTACGAGGGGTGGTTGTGCGACTCGACCTTGAAGGTGACCGCGTAGCCCTGGCCGACGTCGACGACGCCGGCGTTCTCGCCGATGCCGACGAGCATGGCGTCGTTCTGCGGGACCTTCTCGCCGAACTGCTTCAGGTGGACCTTGCTGCTCTTGTACGAGCAGTGCTCGGACCACATGACGGAGTACATGGCGAGCTCGGCGCCCGTGGGGCGGCGGCCGAGGATCTCGCGGATGCGCGCGTACTCGTCCTCCTTGAGGCCGAGTTCCTTCCAGGGCTGCGCGGCGTCCGGGGTGCCGGTGGCGTTCTTGACGGTATCGAGGCTCATGCGCTGACCAGCTTCTTCAGGACCGACGTGAAGAACGGGAGGCCGTCGGTGCGGCCCGTCCCGATCAGCGGCTCGACCGCGTGCTCGGGGTGCGGCATGAGGCCGACGACGTTGCCCGCGGCGTTGGTGATGCCGGCGATGTCGCGCAGCGAACCGTTCGGATTGACGTCCACGTACCGGAAGGCCACGCGGCCTTCGGCCTCCAGTTCGTCGAGCGTGCGCTCGTCGGCGGTGTAGCGGCCGTCCATGTTCTTGAGCGGGACGGAGATCTCCTGGCCGACGGCGTAGTCGCCGGTCCACGCGGTCTCCGCGTTCTCCACCCGCAGCGTCTGGTCGCGGCAGATGAAGTGGAGGTGGTTGTTGCGGAGCATCGCCCCCGGCAGCAGGTGGGCCTCGGTGAGGACCTGGAAGCCGTTGCAGATGCCGAGGACGGGCATGCCGCCCCTGGCCTGCTCGATGATGGTCTCCATGACCGGCGAGAAGCGGGAGATGGCCCCGGCGCGCAGGTAGTCCCCGTAGGAGAAGCCGCCCGCGAGGACGACCGCGTCGACCTGGTGCAGGTCCTTGTCGCGGTGCCAGAGCGAGACCGGCTCGGCCCCCGCGAGGCGGATGGCGCGCAGCGAGTCACGGTCGTCGAGCGTTCCGGGGAACGTGACGACTCCGATGCGAGTGGTCACCGTCAGGCCTCGACCTTCACGGTCTCGACGCGGACGGTGAAGTCTTCGATGACGGTGTTGGCGAGGAAGGTTTCGGCCATCTTGTGGATGCGGTCGAGGGCGGCCTGGTCGACCGGTCCCTCCACCTCCAGTTCGAAGCGCTTCCCCTGGCGGACGTCGGCGATCCCCTCGAAGCCCAGACGCGGCAGTGCACGCTGCACCGCCTGGCCCTGGGGGTCGAGGATCTCCGGCTTGAGCATGACGTCGACTACGACGCGTGCCACTGGCACTCCCGTGTGGTGGTTGGTGCGAAGGCGGTTCCATCAGCGTACCCGGCCAAAATTTCTACGCGGGTAGATATCGGATGCCGCCGATCATCCCGTCGTTTCGGCTTCACCAACGCTTCGCAAAATCCACCGGAAAACCACGCACCCGCCATTGCGGCGGGACACGCGGGGAGAATTAACTGGGCTTCGCTATTCAATGAGAATCACGGTACAAAGGAATCTGCCGGGATTCCGGCGGTTTGATGCATTCCACCGAAACATCCACACACGCGACATCACCGCACGTCAACGGGTGGTGACCGCGTACGAAGGGACCGATATCCGTGGCGCAGCACGTAGTAGTCACGCTCTCCGACGACCTCGACGGCGGGGAAGCGGCGGAAACGGTCGTGTTCGCTCTGGACGGTAAGTCTTACGAGATCGACCTCAATGCGGCCAACGCAAAGAAACTGCGGAAGGGCCTGGCCCCCTTCGTGGCCGCCGGCCGTCGCCAGTCCCGTTCCGGGAAGGTGTTCCGGCACACATCGGTGGCCCCCGATCCGGCGGTCGTCCGCGCCTGGGCCCGGGCCAACCAGCACGACGTGCCGCCCCGCGGACGGATCCCCAAGCGGGTCTACGAGGCGTACAACGCAGCCCACTGAGAGCGGATTTGCCAAGCACCCCCACCGATCGGCTAATGTGTGGATCACGCCGAGGGGCCAGCCGGAAGGCCGGAACCCGAAGTCGTGCGGGTGTAGTTCAGTAGCAGAACACCCCCCTTCCAGGGGGGAGGCGCAGTGTGCGATCCCTGTCACCCGCTCTGCACGCTTTACCGGCCACGGTTGTGGATCAGGTAGAGTGATGCTCGCAGCCCACGGCACTCGTGTCGTGCAAGCATGCGGACGTAGCTCAGTTGGTAGAGCACCACCTTGCCAAGGTGGATGTCGCGCGTTCGAGTCGCGTCGTCCGCTCAGCGAATGAAGGCCCCGATCCTTGATCGGGGCCTTTGTCGTACCCCCCCTTCCGTTCCCGGTCCCGTTCCCCGTTCCGGGGGCCGTGTGGTGTGGATCACCAGCGATGACAAATGTCATCGGGAGCCGTGACAGCGCGCACTGACCGGCCCGGCCGGCCGCCGCGAGGCTGGGGACATGACCGACACAGTGATCCAGGCAGAGGGACTGCGCCGCGGCTACACCGGCGGATTCGAGGCGGTGCGGGGCGTCTCCTTCTCGGTGGCCCGCGGCGAGATCTTCGCGCTGCTCGGCACCAACGGAGCCGGCAAGACCTCCACGGTGGAACTGCTGGAGGGGCTGAGCGCGCCGACCGGCGGGCAGGTCCGCGTCTTCGGCCTGGACCCGTACGCCCGCCGGAGCGAGGTCCGGCCGCGGACCGGCGTCATGCTCCAGGAGGGCGGCTTCCCCTCGGACCTGTCCGTCGCCGAAACCGTCCGGATGTGGAGCGGGGTCACCTCCGGGGCCCGGCCGGCCGCGGAGGTGCTGGAGCTGGTCGGGATGGGCGCGCGGGCCTCCGTACGGGTCAAGCAGCTGTCCGGGGGCGAGCGGCGGAGGCTGGACCTGGCGCTGGCCCTGCTGGGGCGGCCCGAGGTGCTGTTCCTGGACGAGCCGACCACCGGCATGGACCCGGAGGGGCGCCGGGACACCTGGGCCCTCGTACGGGAACTGCGGGCGCAGGGCACCACGGTGCTGCTGACCACGCACTACCTGGAGGAGGCCGAGGCCCTCGCGGACCGGCTGGCGATCCTGCACGAGGGGGAGCTCGTGCTGACCGGCACCCCCGCCGAGGTGACGGCGACCCGGCCGTCCCGGATCCGTTTCACCCTGCCGGCCGGGGTGCCCGCCGGGCGGCTCCCGCTGGGGCTGCGGGCGGCGGCGGACGGGCCGCGGGTGGAGATCCGTACCGACCGACTCCAGGGGGCGCTCGGCGAACTGCTGCGCTGGGCGCACGACTCCGGGGTCGAACTGGGCGGGCTCGACGCCCGCTCCGCCTCCCTGGAGGAGGCCTTCCTGGACATCGCACGGAGCCGGCGCGAGGCCGGGGCGTTCTCCGCCGGCGGCGCCGGCGACGACCACGGCCACAACCACGGCCACAACCACGACGACCTGATGGCGGGGACCCGATGAGCACGCCGACCCTGAACCCCGGCCGGCTGACCGCGCTCGGCCGCTCCGAACTGACGCTGCTGGTGCGCAACCGGGCCGCCCTGAGCGTGGCCCTGCTCATGCCGGTGATGATGGTCTTCGTCCTGCGTTCGACCCTGAGCGCCGACACCGTGGGCTCGGTGGCCGTGGCCACGCTGACCGGCGGCATCGGGATGGTGCTGCTGCTCGTCGTCTACATGAACCTGGTCTCCGCCTACGTCGCCCGGCGCGAGGAGCTCGTCCTGAAGCGGCTGCGCACCGGCGAGGCCGGCGACCTGGAGATCCTCGCCGGGACCGCGCTGCCCGCCGCCGTCATCGCCCTCGCGCAGATCGGCGCCCTCGCCCTGGCCGGGGCGGCCGTGCTCGACGCGCCCGCGCCGGACCGCCCGTTGCCGCTGGTCGTGGGCGTGCTCGCCGCGCTGCCGCTGCTCGCCGGGATGGCCGCCGCCACCAGTGCCGTCACCCGCAACGTCGAGACCGCCGGAATCACGACGCTGCCGCTGTTCCTGCTGACCGCGCTCGGCTCGGGGCTGTTCGTCCCGCTGGACTCGCTGCCCGACGCGATGGCCACGGTGTGCGAACTGCTGCCGCTCAGCGGGGTGATGACCCTCGTACGAGCCGGTTGGGACGCCGGCGCGACGGGCGGGGACCTCCTGACGGCCGCGGCCGTCACGGTGGCCTGGATCATGGTGACCGTGTTTGCTGTCCAGCGGTGGTTCCGTTGGGAACCGCGCCGCTAGCGCGTACGACGGGGGACGTGGGGACGACGTGTCGAAGCTGACCGGATGGTGGAAGGACCGCAGCAGCGCGGCGAAGGTCGAGCTGTACACGCGCTGGTCGTTCCACTTCTTCATGGCGGTCGAGGCCTTCGCGGTGCTGATGGGGCTCGCGCCCCAGGGCGGCGGGACACTCACCGCCGTGTTGGCGCTGCCGCTGGCCGCGCAGGTCGCGCTGTGCGGACTGCTGTCCTCGCGCGCCCTGGACTGGGCGTTGGGCCGCCGGAACCGCCCGCTGCGGATCACGGTGGCGCTGGTGGCGCTCACCGCCGCGATCTGCGTGGCCATGATGGCCCTGCGGTCCGCCGGGCTGATCACCCACGAGAACGTCGTCCCCACCCTCGTGATCAACACGATGGCCTTCGCCTCCGGTGCGCTGACGCTGACGCTGGTCAAGGTCCGCCACATGCTGCTGCTGGCGCCCGCCGGCGGGGTCGCGGTGGCCGCCATGGGTCTGGCGACCGGGCAACCGGTGCCGGACTCCTTCGGGTTGGCCGTCGGGTACCTGATCGTCAGCCTGTTGCTGACCTTCACCTGCGGGTTCTCCCGGTGGCTGCTGAAGACCGTCTACGAACTGGACCACGCCCGGGAGCTCCAGGCCCAGCTGGCGGTCGCCGAGGAGCGGCTGCGGTTCGGCCGGGACCTGCACGACGTGATGGGCCGCAACCTTGCGGTGATCGCCCTGAAGAGCGAGCTCGCGGTGCAGTTGGCGCGGCGGGAGCGCCCGGAGGCGGTGGACCAGATGATCGAGGTGCAGCGGATCGCCCGCGAGTCCCAGCGGGAGGTCCGCGACGTCGTGCGCGGCTACCGGGAGGCGGACCTCGCGGTGGAGCTGGAGGGCGCGCGCGGGGTGCTCAGCGCGGCCGGCATGGACTGCCGCGTCGAGTTGGGGCCGCGGGGGCGGACGCTGCCGGGCGAGGTGCAGTCGGCGTTGGGCTGGGTGGTCCGCGAGGCGACGACGAACGTGCTGCGGCACGGGGACGCGCGCAGCTGCCTGATCCGGCTGACGGTTCCGGAGGGCGCGGGCCCGGTGACCCTGCTGGTGGAGAACGACGGGGCGCCCGACACCCCGGCCGGGCCGCCCGGCTCCGGCCTCGCCGGGCTGCGCGAGCGGCTCGCGGCGGTGGGCGGGACCCTGTTGGCGGGACCGGCCGGCGGCGGCCTGTTCCGACTGCGGGCCGAGGTTCCCGGCCCGGAAGCGCGACGAGTGGAGGCGCGGGCGTGAACCCCGTACGAGTACTGCTGGCGGACGACGAGCACCTGATCCGGGGCGCGCTGGCCGCGCTGCTGGGTCTGGAGGACGACCTGGTGGTCGTCGCCGAGGCGGCTTCGGGACCGGAGGCGCTGGCCATGGCGCGGGCGCACCGGCCCGACGTGGCGGTCCTGGACCTCCAGATGCCGGGGGCGGACGGTGTGAGCGTGGCCACAGCGCTGCGGTCCGAACTCCCCGACTGCAAGACCATGATCGTGACCAGTCACGGCCGGCCCGGGCACCTGAAGCGGGCCCTGGCGGCCGGGGTGCGCGCCTTCGCGCCGAAGACGGTGTCGGCGCAGCGGCTGGCCGAGCTGATCCGCACCGTGCACGGCGGAGGGCGTTACGTGGATCCGGAGTTGGCGGCCGACGCGATCAGCGCGGGGGACTCGCCGCTGACGGCCCGGGAGGCCGAGGTGCTGGAGTTCGCGGCGGACGGGGCGCCGATCGCCGAGATCGCGGAGCGGGCCTCGCTCTCGCAGGGGACCGTACGGAACTACCTGTCCTCGGCGGCGACGAAGCTGGGAGCCGAGAACCGGCACACGGCCGTGCGTCTCGCACGCGAGCGGGGTTGGGTATAGTTGTCCTCGCGCCACGGCGCACAGGCGGACATAGCTCAGTTGGTAGAGCACCACCTTGCCAAGGTGGATGTCGCGCGTTCGAGTCGCGTTGTCCGCTCAGTTGACGAAGGCCCCGATCATCGATCGGGGCTTTCCTCGTACCCCGGGGCCCTTGGCGTACTCGGGGCCTTTGGCGCTCCCCCGGGCCCGGACCCGGGGCTCCGCCCGGGTCCGGGAGCAGGGGTCAGGTCCAGGACAGGCCGGTGAGCCGCTCGTACGCCTCGACGTACTTGGCGCGGGTCCGGTCGACGACCTCCTGCGGCAGCGCGGGCGGCGGGAGTTCGCCCTTGGGGTCCCAGCCGGAGGCGGGGGACTTCAGCCAGTCGCGGACGAACTGCTTGTCGAAGGACGGCTGCGCGCGGCCCGGCTCCCACAGGTCGGCGGGCCAGAAGCGGGACGAGTCCGGGGTGAGGACCTCGTCGGCCGCGACCAGGACGCCGTCGGCGTCAAAGCCGAACTCGAACTTGGTGTCCGCGAGGAGGATGCCGCGCTCGCGGGCGATGTCGCGGGCCCGTCCGTACACGGCCAGGGTGGCCTGGCGCAGCAGCGCGGCCGTCTCGGGACCGGTGGTGCGGGCGACCTCCTCGTAGGAGACGTTCTCGTCGTGCTGGCCGACCTCGGCCTTGGCGGCCGGGGTGAAGATCGGGGCGGGCAGCTCGGAGCCGTCGACGAGGCCCTCGGGGAGGGCGAGTCCGCAGACGGTGCGGGTCTGCTCGTACTCGGCGAGGCCGGAGCCGGTGAGGTAGCCGCGGGCCACGCACTCGACCGGGACCATGTCGAGGTTCTGGCAGATCAGGGTGCGGCCGGCCCAGTCGGCGGGGGCGCCGGCGGGCAGCTCGGTGCTGATCACGTGGTTCGGGACGAGGTCCGCGAGCTGGTCGAACCACCACAGGGACAGCCGGGTCAGGACGCGGCCCTTGTCCGGGATCTCGGAAGGCAGCACCCAGTCGAAGGCGGAGATGCGGTCGCTGGCGACCATGACGAGCCGGCCGTCCTCGTCGCGGTAGAGGTCGCGGACCTTGCCGGTGTGGAGGTGGACGAGGCCGGGCACCTGGACCGGCTCGGGCTTTTCGACGAATCCGGACACGGGGTCTCCCTGTGGTTCTGTACGAGCGCCTGCCCATTCTCCCGCACCGGGCCCCGTGCCCGGCCCAGGGGGCCACCGGCGGGGTCGGTGGCGCTCTGCGGCCCGGTGTCGGTCGCGCTGTGCGGCGCGGGCTCCGTCGCGCTCGCGGCGCGGGGTCAGTCGCGCTTGCAGATCCGGTCGAGGAGGTTGGCGGTGGCGCGCTGGACGCGCTCGTCGACGTGGCCGGGGCGGTCCAGGGCCGGGGACCAGGCGAAGGTGCCGGAGGCGAAGACCAGGGCCCCGCTGGGCGCCCGGTAGAGGGAGGTCTCCTGGTGGCGCTTGGCACCCTCGGTGTCCAGGTACGGGGAGTGCGCGAGCAGGATCCGGGCCTGGTGCTCGGGGAGTTGGGTGCGCGGGAAGTACCGGTCGGCCTCGCCCGCCACGAGGCCGGCCAGCTCGTCGTTCTCAACGGCTCCGGTCGAGTCCCACAGCCAGTGCGTGGAATTGCGGACGATCAGCGGCGCCGGCTCGGGCACGCGGCCCGCGTACTGGATGCCGAGCAGTTGCTGTTCGGGGCGGTCCACCTCGCGCCAGAGGCTGGGCCGGCCCGGGCCCCGGCGCTTGCGGCAGGTCAGGAGCCGGTCGGCCACGCCGGAGGGCGAGGGGCCGAGCTCGACCTGCCAGTACATGGTGTTGGCGGACAGGAAGACGAGGGAGGTGCCGTGGTCGCGGGCCCGCTCGACGGTGCGGCGCATGGGCGCCGACCAGTACTCGTCGTGGCCGGGGAAGACCAGGCCGCGGTAGCGGGTGGGGTCGACGCGGCCGGCGTGCAGGTCGCGGGTGTCGGCGTAGGCGAGGTCGTAGCCGTAGCGCTCGGCCCAGCGGATGAAGTCGTAGGCGTGACCGACGTGCAGGGGCAGGCCGGCGCCCGCGTAGGGGCGGTCGAAGGAGACGGTGACGGCGGCGTCGCGCTCGCCGAGCAGCCGGCCCTCCTCGTCCCAGGCGTGGTAGAGGCTGGCGCCGTTGCGGCCGTCCTCGGGGTAGAGGTTGTAGGCCTGCCAGGTGATGTCGGGCAGCAGGAGCAGGAGGTCGGCGGGGTGGTCGTCGCGGACCGTGAAGGGGATGTGCGAGCGGTAGCCGTCGGCGGTGGTGAGGACGGCGACGTAGGCCCCGACCGTCCAGTACGAGGGGACCTGGAGCCGCCACGACAGCCACCAGTGGTGGCAGGAGACCGTGCGGTCCGCGGCGAGCGGGGGCGGCTGGACGATGCCGGACAGCCGCGGGCTCGTGGTGATCTTGAAGGCGCCGTCGCCGGCGTAGTGGCCGATCCGGTACACGTCGACCGAGAACTGCTGGGGCGGGTCGACGGTGATGTGGAAGTCGATGGCCTCGCCGGGGGAGACGGCTCCGGTGGAGGCGAAGCCCTTGATCTGGCGGTGCACGTCGTCGGCGGTACGGGGGCCGCCGGAGCGGGCGCGCGGGATCTGGCCGGCGGCGACGGCCGGGTCGACGTACCAGGGGACGACCTGGCCGGAGTCGTCGTAGTAGAGCTCGCTGCCCCGGAACCAGGGCAGGGGGCCCTGCCCGAAGGGGTCGTTCACCGCGTGCGCGAGCGCACCTGACTCCCAACGCCGGATCTGGTCCGCACCCATTCCGCTCCCCTCCCTCGCTCCCCCGAACGCGTCTTCCCTCGCTTCGGTGCACGACAGCTTTCGGACACCTGCCGGTACCGGTCCCAGCACATCACATTACGCACGCAGCCCGTCACCGTTCGTCGCGAATTGACGGGCTCGAAAGCAGGAGTGGAAGGGCTGCCCCCGCTTGGGTGGGTCGGATTGGGGTGGTCGGGGTGGCTTTCGGGGGGCGCCGGCGGGCGGGACGCGGCGGGCTCGGGCGCGGGGTGCGCGGGGGCCGATGGCGGTTTCTGGCCTGCGTCGGGACGTCGTCGTCGTACGGATCCGGGTGCCGGGCCGGGCCGGGCAGGGGCGTGCCGGGCAGGGGCGTGCCGGGCAGGGCGGGGCCGTGCCGGGCAGGGCGGGCCGTGCCGGGCCGGGCAGGGCCGTGCCGGGCAGGGCCCGGGGGCGGTTCGCCGGGCACGGGTCAGACCAGGCGGACCGGCTTGTCCGGGCGGACGCCGAGTTCGGCGAGCCAGTCGCGCAGGGGGCCGGGATCGCCGTCCTCCACGAGGGACAGCACCCGGGGGGCGAGGTCGGAGCGGCGTTCGCCGCCGACCAGCAGGACCGGGCCGTCCAGCCAGTCCAGGCCCGGGCCGGCGCCGGCCGAGTCCACTGCGGCGCAGCAGACCAGGGCCGTGACGTGGTCGGCGAGCAGGTCCCGGCCGCTGCGCGGCGGCTGGAGCGGGAACAGCGGCACCGTGTCGGCGCCCCGGACCTTGGCGGCGTCCGCGACGCGGCTGCCCGCGGCGTGCTCCTCGCGGGCCAGGTCGCCGCTGAGCCGGCCGGCGAGGGCCTCGGCGGCGACGCAGTCGCCGGCCGGGTCGGTCAGGTGGCCCAGGACCCGTTCGAGGGTGGGGCCGTCGAAGGCGTCGCCGGTCGGGGTCGGGGCGGGGGCGGCGGAGGCCGGCGGGGCCGCCGGTGGGGCGGTCGCGGAGGCGTACGCCTTCGGGGCGGCGGAGGCGGCCGCGGTCGCCCCGGCGGGCACGCCGACCGGGGCGGCGGGGCTCACGGGACGGGGCTCGGCGAGACGGGGCTCGGCGGGACGGGGTTCGGCGGGGTGCCGGGAGTCGGTGGGCGGCGTGCCCGTGGGCGGGCCCGCGGGGACGGACAGGGAGTCCAACGCGGTGTGCAGTCGGGCCGCCTCCGTACGCCACTTGCGGTCCACGACCTCCTCCGGGTACGCCGTCCAGTCCACCGGCGACCAGTCCGGGCCGGTCTCGGCGGGGCCGCCGTGGAAGAGCCGGGCGGCCAACAGCGAGGTGGCCTCGTCGATCGCGCCGGGCTGTTCCAGCAGGTCGCAGGCGGGCCGGTCGCCGAGGCGCGAGGTGAAGCCGTCGGCCAGCCGGTCCCGGCGGGACAGTTCGGTCAGGGCCGAGACCACCCCGGCGTCGAGGTGCGCCGGCCAGCGACCCATCCGCCAGGCGGGCAGGGCGACGCGGGTCAGCAGCCGGTCCCAGCCCGCGTAGGCGAGGCCGACCTGTTCCTGGGCGATGATGCGCAGCCCGTAGTCCACACCGTGGGCGCGGTCGGAGGCGGCCGCGGCCACGCCGCGTTCCATCTCGGCGGCGTCCGTGCGGCACAGCCGCAGCAGCAGCCGGGCGGGAGGCGCGATCCAGCCGAGGCCGCGACGCCCGCCCACGTCCACCGCGGCGTCGAGCCCGCGGACGAAGCCGCGCGCGTCGGCTATGTCCGGGTGCGCGGAGGGGCCCGTACCGGCGACGACCGGGGCGAGGACGGCGCGCAGTTCGGCGACGCGCATCCACCACAGGAACGGGGAGCCGATCACCAGCACGGGAGCGGCGCCCGGCGCGGATTCGGGTCCGGCAGCCGGGGCGGCGCGGCGGTGGGCCGGGTGCGTACGGTCCTCCAGCCAGCTGTCGCAGTCCGGGGTGAGGGCTATGGCCGAGGGCGCCGGCACGTCCATCCGGTCGGCCAGATCGCGCACGAGCCGGTAGAGGTCGGGCGCGGCGGCCTCGGAGAGGGGCACCGTCGGTGTCACGGCGGGGCCGGCGCGCAGCACCACCGCGGCGAAGATCCCGCCCACGAGCAGCACCAGCACGGCGACCGCGCAGACGACCAGGGTCACAGCGGGCCAGGGATCCCCGACCAGCCGGCCCGTCATCCGGGCGCTCACCAGGACCACCGCGAGGGCGGCGGGCAGCAGCACGGCGGCCAGCGCCCTGCTGCGGACCCGCAGCACGGCGAGGGCCCGTGAACGCGCGGAGGGCGCGCCCACTTCTGCGATCGAACCTGTTCCGGACACGCCGGACCTCACCCCCTCTGCCCTACGGCGGCGTAGCTCACTCCCCCACTGTGACACCCGCCACCGACATCGCAATGCCGGTGGGCCATGTGCCGGAATGCTTGCGCCGCACCCTAGTTGGGGCGGGGGCGGCCGTCAGGCAGTCCGAGTGACGATCACCCGATGGAATGGCTTTGGGTAAAGGTGGGTGCGTTCGAACGCGGCCGGATGCAGTCGCACGCGGACATGCGCGCGGGCCCGGAGCGCACCGTTCGCGCCCCGGGCCCGCCTTGTCGCTGTCGTGCCGGTCAGCGGCCTTCGGCCGCCTTGGCCGCAATGTCCGTACGGTGCTGCGATCCGTCGAGCCGGATGCGCGCGACGGCCTTATACGCCTTCTCGCGGGCCTGCGCCAGATCGGTTCCGGTCGCCGTCACGGAGAGCACGCGACCGCCCGCGCTGAGGACCGCGTCGCCCTCGCTCCGGGTGCCGGCGTGCAGCACGTAGGCGTCGGGGCCGTCCTGCTCCGCGACCTCGGCCAGGCCCTCGATGGGGTCGCCGGTGCGCGGGGTCTCCGGGTAGTTGTGCGAGGCGATGACGACCGTGACGGCCGCCTCGTCGCTCCAGGCGAGCGGGGATCCGGCGTCCAGGGTGCCGTTGGCGGCGTTGAGCAGGACGCCCGCCAGCGGGGTGCGCAGCCGGGCGAGGACCACCTGGGTCTCGGGGTCGCCGAAGCGGGCGTTGAACTCGATGACCCGGGTGCCGCGGCCGGTGAGGGCCAGGCCCGCGTAGAGCAGTCCGGAGAAGGGGGTGCCGCGACGGCGCAGTTCGTCGACGGTGGGCTGGAGCACCAGCTCCATCACCTCGTCGACGAGCTTCGGGTCGGCCCACGGGAGCGGCGAGTAGGCACCCATGCCGCCGGTGTTGGGGCCCTCGTCGCCGTCGAGCGCGCGCTTGAAGTCCTGCGCGGGCTGGAGCGGCAGCACGGTGACGCCGTCGGTGATGGCGAAGAGGGACACCTCGGGGCCGTCGAGGAACTCCTCGATGACGACGCGGTCGCAGGCCAGCGCATGGGCGCGGGCGGTGGCCAGGTCGTCGGTGACGACGACGCCCTTGCCGGCGGCGAGGCCGTCGTCCTTGACCACGTACGGGGGGCCGAAGGCGTCGAGGGCCTCGTCCACCTCGTCCGGGGTGGCGCAGACGTGGCTGCGCGCGGTCGGGACCCCGGCGGCGGCCATGACGTCCTTGGCGAAGGCCTTGGACCCCTCCAGCCGGGCGGCCGCGGCGGACGGGCCGAAGACGGGGATGCCGGCCGCGCGGACGGCGTCGCCGACGCCGGCGACCAGCGGGGCCTCCGGGCCGACGACGACCAGGTCGGCGCCGAGTTCGCCGGCGAGCCGGGCGACGGCGTCGCCGTCGAGGGCGTCGACCGGGCGCAGCTCCGCCACCTCGGCGATGCCGGCGTTGCCGGGAGCGCAGTACAGCGCGTTGACGTCGGGGTCGAGGGACAGAGAGCGGCACAGGGCGTGTTCGCGGGCGCCGCCGCCGATGACGAGGACCTTCACGCCGCCCAGGGTAGCCCGGACGGCGCGGCCGGTTTCGTGCGGCCACCCAACTACGGGGCGCTACTCATTCGTGTATTCCTCCACAACGGTGGCTCCGAGCTCGCGCACGATCAGGTCGTGGCCGGACAGCGCGCTCTCCACGAGGTCCGGATCGTCCGCCTCCGCGACGTCGTCCTCGGGGGCCACCGGCGGGGGCGCCTGGTGCGCGGGGGGCTGCTGCTCGGGGGTCGGCCGGTGGGACTGCTCGTACGACTGCTGCGGCCCGGCGGGGGCCTGCGGCTGCTGCGCGGGCGGCGGGTTGTGGGCCGGGGCGGGCGGGCCCGCGTACGAGCCCTGCGCCACGGGGGTGGGGGCGCCGGCCTGGCCGATGACGGCCTCGATCCTCCAGTTGACCTGGAACTGCTCCGCCAGGACCGCCTTCAGGACCTCCTCGCTGCCGCTGCTCGCGAAGTTGTCGCGGGCGCCGGGGTTGGGGAAGCCGAGCTGGAGGGTGGTCCCGTCGAAGCCGGTGACCTGGGCGTTCTGGCTGAGCAGGATCCAGGTGAAGCGGCGCCGGTTCTTGACGGCCTCCAGGACGCCGGGCCACATCGCCTGGACCTGACCCGCGCCGGCGGCCATGCCGGGGGAGGGCGCGGCCGGGGCGGCGGCGGCCGACCGGGACGCGGGGGCGGACGGGGCCGGGGCGGGCGGCTGCGCGCCGCTGCCGGGGGCGGCGGCGCTGGGCCAGGCACCGGCAGCCGGGGCCGGGGCCTGAGCGGCTGCGGGGGCGGCTGCGGGGGGCGCGGCCGGGCCGGCGGCGCCGGGCCAGGCCCCGGGGGCCCCGCTGCCGGGCTGGGCGGCGCCGGGCCAGGCGCCGGGGGCCGGGGTGGAGGCGGCGGGGGCCTGAGGGGCCTGAGGGGCCTGGGGGGCCTGGGGGGCTGCGGCGGGCGGTGCGGGGGCCTGGGCGGCCTGCGCGGGGGCCGGAGCGGGCGCTTCCTCGGCGCGTACGGCGGCGCGCGCGGCGGCCACGCCCCCGCCGGGACCGGCCGGAGCCATGCCGTGCGCCTCTGGAGCCGGTACGTAGGCCATCGCGGGCGGGGCCGCGAACGCGGCGGCCGCCCCGGCCGGGGGTCCGCTGCGCTCCAGCCGGTCGAGGCGGGCCTGGAAGGACCGTTCGTCGTCGAAGGCGGCCGGCAGCAGCACCCGGGCGCAGATCAACTCCAGCTGGAGCCGCGGCGAGGTCGCCCCGCGCATCTCGGTGAGGCCGGTGTTGACCAGGTCGGCGGCGCGCGACAGCTCGGCGGCCCCGAACACGGAGGCCTGGGCCTGCATCCGCTCCACGACGTCGGCCGGGGCGTCGATGAGGCCCTTCTCCCCGGCGTCGGGCACGGCGGCCAGGATCACCAGGTCGCGCAGCCGCTCCAGCAGGTCGGCGACGAAGCGGCGCGGGTCGTTCCCGCCCTCCACGACGCGGTCCACGACCTCGAAGGCGGCGGCCCCGTCGCCGGCGGCGAAGGCGTCGATGACGGAGTCGAGCAGGGAGGCTTCGGTGTAGCCGAGCAGGGAGGTCGCCATGGCGTACGTCACACCGTCATCGGCGGCGCCGGCGAGGAGTTGGTCCATCACGGACATCGAGTCACGCACCGACCCGGCGCCGGCGCGCACCACCAGCGGCAGCACGCCGTCCTCGACGGTGGCGCCCTCACGGCCGCAGACCTCGCCGAGGTAGTCGCGCAGGGTGCCGGGCGGGACGAGCCGGAAGGGGTAGTGGTGCGTGCGCGACCGGATGGTGCCGATGACCTTCTCGGGCTCGGTCGTGGCGAAGATGAACTTGAGGTGCTCCGGCGGCTCCTCGACCACCTTCAGCAGGGCGTTGAAGCCCGCCGAGGTGACCATGTGGGCCTCGTCGATGATGTAGATCTTGTAGCGGCTCGACGCCGGCCCGAAGAACGCCTTTTCCCGCAGGTCACGGGCGTCGTCCACACCACCGTGCGAGGCGGCGTCGATCTCGATGACGTCGATCGAGCCCGGGCCGTTCCGGGCGAGGTCGCGGCAGGACTGGCACTCCCCGCACGGGTCGGGCGTGGGGCCCTTCTCGCAGTTCAGGCAGCGGGCGAGGATGCGCGCGCTGGTGGTCTTCCCGCAGCCGCGCGGACCGCTGAACAGGTACGCGTGATTGACCCGGTTGTTGCGCAGGGCCTGCATCAGCGGGGCAGTGACATGCTCCTGCCCGATGACCTCGGCGAACGACTCGGGGCGGTAGCGGCGGTACAGCGCAAGGGACGACACGTCTACGAGGTTATCCGGGCCCGCCGACAACGGCGGCCCGCCGACGCCCCGGACCCGCCGCGGCGACCCGGCCCGGAACGCAAAGCGCCCCCCACGCACCCGCCAGAGCCCACTTACCCTTGCTGCCTTCCGGCCCTGGGGGAGTTGGGTGAGATAGCGCCACGTGAGGGGCTGGGCCCCACCCTAGCGGATACCGACCCCCGCTATCGACCCGGACCCGCACGGGCCGCATTCCGACGGCCGGGGAGGGGTCGCGGGAGGCGGACTGCGGGGGCGGGGGCGGGGCGGGGTCGGGTCGGGTCGCGCCGGGCTACGGGCTCACGGGCCCAAGGCCTCAGCGGGCCTCGGCTCGGGGTCGGCGCCCGAACCCGGGCCGACCGGTCGGTGACCCCGGGCCGGCCGGGCGGTCAGCCGGGCTGGCGATCCTCGGCCCGGGCTGCCGGGTCCCCTGCGCCCCACCTCGGGTCCGCGCGGGACCGCCCCTGACGCCGCTTCCGGAGCCGGGACGGGGGTCCGCGCGGGACACCCCTGACGCCGCTGCCCCGAGCCGGGACGACGACCCGTACCGCTTCGGCGACCGGATCCGGGGCGACGGGCCCCGGGCCTGCTGCCGACCCCGAGCGGGTGGTGGCGGGCGTCCGGACCCCGATCCCGATCGGGGGTCGACGTCGGATCCCGTCCGGCTCCGACCCGACCCGGAGCAGGGCCGGCGGGGATCAAGGACCGATCAGGGAGGACTTCCGAACCCGTGATCCGGATCGTGTTCGCGAGCACCCCTCAACGTCTTGTATTGTTTGCGGCGGAGGATTCGCCTAGTGGCCTAGGGCGCACGCTTGGAAAGCGTGTTGGGGGCAACCCCTCACGAGTTCGAATCTCGTATCCTCCGCCAGTGCCTCACCGGGCACTTGAAGGCCCCGACCGGGAAACCGGCCGGGGCCTTCTGCGTTCCGTGGTCTCAGTCGCAGTCTCGTTTATTTGCCTCAAAACCGGACCTTCCCCGCGTTCCCGCCTCGATGGCCTAGGCCTATCCCTCGTACTCCCAAGGGTTCAGCAGCAGTGCGCCTGATCGCGCCAGATGCTTGATGTTGCGGCTCACGAGCGTCCAGCCGTTCGCCAGGGCAGTGGCGGCGATCAGCGCATCGGGTGGATCGATGCTGGTTCCGGCATTTTTGAGCCTCCGGTGAAGAGCGAGGTAGGCAAGTGCCTCCCGCTCGCCGACGGCGGCGATCCGGTCGCGGTATTGATCACGGAGGTCCGTGAGCGCCTGCTCGAAAGCCGTACGCCGCACCGGATCAAGTGTTCCGGCAATGCCTGCTTCGATCTCCGCGACCGTGATGACGCTCAGGTAGAGGGCAGGAGACGGAACCGAGCGAGCCCAGGCGACGACGGCAGGGGCAGGCTTCGGCCGGGTGGTGATCTCGGCGACCACATTGGTGTCGAGCAGATGGATCACTCGCCGTCCGCCGCATCGTCATAGGACCGCTGCCCGAACTCCAGACCCTCGAACGGGGCCGCCGTAAGTCGCTCAAGGAACCCGTCGCTGCCCAGCGTCGCCCAGCGGTGAAGCATGTCAGGCAAGGCATCGATGTCGGTGTCGGCGAGCTCGGCATCGAAGTGCCCAAGCTGATGCTGTGGCAGGGACTCCCGGATCTCCCGGATCGTCCGTAGCGGATGGGATTGAGGATGCGACTCCTCGGGTCTGCGCGGCGGGAGCGGCAGATTCGGGGCAGTGCTCATGATCGGCTCCTCCACGCTGTGGTCACGGGCTCATGCCTGAAGACCACCCTAGGCCGGGCTGTCCTGGAGAGGGTCGGAAACGACCCGAATCCGAGCTTTGACGGGACCCGTCCGCCGAGTCGCCGCCAGCTGTGTCCGGCAGCCGCCGTCTGCCAGCGACAGCAACGCCCCTTTGGTTGGAACCAGCTGAACGAAGCTGTCGGGCTGGACACAATGGGGAGCGCCGCCCTGTAGCCGGTTTCGTGACACGTCGCGTGCACCGCGGCATCGGTACGTGGCGAAGATCAACTGCCGTCCCCTCCATCGAAGGTAGCGAATGACACAGAGCTCAGCCGCCCGAGCCGGACGCTTCCACATGGGGCGCTTGTCCGAGGGGCGGCCGCAGGCCCTGGACTCCTGGCGTGTCACCACAGACGATGCCGATGTGGCCGCGCGTGTCGCCAGCTTCCTGGGTGGCGAACCTCAACCGAACGAAGGGGGAGGAGGCGGTCTTGCCTACGAAGTGCTGACGAGCCGCGAGAGCGTACGCATTCTGCTGGATGGGCATGCCGCGGTGGCGGCTCGTATGGTCCTCCGGGGCGGTAAGGGCATCATCCACGAGTGCGACGGCGTGGAGTTCCTGTCACCGGAAGAGAAGAAGGGCCAGCCCTGCGGCTGCCCGCCGCTGCTTGAGAACAAGAAGCTGGCGGCCAAAAATGGCCGCGGCCCGATGCCGTCCATCGACATCACTTTCCGGATCGCAGCGACACCTGTGCTGGGCCCGTTCCACTTCGTGACGACCTCATGGCAGATGGCCGCACAGCTATCCGACCTGCTGGAGGCGCTGGAACGTGTCGACGGCCCGGCCGTCTGCGACCTCACCATGGAGCTCGTCGTCTATACGACCAAGACGGGCAGGAGCGTCTGCTACCGAAAGCCGGTGGTCACGGTACTCGGCAGCCCCGACACCATTGCGCCCGAACCGCCGCCATCGGCCGAGCCCACGCCCGCTCCGGCACCATCCGTACCCCGCCGCAAGGCCAGGCCAGCCCCTGAGCCGACCACCCCTTCCGCGCCGCAGTCGAGCCACTCGGTCAACGTGGATGCCGTTCTGCTCCGCCGTGCCGCCCAGGTGCTGGGCACCGGCGACCACCAGGAAACTGTCATCGCCGCCCTGTCCGAGATCGTGGCAGGACCGCAGCAGACCACAGAGCTTGCCTGTGGATAACTCTCGTGGCCGAAATCGTCCCTAGTAGTGTCAAGACGTGGCCACTCCCCTGTTCTTCGACACCACCCTCCACACCCTCCCCTCGGTACCCGCGGAGGCCGTGGAGCACGGCGAGGTGTTCACGCGACGTTGGGTCGTCGACCTGATCCTCGACCTCGTGGGCTACACCTCGGACAAAGCCCTCTGCGACCTTAAGCTCGTGGAGCCGGCCTGCGGCTCGGGAGCGTTCCTGGGGGCTGTGGCATCACGGATCAGCGCGTCCTGCCGCGAGCAGAAGCGTCCCATCAGCGACGCGCGTGGGGCCGTACGAGCGCTCGATCTGCTGGACCGCAACGTCCAGAGCAGCCGCGACGTCGTTGAGAAGCAGTTGGTCGGCGACGGCTGGGACCCGGAGGACGCCCAGCTGGTGGCGGCATCCTGGGTCGAACAGGGTGATTACCTGCTCCAGCCGGAAGCGACCCAGTACGCGGACTACGCGGTCGGCAACCCGCCCTACATCCGCCTGGAGGACGTACCCGCGGACCGGATGGCGGTCTACCGTCACGCGTGCCCCACCATGGGCGGCCGTGCAGACATCTACGTCGGCTTCTTCGAAGTAGCGCTCCGAAGCCTCGGGTCAGGAGGTCGGCTGGGCTTCATCTGCGCGGACCGCTGGATGCGCAACCAGTACGGCCGGCGACTGCGGCAACTGGTTACGAAGAGCTTCAGCATGGACCTGGTCCTGGTCATGCACGACGTCGACGCGTTCGACGAGCAGGTTTCCGCCTACCCGGCCATCACGCTCATCAGCAAGCGGAGCCAGGGAACCGCCGTAGCAGCGGACACCACGCGAGCCTTCGGTGCTGCCCAAGCCACCGACTTCGCGCGCTGGTACGCGAGCGGTCGGACTGAAAGGGTCGCGACGGAATCCTTCCAGGCCGCGCGCATGCCGCACTGGTTCCCGGAGGAGGACTCTTGGCCAAGCGCCTCTCCCGCCCGGCTGGCCGTACTCGAGGAGCTGACGGAGCGCTTCCAACTGCTTGAGAACAAGGGCACCGGCACCCGGGTCGGCATCGGGATCGCCACCGGCGCGGACAAGGTCTTCCTCACCAACGACGGCAAGTTGATCGAGGATGACCGTCTCCTGCCGATGGCCATGGTCCGCGACACCACGAGCGGGACCTTGAACTGGAACGGCACCTACTTGGTGAATCCCTGGACGGCCGGCGGCGACCTGGTCGACCTCGCGGCCTATCCGCGACTTTCCAGGTATCTCGATGAACACGGAGCAGCGTTGCGCCGGCGCTACGTGGCGGTAAAGCAGCCCCACCGCTGGTACAAGACCATCGACAAGGTCGATCACGCGCTGACCCGGCGGCCCAAGCTGCTGTTCCCGGACATGAAGCTGACGATCCATCCGGTACTCGACGAGGGCGGACTGTACCCTCACCACAACCTGTACTTCATCGTCTCGGATGTCTGGGACATGCGCGTTCTGGGTGGTCTGCTGCTCTCCAAGGTCGCAGAAGCCTTCGTGGAGGCGTACGCGGTCAAGATGCGAGGGGGGACCCTTCGCTTCCAGGCGCAGTACCTCCGTAAGATCCGGGTACCTCACCCGGAAGCGATCAATGAGCGTGACCGGGACGCCCTGGCGGCAGCCTTCGACAAGCGAGACGTGAGGGCAGCCACCGAGGCCGCCCTGCGCGTCTACGGACTTGTCGAACTGCCTGACTAGGAGGACGGATCTTGACGGTCACCCGCCAGGATTTCGAAGACGCGATAGCCACCTACTGGGGTGCCAAGAAGCTCCAGCGCGAACAGTCCGCGATCAAGGCTGCGGTCGGCGCCGGCACAGCCGGATCGGTGCGCGGCGGTAAGCACTTCGATGCGATCGCGATCCTCTTGGCGAAGTTCTTCCTGGAGGCCGGCTATCCGCCCGACAGCATCCGGGTCACCAAGAAGCAAGGGCTCGAACTCCCCGGCCACTACCGCCCTCAGAAGCAGTGGGACCTGGTGGTCGTCCATGAGGGCGTACTTGTCGCCGCCTTCGAACTCAAGGCGTTGGGTGCCCCCTCCTTCGGCAACAACTACAACAACAGGGTCGAGGAAGCGCTCGGCAGCGCGGTCGATCTGCGGCGAGCTGCCCTTGCCGACCTGTATCCGAAGGAGAAGCCCTGGCTCGGCTACTTCTTCATCATGGAAGACCACCAGAAGTCCCGGAAGCCGGTCAGGATCGCGAAAGGCGCTCTGCCTGTCGACTCACCCTGGCGCGGAACCTCCTACCAGGACCGCTTCGGGATCTTTTGTGAGCGCCTCGTGGCCGAGCAGTTGTACGACGCCGCTTGCTACGTCACGTCATCGGCCGAGGAGCCCAAGCCCATCGAGTTGGTGGAGAGCCTTGACTGGCGACACTTCTCAGCGGCGATAAACGCCCGGCTCACGTATCTGAAGGAGCTCGGGATTCCCGGCTAGGAGCGACTTGCGGGACCTCGACCAACTCGGTCGAGCCCCGTACGCGGCTCCATTCGTGGGGCCGAGGCCCCCCACCTCCGACCGTCGCCGTACCTGCCAGGGCTACGCGCGCCGTCCACGGCCGGTGCGCACGCCTCCACGTAGGCTCCCCGGAGGGGTCGTGACTCGGAACGCTCACCCCTGGCCCGATCCTGACGCTGTGTCACGGTCCGATGCCTTGACCATGAACGCGACGACAACGTCTCGACAGGCCACCGAGGCCGCCTCCGCCGGTCCGACGCGATCACCGACCCGCGCGAGTCGTACGGCGCGCACCGGCTTCCGCCGCGACCGCGGGCGCCGGGGTGGGGCGCCCGGTTCAAGGTGGGTGGGGTGGGGGCCGAAGGTGGGGGTGGTCGATTTTTGAGAGGGAGTTCCGTATGCGTTCGATCCCGGGTGTGGGCCTGCGCCGTCCGATCCTGCGGCCCGTGCTGGTGGCCGCCGCCGTTCTCGTCGTCCCGCTCGCGGGGGTGCCCGTCGCGTACGCGGCGCAGGTGGTGGAATCCGTACGTCCGGGCGACGAGGCGCGGACCGAGCCGTACATCGTCACCCTCGCTCCGGACGCCGACCCTCAGCGGGTGATGGACGAGACGGGGGTGACGAAGGCCCGGTACGTGTACCGCAGCACCGTACGGGGCTTCGCCGCCGACCTCGACGCGGCGCAGCTGGCCGCCCTGCGCGCGCACCCCGCGGTGGTCGGCGTCGAGCGGGACGGCCGGGCCGTCGGTGCGCCGGTCGAGGGGGACGCCGCCACCGGCGACTGGTGAGCCACGGCCACGGGCCGCGAGGACCCGAACCGCGGGGAGGCGGTGAGGGGTCCCCCACCGCAGCGCCCCCACCGCAGCGCCCCCGCGCTACGCCGCCAGGGTCGTCCGCGGCTCGGGGTGCGCGGCCCGCCCCCGGTCCCGCATCAGGACCAGGGCGAGGCCGGCCGCGGCCAGGACGCCCGCCGCCGCCGCGGTGAAGGTGGCCGACATGGCGGAGGTGAAGGCGTCGCGGGCGGCTCCGGCCAGCGCCGGGTCGGACAGCGCCGCGGCCACGGAGTGCCGGGCGGCGTCCGGCGTACCGGCGGGCATCGCCCCGGAGTAGACCGAGGTGAGCAGGGCCCCGAGGACGGCCACGCCGAGGGCGGCGCCGGCCTGCTGGACGGTGTCGTTGAGGGCGGATCCGACGCCGGCGTGCTCCTCGGGGACGGCGCCCATCAGGGCCGCGGTGGCCGCGGGCATCGCCAGGCCGCCGCCGATGCCCATCACCGTCATGGCGACGCCGAGCGGGGTGAAGCCGTCGCCGGCCTCCAGCGTGGCGAGGACCGCGAAGCCGGCGGCGATCACGGCGAGGCCGACGGCGGTCATGATCCGGTTGCCGATCCGGTTGCCGAGGCCGGCGCCGAGGCCGTTGAAGAGCAGGGTGGCGACGGCGAGCGGGGTGAAGGCGAGCCCGGCCTCGGTGGGGCTGTAGCCGGCGACGAACTGGAGGTACTGGGTCAGCACCAGCATCAGGCCGCCGTTGGCGAAGGTCAGCAGCACCAGCGAGAAGCTCGCCCCGCTGAACATCCGGTCGCGGAAGAGGGACATCGGGACCATCGGGTGTGCGGTACGAACCTCGTGGACGACGAAGCCCGTCAGCGCGCCGACGGCGAGGGTGAGACAGACCAGCGTCGAGGGGTCGGTGAGGCCGTCCTTCGGGAGGGAGATGATCGTCCAGATCAGGGCGGTCATACCGGTGACGGACAGGGCCATGCCCGCGAAGTCGGGCTTGCGCCAAGGGCCCTTGGACTCCGGCATCAGGACCAGCGCGGCGGCGATGGCGAGCAGCACGATCGGCACGTTCATCAGGAAGACGGCGCCCCACCAGAAGTGGGCGATCAGGATCCCGCCGACCGCCGGGCCGCCGACGAGGCCGACGACGGCGGCCGCGCCCCAGGCGGAGATGGCCTTGCGGCGTTCCTCCTCGTCGAAGACGGTGATCAGGATCGAGAGCGTGCTCGGCATCACGAGGGCGCCGCCGATGCCCATGACCACGCGTCCCGCGATGAGTTGGGCGGGGGATTCGGCGTACGCGGCGAGCAGGGAGGCGATCCCGAACAGCGCGAGCCCGATGATCATCACGCGGCGGCGGCCGAACCGGTCGGAGAGGCTACCGGCGGTGAGCAGGAGGCCGGCGAAGACCAGGATGTACGACTCGATGATCCACTGGATGGCTTCGGCGCTGGCGCCGAGGTCCTCGGCGATCGGCGGGATGGACACGGTGAGCACCATGTTGTCGACGACCAGCACGAGCGTGCTGAGGCAGAGCACGATCAGGATGAGCCAGCGGCGCGGGTCCCGTCCGGGCGCCGCGCCCTCGGCCCCCGCGACGCCCTTGGCCCCGGTGCCGGTCGTATCCCCCGTACCTCCAGCACCCCCAGTACCACGTGCACCACCCGCACCACCCGCACCGCTGCCCCCCGCGATTCCGCCCATGATGACGACCTCTCCCCTTGCGCCGCTTGATGCGTACACCGTTCGCACGCTGTCGATGTGCACAACGTACGCTGATGCGTACAGTGTTCGCAACCGTGCGAGCGAAAGCCCGCCACCTCGCCGGGCGGCTGCTGCGGGACGTGGTCAGCCGGGCCTGTCCCGATCTGGACGGCCGGCGCCGCAGGGACCGCAGCCGGTTCCGGCCGCGCCGGTCGCGCCGGCGCTGCCGGCCCCGGTGGCGGTGGGGGTCTGACGGCGGCTCCGGGAGCCCGCGGCCTTACGCGACTTGCAGGGAGACCTCGGTCGCCTTGATCAGCGCGACGACGGAGGTACCGGCGGCCAAGCCCAGCGCCTCGACGGCGTCGGCGGTGATGGCGGCGGTCAGCCCGCCCCCGTTCACGTCGACCTTCACGGAGGCCATGGCCGGACCGGTGACGACGTCGACGACGGTCCCGGCGATCCGGTTCCGGATGGACAGCCCCTCGACGGGCCCGGTCGCGAGCGCCACCTCGGTCGCCTTGACCAGGGCCTTCACGGCGGATCCGGTGGCGAGACCGAGGTCCTTGACCGCGTCGGCGGTGATGGCGGCGGTGATGTCCTGACCGCCGTCGAGGCGCACCTTGACCGTCGCCATGGCCTCACCGGTGGTGACGGCGGTGACGGTTCCGGCGATCTGGTTGCGGATGCTCAGGCTCATGGCGCTTCGACCTCTTACGTCATCGACTCGTGCGGATCGGGGGATCCGCACAAGATCGACCGTACGAGCCGTCGCGCCGCCCCGCTCCGCACCCCTCGCATCCGCCGGCCGGAACCACCCACCCGGCCGGCCCCTGCGCGAACCCCCGGCCGGCGGGCCGTCGAGCCACCGCAACCCCGGGGGCGCCCGTCGAGGACTCCGCCCCGGGGCCCGGCTCTGCGGCAGCCCGTTCGGGCGGAACCGCCCTTGCGGGGGACGGCACTTGGCCCTGACGCCGACTCGGGGACGCGTCAGGGGCGGGCCGGGGGTCTCCCCGGTGCGGCCGGTGGGCGCCCGGCGGCACCGTAGGGGCATGAAGATCACCACCGCCGCCGCGCTCGCCCTCGCCGCCGCGCTCGCCCTCACGGTCACCGGTACGGCCGGCGCGTCGGCGGACCCCGGGTCCGTCACGCCCGTCGCCCCCGCGCCCGCCGCCGCTCCCGCCTACGACTTCTCCGACTGCCCCGCCCTCCCCGCCGGGGTCGACGCGGCGCGCTGGAAGTGCGAGTTGCACACCGCCTCCGGGTCGCTCCGCCTCGGCAACCGCGAAATCCCCGCACTGGCCCCGATGACCCTCACCTTCGCCGAGGGACCGATGCCCGACGGCAGCAACGGCCAGGCCTGGGGATCCCTGCGCGGCGCCCCCTCCGTCGTCCCCGGCGGACTGCTCGGCACCGCCGCCGCCGACCGGAGCCCGCTGCTCGGCCTGTCCCTGCAACCCGAGTACGGCGGCCGGTCCGACTTCTACTCCGTCGGCGACAGCATGGGCTTCTTCACCCTGCGCTACCGCGCCGTCAGCCCGCTCCTGCCCGCCGGCTGCGTCATCGGCGCCGGTGACGCCCCCATCGAGATCCGACTGAAGCGGGTGGGCGACTCCGAGCGGGTGTCCAAGAACCCTCCGGTGATCAAGTACGCGGCGACCGACACCGAGTTCGGTGTTCCGGCGGCCACCGGATGCGGCCCGATGACCCGGCTCGTGAACGACCGTCTCGGCCTCCCGGCGACCACCGGCAACAAGATCACTCTGGCCGGGGAGTACACCTACCGGACGTACGACCAACTCACCGTTCGCTGAGGTGGGACCGGGTCCCGGTCGTCCGGGACCCGGCCAACCGGGACCCGGTCGGCCCGGACCTTTCTTTGGGTGGAAAGAACCGGGAGAAACAACCTTCCCCACCCCACCAGCCTCCCCGGGAACGCTGTCACTCACACGGGTGAACAGGTCCAACTCAGCTGGATTTCGCACGGGTTGCGGGGCATATGCTCGCCCCGACCACCCCGCAAACGAAGACGGCCCCCGCCGGGACGGCAATCCCGGACGAGGGCCTCACCAAGCAGGAAGTAGACGCTTCCCATGGCTTCTCCGCAGGCTACCGCGCCCTCACCCGCGCCGTACGGCGTTCGCCACGCGAACGTCCGACTCACGACCCGGTTCACCGTGATCGGGAACCACCTGCTCCAGAACCCGCGGATGACGCTGTTCGCGCGCGGACTCGGCGCGTACATCCAATCCCTCCCGGCCGGAACGCCCATCGGCATCAAGGACCTGGCCAGACGGGTCCCGGAGGGCAGGGGCCGGATCGCGGGGGCCCTGCGCGAGCTGGAGGCCCACGGGTACCTGCAACGGACCGTGGACCGGCTGCCCGACGGGCGGTGCGTCACCCGGACGATGTCCTGGAACCGACCCCGGCCGATGACGCGGGCGACGCCCCCGCCACCACCGAACCCGCAACCGGCCCCGAGGCCGGCCCCGAGGCCGACCCCCGAGCCGGAGCCGGAGCCCGAGCCGGAGCCCGAGCCCGAGCCGACGGCCCTACAGGAGCCCGACCCGGAGCCCGCACCGGACCCGGAGCCGACGGCCGTACAGCGGCCCGGCCCGGAGCCGGAGCCGCAGCACCGCCCCGAACCCGCCCCCGCCCCCGAGCCCGACCCGCCCTCGCCGCGCCGCCTCGCGGCCATGGCCCTGCTCGCGCGGTTGCGCCGCGTCGACCACCGGTTGCTCCTCGGGCAACGGGACATCGAGCGCCTCGCGGGCCCGGCCGAGGTCTGGTTGGAGCGCGGCGGCAGCATCGAGGCGATCACCAGCGTCCTGGTGGCCCGCCTGCCCGACCTGCTGACCAACCCGGCCGGGTTCATCGCCCACCGGCTCCGAACACAGGTCCCGCCCGCCCTGGCGGCCGAGTTCAGACGGCCCGCCCACGTCCCCCCGGACCCCTTCCAGAACTGCACGACCTGCGGACTCGCCTTCCGCAGCCCCACCCCCGGCCGGTGCCGCGGCTGCGCGGAGCCCTCGTAGAATTCCGGCCACACGGTCGACCCGGGGGGCTCACATGGCGCGGCGCATCAGACGGCCGGGGCGCAGGCGCGGCATGGCCGCCGCCGTTCTGGCGGTGGTCGGAGCGGCTCTCGTGGCGGGGTTCGCCCTGGGGGTGGTCCGGCCGGTCACCGCCGTGAGCGACTCGATGACGCCCACCCTGCCCCTCGACCGGCGGGTCCACTTCGAACAGGGCCCGGTCGGGGCGGTCGAGCGCGGGGACGTCGTCCGCATTCCCGTTCCGTGGGTACCCGACGGCGACCTGCTGACCCGCGTGGTGGCGGTGGGCGGCGACCGCGTCTCCTCCACCGCGGGCGCGACCACGCTCACCCTCAACGGCGAGCCGCTCGTCGAGCCCTACCTACGGGACGCCGACCGCCCCTCGGCCTTCGACTTCGACGTGACCGTCCCCGACGGCCGGATCTTCGTGATGGGCGACCACCGGCTCAACTCCCGTGACTCGGCCATGGATCCGATGGGAGAGGAGCAGGGCACCGTCCTCGCGACGAACGTCCGCGCGAAGGTAGCCGACTCCTCCGACGGCTTCGTCCTCGTCTGCGCCCTGGGCATGCTGGGCGTCCTCATGCTCGCCGCCTGCCTCGGCCTCACGATCGCCGCGCTGGTGACGCGAGGCGACGCGCGGCGAGCGGGGACCCTCGCCGGTCGCATGTCCCCACCGCACGGCACGAGTTGAGCGGACGCCCGGCTTCGGGGCGGTGGGGCCCCTCGGCGTCCGTACGCCAGGGGGCGGCGCGTACCCGTTACTCGAACGAGGGCATCTCCCCGACCGTCGTCGTCAGGTCGATCACCGCGAACGCCGCGCCCTGCGGGTCCGCGACCGCCGCGAAGCGGCCGAAGGGGCTGTCCATCGGGCCGAAGTGCAGCTGCCCGCCGTGCTTCTTCGTCTTCGCGACCGCCTCGTCGCAGTCGGGGACCGCGAAGTAGACCTGGATGTAGGAGGGAACCTCGGGCGGGAACTCGTCGCCCATCGCCATCCGGCCGAGCACCGGGTTGCTCCTGCCGCCCAGGCTGAACACCTTGAAGTCCATCCCGGCGATCTCCGGGTCGTCGCCCGTCTCCATCTGCTCGGCCTCGTACCCGAACACCGTCGGCAGGAACGCGTCCGGCTTCGCGACGTCCCGGCTGAAGACCTCCGCCCAGGCGTACGCGCCCGCCTCGCCCGTCTTCTCGAAGCCCTTGTGCTCGCCGGACTGCCAGACGCCGAAGACCGCGCCGCCCGGCTCCTTCGCGATCAGCATCGTGCCCTGCCCGCCGACCTGCATCGGCTCCATGAGCAGTTCGCCGCCCGCCGCCTTGATCTTCTCCGCCGTCGCCGCCGCGTCCGGCGAGGCGAAGTACAGACACCACTGCGACGGCGCGTCGGCGCCCGGCATCGGCGGGACGACGGCCGCGACGGCCTTCCCGTCGGAGTACGCCTGCGTGTAGTTGCCGTACTCGCTGCTGGACTCGCCGAAGGTCCAGCCGAGCACGTCCGCGTAGAACTCCTTGGCGCCCTCCACATCGGTGAACATCGCGTCCACCCAGCAGGGCGCGCCTTCCTGGAACTCAGCCATGGTCGATCGACTCCCGTGTCGTCGTGTCCGCGTCCGCGTGTGTCGTTCCCACGCTAGGCGGGGGGTCCCGCAACCGCGCGCCGACCGCGCGCCGACCGCGCGCTCGGCCCGCGCGCGGGGGAGGCTGGAGCCATGGACATCACCATCCGGCTGGCCCAGCAGCCCGAGGCCGACGCCCTGCTCGGCCGCAGCCCGCTCGCCGCCCTCACCGGCATGCTGCTCGACCAGCAGGTGCCGATGGAGTGGGCGTTCTCCGGGCCCTGGACGATCGCGCAGCGGCTCGGCGCCGACGACCTCGACGCGCACGCCATCGCCGCTCACGACCCCGACGCCTTCGCCGCGCTGCTCTCGCAGAAGCCCGCCGTGCACCGTTACCCCGGGTCGATGGCGAAGCGGATCCAGCAGCTGTGCGCGTACCTGGTCGAGCACTACGACGGGGACGCCGCCGCCGTCTGGGCCGACGCCGCCACCGGTCAGGAGCTGCTGGAGCGGCTCAAGGCGCTGCCGGGCTTCGGGGAGCAGAAGGCGCAGATCTTCCTGGCGCTGCTCGGCAAGCGGTACGGGGTGCGCCCCAAGGGCTGGCGGGAGGCCGCGGGCGGCTACGGCCCGGCGAACATCCACCGCTCCGCCGCCGACATCACCGGCCCGGAGTCCCTGGCGAAGGTCCGCGCGCACAAGCAGGAGATGAAGGCCGCCGCGAAGGCCAAGGGGTCGGCGTAGCCCGAGCGGCGTCGGCGCGGCCCGCCGTACCGCCACCGACCGGAGGCGGCCGTTCCTGCCCTAGGGTCGATTGCATGATCGAAAACCTCACCCGCGCCGCGACCGCCGAGAGCATCTCCGACGGGCCCGGCAGCGTCATCACCCTGCTCACCGACACCGACGAGCTCACCTGCAACACCGCGAGCTTCGAGGTCGGGGCGGCCGGCGCGCCCGTGCACTTCCACACGAAGGCGACCGAGTTCTTCCACGTCACCGACGGGCGCCTCGACGTCCTGGTGGGCGACGAGGTCCACACCCTCGGCAAGGGCGACTTCCTCACCGTCCCGCCCGGCGTGAAGCACGCCTTCGCCCCGGCCGCGGGCCACACGGCCGAGGTCTTCGTCGGCTTCACCCCGGGCATGGCCCGCTTCGACTACTACCGGCTCCTCGGCCGCGTCCGCGCCGGCGAGGCGACCGTCCAGGACATCAAGGACAGCTCACCGGTGTACGACAACCACTACGCGGAGAGCGAGGCCTGGGCGGGCCGGCTGCGCAACGCCGAGGCGTAGACCACATCGGCGTCCAGGCGCCGCAGTTCCTCCGCGAGCAGCTCGGCCGTGCTGCGGATCTTGAGGGCCACCTTGCGGTCCGGCCAGCCGGGCAACAGCAGCGTCGCCAGCACGCCGGCGGGCCGGTCCACCCGTATCTCCCCGGCGCTGGTCTCCAGCCGGACCCGGGTGATCACCGGACCCTCGGTGGCCACCCGGTCCACGCGGACCTGCAACCGGTCCTCCAGCCAGCGCGCCAACAGCTCGGCGCTCGCGTTGTCCGGCTCGCTCTCCACGGCCGCGCCGGTCACCGGCAGCGGCTTGTGGTCGAAGGCGGCGGCCAGCAGGGAGCGCCACGGCGTCAGCCGGGTCCAGGCCAGGTCGGTGTCGCCGGCGGCGTACGAGGCGGCCCGCTGGTCCAGCACGCCGACCGGGTCGGGCGCCGCCTGCGCGTCGGTGATCCGGCGCTGTGCCAGCGCGCCCAGCTGGTCGCGGGCCGGATCGGCCGGCGCCTCGGACGGCCACCAGGCCACCACCGGCGCGTCGGGCACCAGCAGCGGGAGCACGACGGAACCCGCCTGCCCGGTGAGCTCGCCGTGCAGCCGCAGCAGCACGATCTCGCCGGAGCCGGCGTCGGTGCCGACGCGCAACTCGGCGTCGAGCCGGGTCTGGCGCAGCCGCTGGGGGCCCCGGGCCGTCCGCTTGATCACCGCGATGATGCGGCACGGATGCTCTCGGGAGGCCTCGGAGGCGGCGCGCACGGCGTCGTAGGCGTTCTCCTCGTCGGTGACCACGACGAGGGTCAGCACCAGCCCCATGGCCGGGCTGCCGACGGCTCGGCGCGCTTCGAGCAAGGCCCGGACGACCTTGCTGGACGTGGTGTCGGTGAGTTCGGTCCGCATGCCCCCGAGTCTGTCAGCGCCGACGGCCCCAGCGGCACCCGGTGCACTCGAATCCGACTGGACCGGGGGGCCGGGCGCCCGCGAGGTGGACCGACGCTCCGTCAGGTCAGCGCCTGCGGCGGGCCGTTCCGAAGAGGGAGCGGGAGATCTCCCGGCCCAACGAGGTGCCGACGGAGCGGGCCAACGAGCGGAAGATGACGCTGCCCACCACCTGTTCGGCCAGCGACGGATCCGGCTTCGGCGCCCTCCGGGCCGACTTCTGGGCCTCCTTGGCCTCCTTCTCCGCCTGCTTCTCCGCCTCGGCCGCGGCCGCCGCCGCCTCCGCGGCCGCCTCGGCCGCCGCCTGTTCGGCGCTGATCTTCTCGTACGCCGACTCGCGGTCCACGGCCTCGGCGTAGCGCGAGTACAGCGGCGACGCCTTCACCGCCCGGTCCAGTTCGGCCGCGTCGACCGGCCCCATCAGGGACTGCGGGGCGCGCAGCCGGGTCGCGGCGACCGGTGTCGGGGCGCCGTTCTCACTGAGCACCGTGATCACCGCCTCTCCCGTACCGAGACCGGTGAGCAACTCCTCCAGGTCGTAAGCGGAATGGGGGAAGGTCTTCACGGTGGCCTTCAGCGCCTTCGCGTCGTCCGGGGTGAAGGCGCGCAGCGCGTGCTGCACCCGGTTGCCGAGCTGCGCCAGCACGTCGGCCGGGACGTCCTTCGGCGTCTGGGTCACGAAGAAGACGCCGATCCCCTTGGAACGGATCAGCCGGACCGTCCGGGTGAGGGAATCCAGGAAGGCCTTCGAGGCCCCGTTGAAGAGGAGGTGCGCCTCGTCGAAGAAGAAGACCAACTTGGGCCGTTCCAGATCGCCGACTTCCGGGAGTTCGGCGTAGAGGTCGGCGAGCAGCCACATCAAAAAGGTCGAGAAGAGTTGCGGTTTGTCCTGAACCGCCGGGAGTTCCAGTACGGAAACCGTTCCGCGCCCGTCCGCGGCCGTCCGCAGGAATTCACTCGTGTCGAATTCGGGCTCACCGAAGAATTCCGAGGCGCCTTGCTGCTCGAATGCGGTCAGCGCCCGCAGGATCACCCCGGCGGTCACCGTCGAGAGCCCGCCGATCCCCCTCAGCTCCGCCTTGCCGCGCTCCGATACGAGGAACGCGACGACCGCGCGCAAGTCCTTGAGGTCGAACAGCTCCAGGCCCTTGGAGTCGGCGTAGTGGAAGATCAGGCCGAGGGACTGCTCCTGCGTCTGGTTCAGCTGGAGCACCTTCGACAGCAGGACCGGGCCGAACGAGGTCACCGTCGCCCGCAGCGGGATGCCGGGGCCGATCCCGCCCAGGGAGTAGAACTCGCCGGGGCAGCCGGTGGCCCGCCACTCCTGGCCGACCTCCGCCGCCCGCGCCCTGACCTTCTCGGTGTCCGCGCCGGGCGCCGAGATCCCCGAGACGTCCCCCTTGATGTCGGCGAGGAAGACGGGCACCCCGTTCGCGGACAGCTGCTCGGCGATGAGCTGGAGGGTCTTCGTCTTGCCGGTGCCGGTCGCGCCCGCGACGAGCCCGTGCCGGTTGAGCATCCCCAACGGGATGCGGATCCGCCGGTCCGGCAGGCAGGCTCCGTCCCAGATCAGCGCGCCCAGATCGAGCGCGGGCCCGGTGAAGGCGTACCCCGCCGCGATAGCTCCGGCCGGGTCCGCCGGGTCCGCGGGAACGGCGGGGTCGGTGCTCTGGCTCATGCGTCACTCCCGGAATAGCCCTGTCCGTCACTTTTGCACCCACGGCACGAGGCTGCGCCCGGAGGCACGGGCCCGGTAGGCTTTCCGTGTGATCTTCAAGCGCATCGGAAGCGGGCGGCCGTACCCCGACCACGGCAGGGAAACCACCCGGCAGTGGGCGGACGTAGCCCCGCGCCCGGTCCGGCTCGACCAGCTCGTCACGACCAAGGGACAGCTGGACCTCGAAACGCTGCTCGCCGAGGACTCCACCTTCTACGGCGACCTCTTCGCGCACGTCGTGAAGTGGCAGGGCGATCTGTACCTGGAGGACGGGTTGCACCGCGCGGTGCGCGCGGCCCTCCAACAACGACAGGTGCTGCACGCACGCGTCCTGGAAATGGACTGATTGCGCCTTTCGGGTCAGCCTTGCCCGATCAATAGATCATTTAGTAGGCATCGTCACGACGCGGCACTACGCTGCGCCCATGAGCATGCTCACTCCCCCCGGCATGGGCGGAAAGTACCGCGTTACGGGAGCTGCCTACCCCCGCATGAGCCGCCGGCCCCGACGCCGGAAGGTCGTCCTCGCCGTGCTCGGCTCGCTCCTCGCGCTGTCCCTGCTCGGCTACGGGGCGCTCCAGCTCATCGGGGTGTTCCGGGGCGACGGCGGCGGTAAGCGGAATGCGGCGGCGGCCGGCAAGGACTGCCCCACGGCGTCCGCGACGCCCGCCAAGGCCGCGCAACCGGCCTTCGCTCCCCAACCGGGACCCGCCACCTCCGCCTCGCCCGCGGTCGCGCTTCCCCAACCCGGCCAGATCACGGTCAACGTCTACAACGCGACCCCGCGCCCGGGCCTCGCCAAGGCGGTCCGTGACGAGCTGGAGAAACGCGGCTTCGTCATCGGCCAGGTCGGCAACGCCCCGCCCACCTTCGACAAGAAGGTCCCGGGCATCGGGATACTGCTCGGCGCTCCCACGACCGACAAGGCGGCCTACGCCGTCCTCGGCACCCAGGTCGACGGGCTCACCCAGCAGAACGACACGCGCGAAGGCGCGGACATCGACCTGATCCTCGGCGACGCCTTCAAAGAACTGAAGCCCAAGGTGGAGGCGGACCGGGCCGTGGCCCTGCTGGCCAACCCCGCGCCCGCACCCAGCGGAAAGTGCTGATCCCGGTCCGATCCGGTCCCCCGGACCGGACCGGGACCGGTCACGGCTGACGCCCCGCGCGGCCCGCCGGCTCTCCACCGCGCGGAGCCGACGTGTCCGCTGCGGCTCCACTCCGCGGCGGAGCCGACGTGTCCGCCGCGGCTCCTACTCCGCGGAGCCGTACATGCGGTCGCCCGCGTCACCCAGGCCCGGCACGATGTAGCCGTGCTCGTTGAGGCGTTCGTCCACGGCGGCCGTCACCACCGTCACCGGCGTGCCCGCCAGCTCGCGCTCCATGACCTCGACGCCCTCGGGCGCGGCCAACAGCACCACGGCGGTCACGTCGTCGGCGCCGCGCTTGATGAGCTCCTGGATGGCCGCGACCAGCGTGCCGCCGGTGGCCAACATCGGGTCCACCACGTACACCTGCCGGCCCGAGAGGTCCTCCGGCATGCGCGTCGCGTACGTGGAGGCCTCCAGGGTCTCCTCGTTGCGGACCATGCCCAGGAAGCCCACCTCGGCGGTCGGCAGCAGCCGCACCATGCCGTCCAGCATGCCCAGACCGGCGCGCAGGATCGGTACGACCAGCGGGCGCGGGTGCGAGAGCTTCACGCCGGTCGTGGGGCCGACCGGGGTCTCGATGTCGGCCTGCTCGGTGCGCACGTCGCGGGTGGCCTCGTACGCGAGGAGGGTCACCAGCTCGTCGGCGAGGCGCCGGAAGGTGGGTGAGTCGGTGCGCTTGTCGCGCAGCGTGGTGAGTTTGTGCGCCACCAAGGGGTGATCGACTACCTGCAAACGCACAACATCCTCCAAGACTCAGCCGGGTTTCGACCTACGACCTGCGACCCTGCTACCTGCGACAACGGCCGCTGTTCGCGACCCACACCCAAAAGGCTACGCGGTGCGACGACCGCCCGGTGTCCACGGCCGCGACCGCCCCCTCCCGGGCGCGGAGATGCGGCCCGCCCCGATGCCCAGCACGCTGGACGGGTGAGCAATGGACTGGTGATCGCGGCGGTCGACGGATCCGAGCACAGCCTCCGGGCGCTGGAGTGGGCCCGCAAGGCCGCCCTGCGCCACGACGCCGCCCTGATGGTCGCCCACGTACTGCCCGACGCCTCCCAGTTGTACGCGGGCCGCCGCTCCGCGCTGCGCCATCCGAACGAACCCGAGCGGTATCCCGACCCGGTCGGCGACCACATCCGCCACGTGCTGGACGCCTCCCCCGAGCTGCCCCGCGAGGTCCGTTACGAGGCCTTGGAGGGCTCCGTACCCGAGGCCCTGCGGGTGATCGCCGACGAGAACCGACCGCTGATGCTCGTCATGGGCTCCCGGGGGCGCGGCGGGTTCGCCACGCTGTTGCTCGGCTCGAACAGCCGCGCCGTCTCCACCACCGCGACCTGCCCGGTGGTCGTGGTCCCGCACGCCGACCGGGACGCGGCCGCCGCCGCGGCCGAGCCGTCGGCCGGCCGGGTGGTCCTCGGGCTGCACGCCGCCGAGACGCCCGAGGACGTACTGACCTTCGCGTTCGCGGAAGCGGCCGCGCGGGGGACCACCGTCCAGGTGGTCTCGGCGTACGACCTGCCGCCCTCCCCGACGCTGCTGATCGACAGCCCCTTCGCGGTGGTCCCGCCCGAGGCGCTCGCCGACGACGGGGACGCCGTGCCCGCCGAACGGGAGATGCTGCGCGCGCAGACGCGCAGGCTGGAGCCGCTGCGGGCCCGGTGGCCGGACGTGCCCGTGGAACAGGCCTCCGTGCCCGGGGACCCGGCGGGACGCCTGGTGACGGCCTCCCGGTCGGCCGCGCTGGTCGTGGTGGGGCGCCACCATCCGCGCCGCCGGTCCCTGCTGATGGGCTCGGTGGCCAATGCCGTGCTCCAGCACGCGCACGGCCCGGTGGCCGTCGTACCGGACCTCACCGACGACACCGACGCCACGGACACCACCGACGAGGCGAAGGGCTGAGCCGCCGCCGGCAGCAGCCGGAAGCGGTCCCTCCGCCCGGGGCCCTGACCTGGAGCGATTTGGGAAGGGCCGGCATCAATCGCGCCACCCGGGGGAAGGTGGGACCCGGGGGGTCTGCTTCGCGCCGGCGGAGGAGGACGACCGGACCGGGGTGGTTGCCGATGCCCGAGACGCAGTCGAGCCGAGTCAGTGATCAGAGCGACGGGAGCGATACCGGGAGCGAGCCGCTCGAAACGCCCGAAAGCGCGGCAGCGCGCCGGGCGCGGCGGGCGCAGTTCCTCCGCGACCTGAACGAGGCCCGCGAACTGCGCGACCGCGTACAGCCCCGGCGCGCCCGCGCGGCCCGCATGCGTCAGCAAATGCGGATGCGTACGTTCCGTTGGTGAGCGGCGGCGCGACCGGCGTGGCGGCGGGCGCCGCGACACGGCCGCCGCGCGGAAGACCTCTCGCAAAGCCGCTGTTTCTGCCACGATGCCGATTGGGCGGGGTACGGAACGGCCTGCGTCAGGGTTGATCCCACCCCATCCTCCGGCCGGGGGGACCTCCAACCGGCACGCCTATGACCAGTGGGAGAGTCACGGTGTACTTCGCCGCACTGCTCGCGCGCACCGAAGACGGGTGGGAAGCGAGCGACCTGGAACTCGACGACGTCGAGTCCCTCAGTGATCTGATCGATCTCGCCCGTTCCGCCGCTGTCGACGACGACACGGTGGTCGCCCTCATCGAGCAGGAGGACGCCTGGTTCGGCGTCGTCCGCGTGGACGGTGAGGAGGACCCCCGGTACTACGTATCGAACGCCTCCGCAGCCGACCGCAGCTCCTACGGATCGATGCTGACCAAAGAGCTGCTGGGCAGCGACGAGGAGGACGACGAACTCGACGTACTGGACCTGGACGGGACCGAGGACGGCGAGGACGAACCGGTCGCCTCGTTCACGGACGAGGACGACGACGCGGACGACAGGGCGGTACCGGGCTCCGAGCCCGTCCCGGCCGGTCCGCTCGGCGACCCCCGGCTGCTGGACGACCTCGGAGTCAGCAACAAGCAACTGATGACCCTCGACGGGGACGCCCTCTCGGAGATCGCCGACTCCCTCGGCGCCACCGAGGTCCTGGAGGCCGTCCGCTAGTGAGCACCGCGCACGACACCACGTACGGACCCGATCCCGTACGGGACCCCTGGCGGGACTCCATGCGCCTGGCGCTGGAGGAGGCGGCCCTCGCGGTGCCGGCCGGCGACGTGCCGGTCGGTGCCGTCCTGCTCGGCCCGACCGGGGAACTCCTCGCCGTCGGGCACAACGAGCGCGAGGCCACCGGCGACCCCACGGCGCACGCCGAGGTACTGGCGCTGCGCCGGGCGGCCGCCCGGCTCGGGGAGTGGCGGCTGACGGGGTGCACCCTCGTGGTGACCCTGGAGCCGTGCGTGATGTGCGCGGGCGCACTGGTGCAGTCCCGCGTGGCCCGGGTGGTCTTCGGGGCCGGGGACGAGAAGGCGGGCGCGGCGGGGTCCCTCTGGGACCTCGTCCGTGACCGTCGGCTCAACCACCGCCCGGAGGTGATCCGCGGGGTGCTCGAAGCCGAGTGCGCGCGGCAACTCAGGGACTTCTTCCGCGACCTGTGAGACGGGCTCCGGCGGCCCCGGTGGGCCGTTGGAGGGGCCTGCGGATACGGATTTCGGCTCAGCGTGCTCTGTGGGCTAAGCTCTCTCTCGGTAGCGTGTCCGAGCGGCCGAAGGAGCACGCCTCGAAAGCGTGTGATGGTGCAAGCTATCCGTGGGTTCAAATCCCACCGCTACCGCTCCGATCGAAAGCCCCGCCCCGCAAGGGTCGGGGCTTTCGGCGTTTCCCCGGGGTCGGAGGGGACGCCGGTCGGGGGCCGCCGGGCGGGGTTCCGGGGGCTCTCCGGGGGACATCCGCGTGACCGGCCGCCCGCTCGGCCGTTGTCACGGCATGACCAAGACCCAGCGCATGCTCGCCGCCATCGCCCTCGCGGGGGCCGCCGCGGGCCTCGCCGCCCCCGCGGCCACCGCGGCGCCCCTCGCCCCGCTCACCCTCCCGGACCTGCCGACGGCCACTCCGGGCATGCCGCAGGGCGGGCAGCCGCGTTCCGTCCAGGAGATCGGCGGGAAGGTCAGCGAGGGCGCCAACCAGCTCAACCAGCTGATGGAGCTGCCGAACCAGCTGGCCCCCGTCATCGCCCCCGTCCAACCCATCACCGACCTCGCCGGCGGGATCGAGTAGCCGCGACCGGCCCGACAGCCCCCGGACACACGAAGAAGGCCCCGACCGGAGTCGGGACCTTCGACGTGTTGGACGGGGGAAGTGGCATCGGGGGGACAAGCCACTTCCCCCGGTCAGGACGGAACCCGCCAGTCCGAGCCGCAGTCAGGGGGGAAGCCTGCGGCTCGGACCCCGCAGTGAGGCCCTGTCCCTCACCCACCGATTTCCTGCCAGAACCGGTGGGCTCGTGTTCAATCCTGCGCCTTCCACGACCGGAAACGGTCCGACAAAGGGCCCGTACGGCCGGGTCATTGGTCCTTAAAGGGCAGGTGAGTGTCCCAACCTGACCGGTTAGACTCACCCGACTTTGCAGGACCGGTTGGGGAGGCCGTCACCGCACATGGACACCAAGAAGATCATCATGGGCGCGCTCGTCGTCTTCGTGCTCTACGTGATCATCACCCAGCCGGTCAAAGCAGCTGATTTCGTCCAAATAGGTTTCCAGGGAATCTCGGATGCCGCCTCCGGTATCGGCGAGTTCATGACCGAACTGGTGAGCTGAGCCCGTACGCTGAAGCGGTTTCCGGACTTCCCGGCCCCCCACTCCGACGGGTGGGGGGTCTTTTGCATTCCCGCGACTCCACGAGATTGTCCGCATATGCCCAACTTGCCCTCAACACGGCGATATACGGTGCTTGCGTATAGTGCACATCTCTTGTGATGCTATGACCGCTTTTGACGGATGACTTGACTGAAGGGGTGGCGTGACCGTGCCGGCCAGTACTGCGCCTCAGGTGCCACCCCAGCAGGACGTCCAGGAAGAGCCTCCGGCCGCGCCGCGGCCGCAGAGCCGGGGCGCCGACACCCGGGCCCTCACCCAGGTGCTCTTCGGCCAGCTGAAGGGCCTGCAGCCGGGCACCGGCGAGCACCGCCGGGTGCGGGCGGCCCTGATCGAGGCGAACCTCCCCCTCGTCCGGTACGCGGCGGCCCGCTTCCGCAGCCGCAACGAGCCGATGGAGGACGTCGTCCAGGTCGGCACGATCGGGCTCATCAACGCGATCGACCGCTTCGACCCGGAGCGCGGAGTGCAGTTCCCGACCTTCGCCATGCCGACCGTGGTGGGCGAGATCAAACGATACTTCCGTGACAACGTCCGCACCGTGCACGTACCGCGCCGGCTGCACGAGCTGTGGGTGCAGGTCAACGCCGCCACCGAGGACCTCACGACCCTCCACGGCCGCACCCCGACCACGCCCGAGATCGCCGAGCGGCTGCGGATCGGCGAGGACGAGGTGCTCTCCTGCATCGAGGCCGGCCGGAGCTACCACGCGACCTCCCTGGAGGCCGCCCAGGAGGGCGACGGCATGCCCGGCCTGCTGGACCGGCTCGGCTACGAGGACCCGGAGCTGGCCGGGGTCGAACACCGCGACCTCGTCCGCCACCTGCTCGTCCAGCTGCCCGAGCGCGAGCAACGGATCCTGCTCCTGCGGTACTACAACAATCTGACCCAGTCGCAGATCAGCGCCGAGCTCGGCGTCTCCCAGATGCACGTGTCCCGCCTGCTCGCCCGGAGCTTCGCCCGACTGAGATCCGCAAACAGGATCGAGGCCTAACCGGATCGGGTGGAGGCATTCCCGCGTTTCCCTACAGAAACGGCTCATTCCGGTCGGTCCGCGCTCTGTCGCTGGAGATACTTGTCGACATGACGCTACAGCGTGTTGCCGACATGTGACATTCTGCTGGAACCGCGTTTGCCGCAGCCCCGCCTCCGGTATTCAGGTGGAGGCTGCGTTCCTCCGACGGGCGCGCAGAACACGCGACCGTCCGCGACCTCAAGGGGGTGGCATGTCCGTAGACCAGGGCAGCTCCAAAGTGCTCACGCTCGTCAAGCGTGAGCAGCCGGCAGTGTCCGACCGCTCGGAAGCCATCGACACCCGCACCCTCTCCCGCTCCCTCTTCCGGCGACTTGCCGCCCTGGACGCGGACAGCCCCGAACGGACCTATGTACGCGACACCCTGATCGAGCTGAACCTCCCGCTCGTGCGCTACGCGGCGGCCCGCTTCCGCAGCCGCAACGAGCCGATGGAGGACATCGTCCAGGTCGGCACGATCGGCCTGATCAAGGCGATCGACCGCTTCGACTGCGAACGCGGGGTCGAGTTCCCGACGTTCGCGATGCCGACCGTCGTGGGCGAGATCAAACGGTTCTTCCGGGACACGTCCTGGTCGGTCCGCGTCCCGCGCCGGCTCCAGGAACTGCGCCTCGCGCTGACCAAGGCCAGCGACGACCTCGCCCAGAGGCTCGACCGGTCGCCGACCGTCCCCGAGCTCGCGGCCGTGCTCGGGGTCACCGAGGAGGAGGTCGTTGACGGTCTGGCCGTCGGCAACGCCTACACCGCCTCCTCGCTCGACTCGCCCTCCCCCGAGGACGAGGGCGGCGAGGGCTCCCTCGCGGACCGGCTGGGGTACGAGGACACCGCGCTGGAGGGTGTCGAGTACCGCGAGTCCCTGAAGCCGCTGCTGGCCAAACTGCCGCCCCGGGAACGGCAGATCATCATGCTGCGGTTCTTCGCGAACATGACCCAATCGCAGATCGGCGAGGAGGTCGGCATCTCCCAGATGCACGTCTCCCGACTGCTGACGCGCACGCTCGCGCAGCTCCGCGTGGGCCTGATCGGCGAGTAGGGGCTTCGGCCCTCCCGAGCGGAGGGCCGAACCTTCGCACGGGGTTCCTATTTGACGTGTCGTCAGGAAAACTGGCGCGATGCGAACGGGATCCCGCGCGGCGCTCGTCCTCGCCCTGTGCTGCACGGCCGCCGCCGCCCTCACCGGTTGCGGCGGCCCGGCCCGGGACGGCTACCTCGCCGTGGGCGCGGCCGCCCCCGGGCCCGAGCGGGGAGCGGGGGAGAACGTCGCGCCCCGCGCCGGAGTGGAGTTCCAGCCGCTCGCGGCGCCGCTGCCGGACGCCCCGGCGGCGTCCTCCGCCTCGGCGTCCGTCCCCGTGCCGGGCAGCCCCTCCGACCACGGCCCTACGATGCCCGGCGCCCCGGGGTCACGGTCCCCCGGGAGCTCCGGCGAGGGCGGAGGGACGGACACCGCCCCGGGCGGCTCCGCGCCGCCCCCCGGCGCTCCGCCTGAGGGGGGCCGACCCACCCCGCCCGCCGGCACCCCGCCCGGGCGACCGGGGACGCCCCCGGGCACGCCGGGCACCCCCGCGCCGCCGGCGCCGCAGCCCGGCACCGGCACGCCCACCCCACCGCCGCCCGCCCCGCCTCCGCCTCCGCCCGCCACCGCGGCGAGGCTCTCGCTGAGCGCGCCGACGCGCGGGGCGGCGTCCGAGCGCCGGTGCGAGCGCGTCACGGTCACCTTCACCAACACCGGCGGCACGGCGACCCGTTCGGGCACGGTCGGCTTCGAGACCCACATCATCGGCGCGCTCGGCGTCGACTGGGCCACGATCCACACCTCCCAGCCGCTGCCCGGCCCGATCGCGGCGGGCGCCGCGAGGACGCAGACGTACACGGTGTGCGTGGAGGCCTGGCGGGTCCCGCTGGGCATGCGGGTGGAGACCCGCAAGGTCACCGCGTCCTGGAGCTAGTGCGGATCGGCCCGGACGGCCGGCCCTGTGCGGGCCCGGCCGGGTCAGCCCGGTCGGCCGTCGGTCGGGCGGGTCAGCCCGGTCGGCCGTTGGTCGGGCGGGTCAGCCAGGTCGGCCGTCGGTCGGGCGGGTCAGCGCAGGATCAGCCAGAGGGCGGCGGCGACCACCAGGAGCAGGGCGAGGGCCAGGGCGAGCTTGATCCCGTTGCCCTTCCCGGCGGCCTTGCGGCGGCGTCGGGCCCCCGGAACGGACGGGGTGCGGGCCGGGGCGGCCTCGTCGACGAACGCGCGGAACATCTGCGTACTGCCCGCGGGGTCGTAGCCGGGCTCGGGCTCGGAAGCGTCATGGTTCGCAGCCATGGCCCAGGACCCTAGCGGGTTTTCCGCCGCCGGCGGGTTTTCCGATTCCTTTACCGCCGGACCCCCCGGATTCATTTGCCTGTAGCAACCATCCGCTTCTATGGTTGCCCTAAGCAACAAGATGGGGGGCATGCCGGTGACCACGCCGACAGCGCGGAGCGGTACCCGCTACGAGGAGCTGGCCCGCCAGCTCACCGGAATCGGAGCGGTCAAACGCGACCTGGCCCGGATCCTGCCCCACGACTGCCCGCCCGGCTCCGCCGCCGTCCTGACCGTGCTCGACCGGCACGGGGAGATGCGGCTGAGCCGGCTGTCCGAGTTCATGGCCGTCGACATCTCGGTGACCAGCCGCCACGTGGCCCACGTGGCCCAGCGCGGCTGGATCGAACGGGAGACCGACCCGGTCGACGGCCGTTGCCGGATCCTGCGCCTCACCCCGGCGGGGCGCGCGCTGCTCGACGAGCTCGGCGCGCGCTACACCGGCGCGCTGGAAACGGCCCTGGCCGACTGGTCGGCCGCGGACATCGACGTACTCAACACCCTGCTGGCCCGACTCCGATCGAGCTTCTAGTACTAAGGAAACGCATGGCTACGACCACACCCGACG
This sequence comes from Streptomyces sp. NPDC048383, assembly GCF_040651775.1. Lineage (NCBI taxonomy): Bacteria > Bacillati > Actinomycetota > Actinomycetes > Kitasatosporales > Streptomycetaceae > Streptomyces > Streptomyces sp. NPDC048383. The sequence goes on from NZ_JBEZKS010000001.1 coordinate 96,607, forward strand.
GTGTGCGGGAAGGCGGCCGGTCGGAGACCACGTCCGACAGCGCGCCGATGACCCACCCGCAGATCATGAAGGCACTGTCCGGGCTGATGCTCGGCATGTTCGTGGCGATCCTGTCCTCCACGATCGTCTCCAACGCGCTGCCGCAGATCATCAACGACCTCGGCGGCACCCAGTCCTCCTACACCTGGGTCGTGACCGCGGCCCTGCTGTCGATGACGGCCGCCACCCCGCTCTGGGGCAAGCTGTCCGACCTCTTCAGCAAGAAGCTGCTCGTCCAGATATCCCTCGTCATCTACGTGCTGGGCTCCGTCGTCGCCGGCCTGTCCCAGAACACCGGCATGCTCATCGCCTGCCGCGTGGTCCAGGGCATCGGCGTCGGCGGTCTCTCCGCCCTCGCCCAGATCGTGATGGCCGCGATGATCTCCCCGCGCGAGCGCGGTCGCTACAGCGGCTACCTCGGCGCCGTCTTCGCCGTCGCCACCGTCGGCGGCCCGCTCCTCGGCGGTGTCATCACCGACACCGAGTGGCTGGGCTGGCGCTGGTGCTTCTACGTGGGCGTGCCCTTCGCGATCATCGCGCTGATCGTGCTCCAGCGGACCCTGCACCTCCCGGTCGTACGCCGCGACGTCAAGGTCGACTGGCTGGGCGCCTTCCTGATCAGCGGCTCGGTCTCGCTGCTGCTGATCTGGGTCACCCAGGCCGGCGACTCCTACGCGTGGATGTCCTGGCAGACCTGGGCGATGACCGGCGGCGCCGTGGCGCTCGGCCTGCTGTTCGTCCTCGTCGAGTCCCGTGCGAGCGACCCGATCATCCCGCTGCGGCTGTTCCGCAACAAGACCATCACCCTGGCCTCGGCGGCCTCGCTGTTCGTCGGCATCGCGATGTTCTCCGGCACGGTCTTCTTCAGCCAGTACTTCCAGCTGGCCCGCGACGAGTCCCCCACCATGTCCGGCGTGCTGACCATCCCGATGATCGCCGGCCTGTTCGTCTCCTCCACCGTCTCCGGCCAGGTCATCACCAAGACCGGCCGCTGGAAGGCGTGGCTCGTCTCGGGCGCCGTCCTGCTCACCGTCGGCCTCGGCCTGCTGGGCACCCTGCGCTACGACACCCCGTACTGGCACATCGCCGTCTACATGGCGCTGACCGGCCTCGGCCTCGGCATGATGATGCAGAACCTGGTCCTCGCGACGCAGAACCAGGTGGCCCCCGAGGACCTCGGCGCGGCCAGCTCCGTCGTCACCTTCTTCCGCTCGCTCGGCGGCGCCATGGGCGTCTCGGCGCTCGGCGCGGTCATGGCCACCCGGGTCACCCACTACGTCCAGGACGGCCTCACCGCCCTCGGCCCGAAGGCCGCGGCGATGGGACACGGCGGCACCGGCGGGGGCGGCATCCCCGACCTCGACAAGCTGCCCGCGCCGTTCCGAACCGTCATCGAGGCCGCGTACGGCCACGGCGTCGGCGACGTCTTCCTCTACGCCGCCCCGTTCGCGCTGCTCTCCCTGGTGCTGGTGCTGTTCATCAAGGAGGTCGCGCTCAAGTCGAAGCCGGCCGCGCACGCACCGGCGGCCGAGGGCTCCACGGCCGCGGCCCCGGTAACGGCACAGGCCGGCGCCGGCGTGGACGCCGTCGCCCTGAGCAAGGCGGGCAAGGGGTCCGCCGGATCCTAGTCAGTCCTTGTCGGAGACGGCTCCGGCGGCGGTAACCGTGGCCCGGATGCCCGCGATCAGGACGTCGAGCGCCGGCTCGAAGTCCGCGTCGGGAGCCCGGCGGCCCGGCCCGCCGCAGCCGTTCGGCCAGCTGCGGGTGAGGAACCGGGACACGGCCGGGTGGGCGCCGGTACGACCGGCACCCACCGTTCCCGCTTCGACCGGCAACCGGCGCAACGCCGTGTCGAGGGCCCGTGCGTGCGGGCCGGTGTTCGGGTGGACGACGCTGAGCGGGACCACCCACGGGTGCCCCGCCGGCAGCTCGCGGTAGCCGCGGGCCGGCTCCCGCAGCCGGTCCGGCCAGGGGTCCCGCCCGGCGGGGTCGGTCGGGTCGGTCAGCCGGTCGGGTCGGCCGGTCGGGTCGGTCGGCCGGTCGGGTCCGGATCAGGACGCGGCCGTCAGGTCGTAGAACGTGGTCCCGCCGATGGTGGTGGCCTTGAAGCCGGCCCGGACCCAGCTCTCGATGGCGGAACCCGCGGCCCCGCCGGGGCGGCCGCCGCCGGTGGTGGTTCCGGGGCCTGCTGCTCCCGCCGCTCCCGCCGCTGCGGGGGCTCCGGCCTCGGATCCGTTCTGGGATCCGTTCTGGGATCCCGACTGCGCGATGAACCAGTGGATGCGGCCCGCCTTCACGTACGCCTGGAACTGCTCCAGGGTCGGGGAGGGGTCGCTGCCGTTGAAGCCGCCGATGGCCATCACCGGCTCGCCGGAGGCCAGCTGGTAGCTCGCCGCGTTCTGCGATCCGACGGCCGCAGCCGCCCAGGTGTAGCGGTCGGCGTCCGCCCGGAGGGCCTTCGTCGCCTCCGCCCCGACGCGGGTGCCGCCGAGCAGTCCGCCCATGCCGCCACCCGTGCCTCCCGCGCCGCCGCCGGGGCCGCGGGCCGCGCCGCCGGCGGCGCCCGGGAGACCCCGTCCGGGCCGGCCGTCGGTGGCGGCCGGGCCTCCCGTACCGCCTGTACCGCCCGTACCGTCGCCGCCCGCGGCGCCGCGGCCGTCGGTGCCCGGTGCGCCCGCCGGGAAGCCCCCGGGCGGGGCCTCGCCGCCGGGGCCGGCGCCTTGGCGCATCCCGCCGGGGCCGCCCCGACCGACCGCCACGGCCGGGCCCGCCGTCACGATGGAGCCCGTGTGGCCGGCGCTCACCGTGGTCAGGCAGTACGCGAGCGGCCCGGCCAGCGAGGCCGCCAGGCCCAGGGCCGCCGTCGCGCGCAGCAGCCGTCGGTCGAGGCGGCCGGCGAGGAGCAGCGCCGGCGCGGCGAGCCCGCCCGTGACCAGGACCGCCCAGCGCAGCCAGGGCAGGTAGCCGTCGGCCCGGCCGAGCAGGACGAAGGACCAGTACGCGGTCACCGCGAGGGTCCCGGAGAGGGTGAACGCGGCGGCCCGTGAGCCCCGTTCCTCCCACAGCACGCCCACGCCCGCCCCGATCAGGGCGGCCACGAACGGGGCCAGGGCGACGGTGTAGTACTCGTGGAAGATGCCCTGCATCCAGCTGAAGACGACGGCCGTGATCAGCAGGCAGCCACCCCAGGCCAGGAAGACCGCACGGGCCATGCCCTGAAGGGAGTCGGCCGCCCGACGGGCCTTCCATGTGATGACGAGACCGGCGACCAGCAGGATCAGCGCGGCGGGCAGCAGCCAGGAGATCTGCCCGCCGACATTGGCCGAGAAGAGCCGGTCGATGCCGGTCTCGCCCCAGCCGCCACCGCCTCCGCCCGGGCGTCCGCCGCCGCCGACGCTGCCGGTCTCGTTCCCGTTGATCCGACCCAGACCGTTGTAGCCGAGGGTCAGTTCCAGGAAGGAGTTGTTCTGCGAGCCCCCGATGTACGGCCGGGAGGCGGCGGGCCACAGCTCCACCACGGCGACCCACCAGCCGCCCGCCACCACGGCGGCCACGCCCGCCAGCAGCAACTGGCCCAGCCGCCGGCGCAGCCGCGTCGGCGCGCAGACCGCGTACAGCAGGGCGAGCGGCGGCAGGATGACGAAGGCCTGGAGGGTCTTCGTCAGGAAGGCGAAGCCGACCGCGACGCCGGCCCAGACGAGCCAGCGGGTGTGCGCCCCCTCCAGGGCGCGCAGTACGCAGTACACGGTGACGGTCAGCAGGAGGGTGAGCAGCGCGTCCGGGTTGTTGAAGCGGAACATGAGCGCGGCGACCGGGGTGAGCGCGAAGGCGCTGCCGCTGAGCAGGGCCGCGGCGGGTCCGAACTGGCGGCGTACGCAGGCGTACAGCAGCGCGGTGGTGCCCACGCCCATCAGGGCCTGCGGGACGAGGATCTGCCAGGAGCCGAGCCCGAAGAGGCGGACGGACAGCGCCATGGGCCACAGGGCGGCCGGGGGCTTGTCGACGGTGATGGAGTTGCCGGCGTCGGAGGAGCCGAAGAAGAAGGCCTTCCAGCTCTCGGAGCCGGCCTGGACGGCCGCGGAGTAGAAGGAGTTGGCGTAGCCGGAGGAGCCGAGGTTCCAGAGCAGCAGCAGGGCCGTGCCCAGGAGCAGGGCGGCGTACGCGGGGCGTTCCCAGCGCGGCCGCACGGCCGCCGCGGGGAGGGTGACGGGTGCGGGTTCGGGTGCGGCGGGTGGGAAGAGCGGCTGTGCGGCCGTGGTCACGGGCCCTCCTGGGTCGTCGGGGTGACGGTGGTCGGGTCCGTCGGGGTCGGGTCGGTCGTCGGGCGGATCGGGGTCGTCACGGTCATCGGGCGGATGGGGGGCGTGGGAGCCGCGACGGGCACGGGGCGCGTGCGGTGGTTCGGGGTCGTGGGCCGCGCGGGCGGGTCGGGGAAGACCCAGGCCCGAAGGAGCAGGAAGCGGAGCACGGTGGCGGCGAGGTTCGCGGTGATCAGGACGGCCAGTTCGGTGCCGTGCGAGGGCTCGGCGCTCGCCGCCCCCAGCGCGGCCAGCGAGCCGCTGGTCAGGGCCAGCCCGATGCCGAACACGACGAGTCCCTGGGCCTGGTGACGGATCGCCCGGGCCCGGCCGCGCACACCGAAGGTCAGCCTCCGGTTGGCGGCGGTGTTGGCGACGGCGCACAGCAGCAGGGCGGCCGCGTTGGCGCCCTGTGGTCCGGCCGCCCCGCGCAGGGCGGAGTAGAGCAGCAGGTAGAGCAGGGTGCTCAGGATCCCGACGGCGCAGAAGCCCAGGAGCTGGCGGGCCAGCCCGCGGGGGACTCCGGGCAGGGCGGTGCGGTCGCGGGGGTCGTCGCCGAAGGGGCGGGCGAGCCGGTCAAGGGGGAGCGCGCCGACGGCCAGGGCGCGCCCCACCCGCCAGACCCCTTTGAGGTCCTCGGCGGCGGTGCGCGCGATGTGGACGGTGGAGTCGGGGTCGTCGACCCAGTCCACGGGAACCTCGTGGATCCGCAGGCCGGCCCGCTCGGCGAGCACCAGCAGTTCGGTGTCGAAGAACCAGCCGGAATCCTCCACCAGGGGCAGCAACCGTTCGGCGACCTCGCCACGGATGGCCTTGAACCCGCACTGGGCGTCGCTGAACCGGGCGGCGAGCGACGAGCGCAGCAGCAGGTTGTAGGCCCGCGAGACGAACTCCCGCTTCGCGCCCCGCACCACCCGCGAGGAGCGGGCGAGCCGGGTGCCGATCGCGAGGTCGGAGTGGCCGGAGATCAGCGGGGCGACCAGCGGCAGCAGGGCGTTCAGGTCGGTGGAGAGGTCCACGTCCATGTACGCGAGGACGGGCGCCTCCGAGCGGGACCAAACGGTGCGCAGGGCCCGACCGCGGCCCTTCTCCTCCAGCCGGGTGCTGCGTACTTCCGGGCAGCCGACGGCGAGGGCGGACGCGACCTCGGGGGTGCGGTCGGTGCTCGCGTTGTCGGCGATGGTGATGCGGAAGGGGTAGGGGAAGGTGCGCGTGAGGTGGGCGTGCAGCCGGCGGACGCAGGGGCCGAGGTCCTTCTCCTCGTTGAAGACCGGGATCACCACGTCGAGCACGGGCACACCGGGCAGGGGCGCGAGGGGCGTCCGTGCCGGAAGGGCCCCGGGAGAGGCGTCGGTTGACATGGGACGACCCTCGCGGGCCGGCCTGTCACCGCTGTGTGCTGAGCCTGTGGCCCGTCTGTGAGTCCGTGGCGTTGTCGGGTTCCCCGGCGAGCGGCAGGTGTACCTCGAAGGCGGTCCGGCCGGGTGCGCTGCGTACGCCGACCCCTCCGCCGTGCGCCGAGACCACGGCGTGCACGATGGCGAGCCCGAGGCCGGTGGAGCCGGCGGCCCGGGACCTGGAGGCGTCTCCCCGGGCGAACCGTTCGAAGACGTGGGGCAGCAGCTCGGGCGGGATGCCGGGCCCGTCGTCCTCGATCCACAGCCGGACGACGCGTGTTTCACGTGAAACACGGGCGGTGACCGTCGTGCCGGGCGGGGTGTGGGTGCGGGCGTTGGCGAGGAGGTTGACCAGGACCTGCTGGATGCGGGCCGGGTCGACGCGTACGGGTACGGGCTCGTCGGGCAGGTCGAGCCGCCAGTGGTGTCCGGGGCCGGCGGCGCGGGCGTCACTGACGGCGTCCACGACGAGCGGGGCGAGGTCGGTGTCGGTGGCGTCGGCGGACAGCGGCCGGCCGGCGTCGAGCCGGGCCAGCAGCAGGAGGTCCTCGACGAGGCCCGTCATCCGGGTGGCCTCGGATTCGATCCGGCCCAGGGCGTGCCGGGTGTCGGGGCCGGGCTCCTCGCGTCCCCGGCGGGTCAGTTCGGCGTAGCCCCGGATGGAGGCGAGCGGGGTGCGCAGCTCGTGGCTGGCGTCGGCGACGAACTGCCGGACCCGGGTTTCGCTTTCCTGGCGGGCGGTGAGCGCGGAGGAGACGTGGCCCAGCATCCGGTTGAGGGCGGCGCCGACCTGCCCCACTTCGGTGCGGGGGTCGGCCTCCGCGTCGGGGACCCGTTCGTGCAGTGCGGGTTCCCCGCTGTGCAGGGGCAGTTCGGAGACCCGGGTGGCGGTGGTGGCGACGCGGCGCAGCGGTCGCAGGGCGACCCCGACCAGGGCCTGTCCGGCGAGGGAGGCCGCGATCAGCCCGGCCAGGGTGACGGAGACCTCGACCCCGATCAGGGTGTGCACCGTACGGTCGACGTCACGGAGCGGGAGCGCGAGGACCAGGCTGCCGCCGGGCGCGGCCTGCGCCCGGTAGCCCCCGAGACCGGGAAGTTCCAGTTCCACGGGGGCGCCGCCGCCCTGCGCGGCTCGGCGGGCGACGCCGGCCAGGGCCTCGGTCTGGGCCTCGGTGAGGGCACGCAGGTGGTCGGCCGCCGAGCCGTCGGCGGGCGTGCTGCGGGCGGTACCGATGACGGCGCCGGTGGGGTCGAGGCGGATCCCGGCGGTGTTCTGCGGGTTGCCGGGGGCCAGTACGAAGCCGAGCGGGTTGTCCCGGGAGGCCTTGCCCGCCCCGGGGCCCCGCAGGGCGATGCCCAGGGAGACGGTCAGCTGCTCGTCGAGCCGGTCGACCAGGTAGGAGCGCAGCGCGAGGGTGGTGACCGTGCCGATGGCCGCGCCGACGACCGCGATCAGCGCCACCGCCGAGACCACCAGCCGGGTCCGCAGGGACCACGGCCGGCGGCCGGAGGAACGAGCGGAGCGGCGGCCGGACCGGCGGGTCCGCAGGGGGAGGCGCACGGGCACTACTCGGCCGGCTTGATCAGGTAACCGGCGCCGCGCCGGGTGTGGATCATCGGGGGCAGGCCGGTGCCCGCCTCCAGCTTGCGGCGCAGGTAGGAGATGTAGAGCTCCACCACGTTGGCCTGGCCGCCGAAGTCGTAGGACCAGACCCGGTCCAGGATCTGCGCCTTGCTGAGCACGCGGCGCGGGTTGCGCATGAGGTAGCGCAACAGCTCGAACTCGGTGGCGGTCAGGTGGACCTCCTGGCCGCCCCGGACCACCTCGTGGCTGTCCTCGTCGAGGCGCAGGTCGCCGACGGACAGGACGGAGCCGCCGCGTGCGGCCTGCGCCGCGCCCGACCGGCGGACCAGGCCGCGCAGCCGGGCCACGACCTCCTCCAGGCTGAACGGCTTGGTGACGTAGTCGTCGCCGCCGGCCGTCAGGCCCGCGATCCGGTCCTCGACCGAGTCCCTGGCCGTCAGGAACAGCACCGGCACCTGCGGGATCTCCCGCCGCAGCCGGCCGAGGACCGCCAGGCCGTCCATGTCCGGGAGCATGATGTCCAGCACGACCACGTCCGGGCGGAACGCGCGCGCCGCCCGGACGGCGCCCGCCCCGTCGCCGGCGCTGCGGACCTCGCAGCCCTCGTAGCGCAGGGCCATGGACAGCAGCTCGGAGAGGGAGGCCTCGTCGTCGACGACGAGGACCCGGCAGGGTCCCCCGTCGGGGCGCACGAGGGCCGTCGGGTTGCCGGTGGACGTGGACGCGTGGGAGGTGGTCGTCGCAGTCATGCGTTCACGCTGGCCGTCGCCTCTGAGAGCGTTCTTGCCCCTTCCTGTGAATCTCCTGAGAATCGCCGGCGGGGTCCCGGGCCGTGACGTCCCGGGCGACCCCGCGGCTCAGCCGTCGAGGCGGAACAGCCGGGCGCCGTTGTCGTGGCAGACGGCGCGCAGCCAGTCGTCGCCGAGGCCGAGCCGTTCCAGGGCCTGGAGCTGGTGCTCGTAGGGATAGGGGATGTTCGGGAAGTCGGTGCCCAGCAGGATGCGGTCGCCGAGGTCCGCGAGCCGTCCGAGGTCCCCGGCCGGGAACTCGCCGAACTGCGCGGAGAAGTCGGTGAAGGCCATCGTGGTGTCGAGGCGGACCTCCGGGTACCGGTCGGCCAGGTCCAGGAAGTCGACGTACTCGGGCATGCCCATGTGCGCGACGATCAGCGGCAACCTCGGGTGGCGGGCCAGCAGTCGGGCGATCGGCTCGGGGCCGGTGTGCTTGCCGGGCACCGGGCCCGAACCGCAGTGGATCACGAGGGGGGCGCCCGCCTCGGCGAGCAGTCCCCAGACCGGTTCGAGCCGGTCGTCGTTCGGGTCGTAGCCGCCGACCTGAAGGTGCGCCTTGAAGACGCGGGCGCCGGCGTCGAGCGCCCGGGTGACGTACCCGGCGACGCCGTCCTCCGGGAAGAAGGTCGCGGTGTGCAGGCAGTCGGGGGTGCGGGCGGCGAAGTCGACGGACCAGGAGTTGAGCCAGGCGGCCATCGCGGGCTTGTGCGGGTAGAGCATGGCGGTGAAGGCCCGCACGCCGAACTCCCGCAGCAGGGCGATGCGCCGCTCCTCCTCGTGCCGGTAGGTGATGGGCCAGGCGACGCCGGTCAGCGGACCGGCCGCGTCGAAGTACTCCCACACCTTGTCCAGGACCCGCTCGGGCATGAAGTGCGTGTGGACGTCGACCAGTCCCGGCAGCCCGAGCCGTTCCCGGAAGGTCCGTACCGCCCGGACCGTGTCAGCCGTTGCGGACAAAGCCGTGGCTCCGATCGACCGTCGCGACGTGCAGGGTGTAGCTGTCGTACCAGTGGGCGCGGCCCTGCTCCATGGCCGCCCGGTGCTCCAGGTCGTCCCGCCAGACGGCGAGGGAATCGTGGTCGCGGAAGTAGGCGACGGTGATGCCGAGGCCGCCGGGGCCGCGCGCGGACTCGTAGCCGAGGAAACCGGGGTTCTGCGCGACGATCTCGTTCATCCGGGCGTTGGTCTCCGGGTATCCGCTCTCGTCGGGGGTGCGGACATCGGGGGTGCGGACACTGCTGAAGACGGCCATGACGTACGGCGGTTCGAACGCCTGGACGGGCTGGATGCTCATGCCCACCAGCCTCGGTGGACCGCTCCGGCGTGTCCACCGCAATCGGCCCCGGGAGGCCGAAGGGATCCAAGTTTTGACCCGGGGCCGTCACGGCCGGCCGCCGGCGCCGGACCCCGTCGGTCAGAACAGCCCGTCCTGCGCGGCGTCCGGCGCCGGCGGGGCGATGTCCGCGAGCGGCACGTCGGTGACGGCCGCCACCGCCCCGGGTACGGGGGCCAGTTCCCAGCCGGCCAGCAGCCGCGTGTCCACCACGAGCCCGTCGGCGAGGTGCAGGTCCGGCCCGGCCGCGCCCGCCAGCACGCCCACCACCGTCCCGCCCGGCACCATCTCCGTGACCACCCGGGCCGGGACCGGCAGCCCGGCGAGTCCGAACGGCACGGCGTGGTCGACGACGGCGCGGGGCAGCCGTTCCAGGGACTCCGGCCACCCGGGCAGCGCTGCGGACCGGTCGTACAGCTCGGCAACCTCCCGGGCCCGCTCGGACGCGGCGGGCAGCAGGCCGCGCAGGACCCGTTTGCGGGCGTAGGCGATCCGGTCGGGCACCCCGAGGGCGGCCCGCAGCAGCTCCTCGGTGCGGCGCGCGGCCATCAGCGGGCCCCGCCCCAGCCAGGTCCACGTCACCGCGCCCTGCTCCAGCAGCCGGACCGGGCCGCGTTCCTCGGCGGTGATGCCGACCTTGACCGTGTCCGGGCCGAACCAGGCGAGGTAGACCCGGTAGGGGCGCGGATCGGCGGCGTTGGTGTCGGCGGCCACCGAGAAGGACCGGTCCAGGCGGGCGCACTCGGGGCACTGGGCGTTCCCCGTACGGCCCGGGACGGCCAGGCCGGTCGGGCAGGGGGTGCGCTTCCCGGCCCGGCGCACGCCCAGGCAGCGCCGCTCGCCCACGGCGGTGAAGGCCAGGCGCTGCCCGGGGGCGAGGGGGCTGTCGCGGTCCTCGCGGCCGGTCCATCCGATGTCGGGCCGCCCGTCCGACCACCGGATCCCGGTGCACCTCCAGGTCACAGCGGGAGCGGCCGCTCGAAGAAGGTGTCGAGGACGACGGTGGCGTGCGTGCCGCTGACCCCCTCGATCGCGTACAGCCGGCGCAGTACGTCCTGCAGTTGCCCGGTGGACGCGGTACGCACCTTGACCAGTACGGAGGCGCTGCCCGCGATGACGTGGGCCTCCTGGATCTCCGGGATCGCCTCGAACGCGGGCCCGGACTCGCCCATCCAGACCCGGGAGTCGACCATCACGTAGGCCAGCACCCCGCTGCCCACGGCGGCCGGGTCGACGTCGACGGTGGTCCGCCGGATGACCCCGCGCTCGCGGAGCTTGCGCACCCGTTCGTGGGTCGCCCCGGCCGAGAGCCCGACGGCGGCGCCGAGGGCTGCGTACGACTGACCCGCGTCCTGCTGGAGACACAGGACGAGCGCCCGGTCGATGTCGTCCACGCGATCTTCCTCTCATGAGCCGGCAGCTCTTGCGAAGACGGTACCTGATCCTGCAATCTCACCATCACACCGAACAGAATTCGGCACAGTGGAACTCAGGGGGAAGAATGTCAGCCATAGCCGACCAGGCCTTGTACGAGATCCTGGACAGTCGTTTCCGTACCGGCCGCTGCGCCAACGGCGACATGCGCCTGGAGCGCCTGCACGACGACTGCCGCTGGGCCGAGGGGCCGCTGTACCTGCCGGCCTGGCGCCAGCTGGTGTGGAGCGACATCCCGAACGACCGGATGCTGCGCTGGGACGAGACCACCGGCGTGGTCTCGGTGTTCCGCTCCCCGGCGGGCCACGCCAACGGCAACACCCTGGACCGCGAAGGCCGCCTGATCACCTGTGAGCAGGGCAACCGCCGCGTCACCCGGACCGAACACGACGGCCGGATCACCGTCATCGCCGACCGCTGGAACGGCAAGCGGCTCAACAGCCCGAACGACGCGGTGGTCCGCTCGGACGGCTCCGTCTGGTTCTCCGACCCGGACTTCGGCATCACCAGCGACTACGAGGGCCACCGCGCGCCGAGCGAGATCGGCGCCTGCAACCTCTACCGGGCCGACCCGGCCACGGGCGAGGTCCGCCTCGTCGCGGGTGACTTCCTCGGCCCGAACGGCCTGGTCTTCTCCCCGGACGAGAGCGAGCTGTACGCGGCGGACACCCGCGCCGGCCACATCCGAGCCTTCACTGTCGATCCGGACGGCACCCTCAGCGGTGACCGCGTCTTCACGACCTGCCCCCGGGCCGACAACATCCGTTTCGACGACGAGGGCCGGCTGTGGGCCGCCGCGATCGAATCGGGCGTGCACTGCTACGCGGCGGACGGCGACCTGATCGGCCGCCTGCGCGTCCCCGAACCCGTCTCGAACATCACCTTCGGCGGCCCGAAGAACAACCGCCTCTTCATCACCGCCACCACCTCGCTCTACTCGCTGGTGATGTCGGTGACGGGCCTGCCGCGCGTGCGCACCTGACCACTCGAGCCGACCACCGGGTGGACCACCGACCGGGGCCGCGAGCAAGCGGCCCCGGTCGCGACGCCGGTCCCGCCTACCGCGCGACGAACTGGGTCAGGACCGCCTGCACCTCGTAGATGTCCACGCCCTTGGTGAACGTCTTCTCGATCGGCGTCGGGGTGCCCGATATCCAGATCTTCAACTCGGCGTCGAGATCGAAGTGGCCGGCGGTCTCCACGGAGAAGTGCGTGATGCTCCGGTAGGGGATCGAGTGGTACTCCACCTTCTTCCCCGTGAGCCCCTGCTTGTCGACGAGCACCAGCCGCCGGTCGGTGAACAGGATCGTGTCCCGGATCAGCAGATAGGCGGCGTGCACCTGCTCGCCGTTGCCCAACAGCCGGGCGTAGTCCCGCTGCGCCGACACCGGATCGACGGTGTGCGCGTTCCCGAACAGACCCATGGGTCCCCCCTCGAAGGATCGAAACGATCAACAGTCCTTCGAAGGCTAGCGACGGCGATGTCAAGGCAACGCAAAAGGCCCCCCAGTGAACTGGGGGGCCTTTTCGGCTGTGCACTCGGCAGGATTCGAACCTGCAACCTTCTGATCCGTAGTCAGATGCTCTATCCGTTAAGCTACGAGTGCTTGGGCTTCTCGGGGTTTTCCGCCCGGTTGGCCTTGCGAGAACAACAATACATGGACCTCGGCGGGACGCGAAATCCATTAGCTCCACCCCTTCTGACCTGGGAAAACACCCCGGAAGAAGATCATCCGGAGGTTCTCGGGGGAGTGCCGCGCGCCCCCGTACAGGGGCCTCCGTCGGGCGAGCCCCCGGAGCCGACCGGACTCGGGCGCCCGGCGTCAACGCCCCGGAACGCACCGAAGCCCCGGTCCGTGTGGACCGGGGCTTCGTCAGGTGCGGAGGCGGAGGGATTTGAACCCTCGATGGGGGGTAAGCCCCAAACCGCATTAGCAGTGCGGCGCCATAGACCGGACTAGGCGACGCCTCCAGCACACCCCCGCGTACGAAGGTGCGTGCAGATGATGACACAGCCGTAGGGCCGCTCACCAATCCGCTCCCACGGTACAAGGAGCCGGGGGCACAGGGCAAAGCCTTAAGCCCGCTCCTCGAAAAGTCCCCGCCCTCGAATCCGCGTGCGGCACACGTCCGCGCGCATCCCCGCCCCCGTACGCAACATCGGGGCGGGCGCGTCGTTGGTGGGGGGTACGACGTACGGACGACCTGGAGTGCCCCATGCTGCGTCTCGCCGCCTTCGCCGTCACCTCAGCCCTGGCCGCAGCGGCCGCCGGCCCCCTGCCGCCGCTGCCGTCCCTGCCGGTGGCACGACTGCTGTCCGCCCCTGCCCCTGACCCCGACCACCTCACCATCGCCGTCTCCGCGACCGGCAACCGGTACCTCGACGGCGAGTACCGCCTGGAGTGCGACCCCGTCGGCGGTACGCACCCCGAGGCCAAGAAGGCCTGCGCGCGCCTCGACGAACTCGCCCGACAGGGCAAGAACCCCTTCGCGGCCGAGCCGAAGCGACAGATCTGCACCTTCCAGGACGGCGGTCCCGCGACCGCCCGCGTCACCGGTAGTTGGCGCGGCGAGAAGGTGGACAGCACGTTCCGTCGGCAGAACGGATGCGACATCGCCCGGTGGAACGAGTTGGAACCTGTGCTTCCGAGTGCGCGTTCCTGACCTGGGAGTATGCGCCGGATGCGCGGTTTCCCCCGTACATCCGCCACCTCGCCGCGGGGCCGTGCGCTTAGACTCCTCCCGTGACATGCCGGTAGTCGTGGTCAGGGAGGAAGCTCGTCGTGAGCAGCAGGCCATCCCGAGGCGCTGCTCGCCTCGCAGCAATACTCGACGCGCTTCCCGACGCGTTGTTGCTCGTCAACGCCAACGGCACGGTCGTCAACGCGAATTCGATCGCCCTCGCGGTCATGGAGAGCCCCGGCACGGGGCTCGTCGGACGCGGCGTACTGGACCTGCTGCCGGAGTTCGACTCCAAGCTGATCCCCGGTTCGATGCGCCGGCCCGGCGACAACGACGAGGGCCGTTCCAAGCCCAAGCGGATGACCGCGCGCCGCACCGACGGTTCCGAGTTCCCGGTGGAGCTCACCAGCGCCCACCTCGACGGCCGGGACGCCTACCGCGAGCCCCAGCCCGCCTACACCGGTGACGAGCTGCTGATGCTCGTCGTGCGGGACCTCTCCGAAACCGTCGACACCGAGGCCGAGCTGGCCCGCTCGCAGCGGCAGACCGAGATGATCCTGCGGGCCGCCGCCGAGGGCGTCGTCGGCACCGACACCGACGGTCGGGTCGTGCTGGTGAATCCGGCCGCCGCGCAGATCCTCGGCTACCGCGCCACCGATCTCGGCAACCGCGAGCTGCACGGGCTGGTCCAGCACTCGCGCGCCGACGGATCGCCCTTCCCCTTCGACGAGTCCCCCCTCGCCGACACCCTGCGCAGCGGCCGCAAGCACCGGGTTCGCGGGCAGGTGCTGTGGAACAAGTCCGGACAGCCCGTCGCCGTCGACCTGACGACCTCGCCCGTACGGGACGGGGAGCTGCTCGTCGGCGCCGTCATGACGTTCACCGACCGGCGGGCCTACGACGCCCTCGCGGCGCGCCATGCCCAGTTGCTGGCCGTCCTCGGGGAGTCGCTGCGCGGTCCCCTCGACGAACTGCGCGGGGAACTGGCCACCCTGGCCGCCGACGACGCGGGCCAGCTGTGGCCCGAGGCGAACCAGTTGCTGCACCACCTGGCCGCCGGGTACTCGCGGATGACCGCGCTGGTGGACAACGTGCTCGCCTTCCAGCGGCTCGACGCGGGCGCCGAGAAGCTCAAGAAGAAGAACGTACTGATCAACACGGTCGTCTCGGACGGCATCGACGGCGCGGTCGAACTGATCGGTCCCGGCCGGGTGCAGTTCGCCGTGCACGCCCCGACCATCGAGGCCGAGGTGGACGCGGAACGCATCGCGACCGCCCTCGCGCACCTGGTCGCCGACGTCGCCGGAGTGGACGCCACCGGCAAGACCGCCCAGGGCAGCGGGTACGGGGACTCCACGATCGTGGTCGCCGCCGCCCAACGCGGCGAGGTCGTACGGATCGAGGTGCGCGGCCCCCACGAGGGCGGCACCCCCGTGCACGAACCGGTCGTACGGGGCATCGTCGCCGCGCACGGCGGAGTCCTGCAGACCGTGGAGGTGCCCGGAGCGCCCGGTGGGGCGTACGTACTGGAACTGCCGCTCGGCTCGGGCGCGGGGACGGTGACCCTGCCGGAGCCCCCCGAGGAGCCGGCGACGCCGGAGGCCGACGCGGGCGCCGCGAGCGCGTCGGACGGCAACGGCCCCGGTGGCCGCCGGGCCCGGCGCGGAGTGGACGCCTTCCTCGATGACGCGGCCGACGGGGCCGACCCGGACGCCGGGTCCGACGGGGCGAAGGCCCCCGCGGCCCGTGCGGGCGGGGGCGCGCTCGCGCTGCCGTCCGGGCGGCGCCGGGCGGACGGCAGCCCCGCCGACTCCGGTCCGGCGGAACTCGCGCAGTCCCCGGTGAACCCCGCCGGGCTCGGCACCGGGCGCAGGCGCGGCCGGGACGGCGACGGCAGCGCCGACGCCGAGCGCGGCGGAGCCGGCCGGCCCGTGCCCCCGCAGGGCAACGCCATGCCCGCGCTGCCTCCCGTACCGACGGTGCCCCCGGTCCCCGTCACCGAGCATCCGGCCGGACGCCGCCGGGCGCTGGGCCCCGTCGCTCCGGCGGCGCAGCCCGGTGGTCCCGTGTCGGCGGCCGGGCTCGCGGCGCCCCGACCCATCGCTCCCGAGGGCGGCTTCGCGCTGCCCGCCGGTCCGACTCCGGCCGCCCCGCAGGCCCCCGCGATGGCCGGTTCGGCCCCCGCTCCCGCCGAGGCCGACGCCGACGCGTCGGGCCGGCGCGGTCGCCGGGTGCTCGGGGCACCCGCGGGCGCCGATCCCGAGGCCCCCGAGGTCTCCGCCGAGGACGCCGAGGATCCCGCGCACCCGACCGGCAGGCGCCGCGGGGTGCCCGCCGCCCCGGCCTGGCCCGTGCCATCGGCCCGTACCGCTTCCGAGGAGTCGGAGCAGGCCGCGGCCGCTCCGGCCGCCGTCCCCGGCGCGCGTCGGCCCGCCGGCGCCCCGGCGCCGGCCGGGCAGCCGATCAGCGTGCGCGCGCTCGGCACCCTGGGGCAGGGCATCTCCGTGGACCCGGGTGCGGGTGACACCAACGGTGCGGGGCAGGGCGGTTCCGGCTCGGGCCGGCGTCGTCGGCTGTCCGAACCTGCCCCCCAGGGACGCGCCTTCGCCATAGGGGCGCCCGAGGCGGGCTCCGCCGAGGGCCCCGAGCCGCTGGACGGCCCCGGTGGGGCCGTCGAGGTGGTCAACCGGCCCGCGCCGCGGCCCGTGGACGACGAGCTGCCGCCGGAGCCGCTGGACAACCCGCGCCGGCTGCTGGTGTGGCCGGCGCCCGACGCCCAGACCCAGCAGGCACTCAGCGACCGCGGCTACCGTCCGGTGATCGTGCACTCCCGTGAGGAGGTCGACGCGCAGATCGCGGCCTTCCCCGCGGCCCTGTTCGTCGACCCGCTGACCGGCCCGATCACCCGGACCGCGCTGCAGTCCCTGCGTCAGGCCGCGGTGGCCGCCGAGGTGCCCGTCCTGGTCACGGCCGGGCTGGGCCATGCCACGCGGGAGGCGGCGTACGGCGCCGATCCGGCCGTGCTGCTGAAGGCGCTCGCGCCGCGCGACAGCGAGCAGCACCCCTCCCGGGTGCTGTTGATCGAGGAGCACACGGAGATCGCCACCGCCCTGACCGCGGCGCTGGAGCGGCGCGGCCTCCAGGTCGCGCGGGCGGGCGCCGACACCGACGCCGTGGAACTCGCGAGCCGAATGCGGCCCAACCTTGTGGTCATGGACCTGATGCAGGTCCGGCGCCGACGGGCCGGGATCGTGGACTGGCTGCGCGCGAACGGGCAGCTGAACCGCACGCCGCTGGTCGTCTACACGACCGCCGGCATCGAGGCGTCCGAACTGCCGCGGCTGGCGTCCGGGGAGAGCGTCCTGTTCCTCGCCGAGCGGGCCACCACCGCGGACGTGCAGGGCCGCATCGTGGACCTGCTGGCCAAGATCGGCACCAACTAGTCATCCTGGGCCGATGGCCATCACCGACACGTCCGAGCAGACCGTCCCCGCCGACAACGGCGAAGTGAGCCTCCTGATCGCCCGGCAGGTGGAGGCGGGCCACGAGGAGACGTTCGAGGCGTGGGCGCACGGGATCCTGGAGACGGCCGCCGGTTTCCCCGACCACCTCGGGTACGGGCTGTTCCGGCCCGCGGTGGAGGGCGGGCCGTGGTTCCTCGTGCACCGCTTCCGCAACCAGGACGCGTTGGCGCGCTGGCAGGACTCGCCCGAGCGGGCGCAGTGGTTCTCGAACTGCCTCGGCCACCACCACACCGAGATAGCCCGGCGCGAACTGCACGGCATGGAGACCTGGTTCGCCAAGCCGGGCACGACCCGGCCCGCGCCGCCGCGCTGGAAGATGGTGGTCAGCTCGGGGCTGGCCATCTTCCCGATCTCGCTGGTGGGCAACGCGGTGCTCGGGCCGTACCTGGTGGACCTGCACTTCGTGCTGCGGACGGCCGCGTTCGCGGTCGTCTTCAGCACCCTGATGACCTATGTGGCCATGCCGGCCGTCAGCAGGCTGCTGCGGCCGTGGCTCACGCGCGGCTGACGTCCCCCCGGCCCGGTCACCCCAGGGTGGTGACGTCCAGGGCGCCGTCCGCGTACTGCTTGCGGATCACCTTCTTGTCGAACTTGCCGACGCTGGTCTTCGGCACGGCGGCGACCAGGCTCCAGCGCTCCGGCAGCTGCCACTTGGCGATCGACGCGGCGAGGAAGTCGCGCAGCTCCGCGTAGTCCGCGGTGGCGCCCTCCTTGAGGACGACGGTGGCCAGCGGGCGCTCGCCCCACTTGTCGTCCGGAACGGCGACGACCGCCGCCTCGGCCACCTCGGGGTGGGCCATCAGCGCGTTCTCCAGCTCGACGCTGGAGATCCACTCGCCGCCCGACTTGATGACGTCCTTGGCGCGGTCGGTCAGGGTGAGGAAGCCGTCGGGGCTGATCACTCCGACGTCCCCGGTCTTGAGCCAGCCGTCGGCGCTGAACTTGTCCGCGGGACGTTCGGGCTCGCCGGCCGCGCCGCCGTAGTAGGCGCCCGCGATCCAGGTACCGCGCACCTCCAGTTCGCCCGCGGACTCGCCGTCCCAGGGCAGGTGATCGCCACCGGGGCCGACGAGGCGGGCCTCGACACCCGCCGGGAAACGGCCCTGGGTGACCCGGTAGGGCCACTCCTCCTCGGCGCTCAGGCCGGCCGGGGGATGCGCCATGGTGCCCAGCGGCGAGGTCTCGGTCATGCCCCAGGCGTGGCACAGCCGGACGCCGAGCCGGTCGTAGGCCTCCATCAGGGAGGGCGGACAGGCCGAGCCCCCGATGGTGACCTGCTTCATCGAGGTCAGGTCCCGCGGCTGGGCGGTGACCTCGGCCAGCAGCCCCTGCCAGATGGTGGGGACGGCCGCCGCGTGGGAGGGCCTCTCGCGCTCGATCATCTCGGCGAGCGGGGCGGGCTGGAGGAACCGGTCGGGCATCAGCATGTTGATGCCGGTCATGAAGGTGGCGTGCGGCAGGCCCCAGGCGTTCACGTGGAACTGCGGGACGACGACGAGGGTGGTGTCCTTGTCGCTCAACCCCATCGACTCGGCCATGTTGACCTGCATGGAGTGCAGGTAGATGGACCGGTGCGAGTAGACGACGCCCTTGGGGTCGCCGGTGGTGCCGGAGGTGTAGCACATGGCCGCGGCCTGGCGCTCGTCCAGCTCGGGCCACTCGTAGCGGTCGGAGCGGCCCTCGATGAGCTCCTCGTACTCGTGCACGCGCACGTCGAGGCCGTCGAGCGCGGAGCGGTCGCCGATGCCGGCGACGACGACGTGCTCGATGGTCGGCAGGTGCGGCAGCAGCGGCGCGAGGAGCGGCAGCAGGGTGCCGTTGACCAGGACGACCTTGTCCACGGCGTGGTTCACGATGAAGACGAGCTGCTCGGGGGGCAGCCGCAGATTGAGCGTGTGCAGGACCGCGCCCATGGACGGGATGGCGAAGTACGCCTCCACGTGCTCCGCGTTGTTCCACATGAGCGTCGCCACGCGGTCGTCCTGCCGGACGCCGAGTTCGTCGCGCAGGGCGGTGGCCAGACGGTTGGCGCGGGTACCGATCTCGGCGAAGCTGCGACGGTGCGGCTCGGCCTCCCCGGTCCAGGTCGTGACCTGGGACTTCCCGTGGATCGTCATCCCGTGTCGAAGTATGCGGGTGACGAGGAGCGGTACGTCCTGCATGGTGCTCAGCAAAGCGTCCTCCCGGTGAGCGCTGCGGCGCTGCGGCGGCGTACGGATGCTGCCGATTCTGCGCACGTACCGGTCGGTCTGTCACTACCCGGGAGTACAAACAGCTGCGGCGATCACTGTGCGGAGTCGCGCGTGGCGGTGTTTCACGTGAAACGAGGTCGGCGGCGGCGCCGGTGTTTCACGTGAAACGAAGGGTCTGTTTCACGTGAAACGGGTGGCTGCTTCCCGTGGAACCAGCGGCTGTTTCACGTGAAACAAGAGGCTGTTCAGCGCACCGGGGTGAGTTCCGGGTCCTCGCGGAGCTTGACCAGGGCCCGGGAGACGGCGCTCTTGACCGTGCCGACGGATACCCCGAGCACCTCGGCGGTCTGCACCTCGCTCAGGTCCTCGTAGTAGCGCAGGACCACCATGGCCCGCTGGCGGTCGGGCAACCGGGTCACGGCACGCCACATCGCGTCCCGCAGGGCCTGCGCCTCCGCAGGATCGGCGGCGGGCCGCTCCTCGGTCTCCGGCAGCTCGTCGCAGACGAACTCGTCGACCTTGCGCTTGCGCCACTGGGAGGTACGGGTGTTGACCAGGGCCCGCCGGACGTAGCCGTCCAGCGCCCGGTGGTCCTCGATCCGGTCCCAGGCGACGTACGTCTTGGCGAGGGCCGTCTGGAGCAGGTCCTCGGCATCGCACGGGTTGGCGGTGAGCGAGCGCGCGGTGCGCATCAGGACCGTGCCGCGGGTCCGTACGTAAGCCGAGAACGACGGGTACGGCGTCGGGTTCGAGGCGAGCGTGCACACAGGCGTGGTCATGGGTCCACGCTAGGAGCGGACCGCGCCCACCGGATCGGCCCCAGGTGCCGAAGCTGGGTCCGTCTCAGGTTGTAGGACGGGGGCGTGCCCCACCTCCTGAAGGTGGAGGGACGCGGCCCGCCTCCCGTGGGCGACGCAGGCGTCCCCGACACCCGGGCGGCGTCGCCCCCGGCACCCGTACGTCAGCGGTCCACACCGAGGATCAGCCCCGAGGTCGGCACCCCGGTACCCGCCGTGACCAGGGCGTGCGCGGCTCCCTCGGCCTGGTTGACGGAGGTGCCGCGCAGTTGACGGACGGCCTCGGCGATGCCGTTCATGCCGTGCAGGTAGGCCTCTCCGAGCTGGCCCCCGTGGGTGTTGAGCGGCAGCGCGTCGGCGGCGACGAAGTCGGCGGCCTCGCCGGGCCGGCAGAAACCGAACTCTTCCAACTGCATCAGCACGAAGGGGGTGAAGTGGTCGTAGAGGATCCCGACGTCGATGTCCGAGGGACGCAGACCGCTGGTCCGCCACAGCTGACGGGCGACCACGTCCATCTCCGGGAGCCCGGAGAGGCCGTCCCGGTAGAAGGAGGTCATCGCCTCTTGGCGCCGCCCCGCGCCCTGCGCGGCGGCGGTGATCACGGCGGGCGCCTGCCGCAGGTCCCGGGCCCGCTCGGTGGTGGTGACGACGAGGGCCTGGCCGCCGTCGGTCTCCTGGCAGCAGTCCAGCAGCCGCAGCGGTTCCACGATCCATCGCGAGGCCGCGTGGTCGGCGAGGGTGATGGGCTTGCCGTGGAAGTAGGCGGCCGGATTGTTGGCGGCGTGCCGCCGATCGGTGACGGCGACGTGGCCGAACGCCTCGGGGGTGAGGTGGTAGGTGTGCAGGTAGCGCTGGGCGGCCATCGCCACCCAGGAAGCCGGGGTGAGCAGGCCCCAGGGCAGCGACCAGCCGAGGGCCGCGCCCTCCGCCGAGGGTTCCCGTTGCTGGACGCCGGAGCCGAAGCGGCGGCCCGAGCGCTCGTTGAAGGCCCGGTAGCAGACGACGACCTCCGCCACCCCGGTGGCGACGGCCAGCGCCGCCTGTTGGACGGTGGCGCAGGCCGCGCCGCCGCCGTAGTGGATCCGGGAGAAGAAGGAGAGGTCCCCGATGCCGGCCGCCTGGGCGACGGTGATCTCGGGGCTGGTGTCCATCGTGAAGGTGACCATGCCGTCCACGTCGGCGGGGGTCAGTCCGGCGTCGTCGAGGGCGGCCTGCACGGCTTCGACGGCGAGCTTGAGTTCGCTGCGGCCGGAGTCCTTGGAGAACTCCGTCGCGCCGATGCCGGCGATGGCGGCCCGGCCGCCGAGCTGGTCGCGGGTGCGGACGCTCATGCGGTGGCCCCCGGGCGCAGGGTCACGGTGACCGTGCCGGTGACGTGTCGGCCGAGGCCGTTGGCGCCGACGATCCCGATCTCGGCGGTGTCCCCGTCGAGGGCGGTGACGGTGCCGGTGAGGGTCATGGTGTCGCCCGGGTGGTTGGGAGCGCCCAGCCGGATGGCCACCTTGCGCAGCACGGTGTGCGGGCCGAGCCGGTCGGTCACGTACCGGCCGACGAGGCCGTTGGTGGTCAGGATGTTCATGAAGACGTCGGGGGAGCCCTTCTCCCGGGCCAGTTCGGCGTCGTGGTGCACGTCCTGGTAGTCACGGGAGGCGATAGCGCCCGCGACGATCAGGGTGCGGGTCACCGGTATCTCCAGGGGCGGCAGTGTGTCGCCGACCTTCAGCGGTGTCTCGCCGGCGTTCATGCGTGGTCCCTTCCGGTGGCCGGGATCGCGGCGGCCACCGCACCGTTGTCGGGCGGGTGGGGCGGGTCGGCCGGGGCGGTCCCGTCGGCCGGGTCCGGGGCGTCGGCCGGGTCCGGGGCGTCGGCCAGGAGCGTGCCCAGCTCGGCCAGCAGCTCGCTGCCGCAGCCCAGGTACGCGTCCAGTTGGCGCCCCCACAGGAAGTGCCGGTGCACCGGGTGGTCCAGGTCGGCGCCCATGCCGCCGTGCAGGTGCTGCCCCGCGTGCACGACCCGTTTTCCGGCCTCCGAGGCCCACCACCCCGCCGTGAGGACATGGGGGTCCGCCGGGAGCCCCGCGTCGATGCGCCAGGCCGCCTCGTACGCAGTGACCCGGATCGCCTCGGTGTCCATGTACGCGTCGGCGGCGCGCAGCATGACGCCCTGGTTGGTGGACAGCGGCCGGCCGAACTGTTCCCGGGTGGAGGTGTACTCCACGGCCCGGGCCAGCGAGCCGGCGCAGACGCCCGCCTGGAGGCCGGCGAAGGCGGTACGGGCCACCGCGAGCGTGTCCTCGTACGCCCCGGGGCCGTCGCCGAGGCGCTCCCCGTCGGCGTCGGTGAGCTCCAGCCGTCCGGCGGCCCAGGGGGCGGTGGTCTCCACCGGGGTGGTCCGCACGCCGGGCGCGTCGGCCCGTACGAGCCACAGGGCGCGGTCCGCGTCCGGGACCAGGACGTGCGTGGCGTCCCGCAGCCAGGGCACGAACGGCGCCGTACCGGTGAGCCGTCCCGCCGGGGAGGCGCTGATCCGGCCGCGGGCGGGGAAGGCTCCGCACACCACGGCCTCGCCGGTACCGAGGGCAGGCAGCAGTCGGGCGCGCTGCGCGTCGCTGCCGTGCCGGGTCAGGGGCAGGATCCCGTACGCGCAGGTGGCCGCGTACGGGACCTGGGCGGTGGTGCGGCCCTGCTCCTCCAGCAGCAGGACGAGGCCGAGCAGGCCGACGTCCTCGACCGCGGCGGTGAGTCCGGCGGCGGTGAGGGCCTTCCACAGTTCGGCGTCGCTGCCGGTGCCCGCGGCGGCGAGGCGTTCGTGGGTGGCGAGGTCTGCGAAGATCGTTGCGGCGAGGTCGGCCGCGGCGGCCTGTTCCTCGGTGGGGTGGAAGTCCATCAGCCCTCGCTCCCTCGGAAGACGGGCAGTTCGAGTTCCTCGTCGACCCGCAGGAACTCCAACCGGACGGGCATCCCGATGCGCACCTTGTCGTAGGGGACCCCGGTGATGTTGCTGACCATCCGGACCCCTTCGGCGAGTTCGACGAGCGCGACCGCGTAGGGCGGCGCGAAGGCCGGGAACGGCGGGTGGTGCATCACGACGTACGAGAACACCGTGCCGACGCCCGCGGCCTCGACGGTGTCCCAGTCGGGGCAGGCGCAGGCGTTGCAGCCGGGGAGCCACGGGAAGCGCAGGGTGGCGCAGCCGGTGCAGCGTTGGATGAGGAGCCGGTGCTGTGCGACCCCGTCCCAGAACCCGCGGTTGTCCCGGTTGATGACCGGGCGGGGCCGGCGGGCGGCGGGCTGTCGGTCGGCGGACTTCCGGTCGGCGGGGGCCGGGGGCACCGCTGCGGGCGCCCGGACGGCCGCGGCCCTGGCCGCCGGGGCGTACTTGAGGATGCGGAAGCGGTGTGTTCCGGCGAGTACGCCGTTCGCGTGGACGTCCATCCGGGTCGTCACGAAATGCCCGCTGCCCAGCTTCGTCGTCTTGCGCGCCGAGACCGACTCGATCACCGCGTCGAAGGTCACCGCGTCCCCCGGGCGCAGCGGCCGCAGGTACTCCTGCTCGCAGTCGGTGGCGACCACGGAGGTGCAGCCCGCGCCGTCGAGGAGGCCGAGCAGCTCGTCGTAGGCGGAGGACCGGTCGGTGTGGCCGGACAGCCCACCCATGGTCCACGCCTGGAGCATGGTGGGCGGTGCGACGGCGCCGGGCCCGGTGTAGGCCGGGTTCGTGTCCCCCATCGCCTCGCACCAATGCCGGATCATCGGCTCGTTGACCGCGTCCTTGGCCCGCCCCCCGGTGGCGGCGGGCCGCCCCTCGAACGCCTTCAGCCGCTCGTGGAACGGGTCCGCCCCGTCGGCGGCCGGTGCCCCGGTCATCGCTTCCTCCCCTTCATGCCGAGCCGCATCATCGCGACGATCTCCCGCTGGACCTCGCTGACCCCGCCGCCGAACGTGTTGATCTGGGCGGCCCGGTTCATCCGCTCCAGCTCGCCCCCGGCGAACGCGTCGGGCCCCCGGACCAGGGCGTCCTCGCCGACCACCTCCTGGCACATCCGGTACACCTCGACGGTGGACTCGGTGCCGAGGAACTTCACCCCGCTGGCGTCGCCCGGGGCGAGGGCGCCGGCGCCCACGTCCTGGACGAGGCGCCAGTTGAGGAGGCGTACGGCGGCCAGCCGGGCGTGCGCCTCGGCGAGCCGGGAGCGCACCCAGGGCCGGTCGGCCGGGCGGTCACCGGTGGCCGGGTCCGGGGTCCGGGCGTGCCGCAGGGCCGCCCCGTAGAAGTCCTCGGCCTGCATGCCGATGGCGGCGAGGGCGACGCGTTCGTGGTTCAGCTGGTTGGTGATCAGGCTCCAGCCCCCGTGCTCGGGGCCGACGAGGTGACCGGCAGGCACGCGCACGGAGTCGTAGTACGTGGCCGTGGTGGTGAGCCCGCCGACCGTCTCGATCGGGGTCCAGCCGAAGCCAGGACTGTCCGTGGGCACCAGGACGATCGAGATGCCCTTGTGCTTCGGGGCCTCGGGATCGGTCCGGCAGGCGAGCCAGATCCAGTCCGCGTTCTGGGCGTTGGACGTGAAGACCTTCTGCCCGTCGATCACCCACGCGTCGTCCTCGCGCAGGGCCCGGGTGCGCAACGAGGCGAGGTCGGTGCCCGCCTCGGGCTCCGAGTAGCCGATGGCGAAGACGATGTCGCCCCGGAGGATCCGGGGCAGGAAGTAGGCCTTCTGCTCCTCGGTCCCGTACTTCATGAGGGTGGGGCCGACGGTGTTGAGCGTGACCATGGAGACGGGTGCGCCCGCCCGGTAGGCCTCGTCGAAGAACACGAACTGCTCGTCCGCGCCCCGGCCTTGCCCGCCGTACTCCACGGGCCAGCCGAGGCCGAGCAGTCCGTCCGCGCCGATCCGGCGCAGGACCGCGCGCTGCGCTTCGAGGCCCTCGGGCACCCCGTCCGGCAGCAGGTTCTTGAAGTACGCGCGCAGTTCGGCGCGCAGCCGCAACTGACCTTCGGTCGGGGCGAGGTGCACGGCGCTTGGCCTCCCGGCGGGACATCGACAGAATGAACCTGACTGTCCGTCAGATTTGATGGCGATGTCAAGGTCGGGAACCGAGGTCGAGCGGCGGGTGCCGGCCCGCAACGGACGGGCCGCGGCCGGCGACGGACGGGCTGCGGACACGCGGGAGCGCCCGTACGACCGGACCCCAGCCGGTCCGGTCGTACGGGCGCCCTCAGCGGTAGGTGGCCGCCCGAGCGGCCCGCGGGACCACGGTCACCAGGGGAAGAAGTTCACCGCGATGTTCGAGTTGCCCTGCTGGATCGCCGTGAAGGCCGAACCGTTGACCTGCGCGGTGTTGTTCTGGTTCGACGCACCGGAGCCGGTGGCCACCTGCTGCGAGGTGGAGGAGTTGCCGTTGTTGTTGCCGCCCACACCACTGCCGATGATGCTCGCGACGCTCGCATTCGATCCGTCGTTCGCGAAGGAGCCGTTGTCAGCTGCGGCCACCCCGCCGAAGAGGGTGGCGGCGAGGGGGAGAGCGGCGACGGCGGCGATGACGCGGGCGGTACGGATGCTTGCCATGTCTGAATCCTCCAGGAACCGAAGTCGGGTGTACTGCGGGGCAGTTGGCCGACCGCCCCGGTCGTTGCGTTGCTGACGACGTCGCGGAACCAGAGTTGCCCACCGAATCCCCGGCGAACCACCCCGCAGTAACCGATTCCCCCGCAAGCATGACCAACCCGGGATAAACCCGGTTCGCTCCGCCGACGCCGCGGATCAGCGCCCCGAGCAGCGGCGAAACCCGTGCCGCACAAGGGGCGAAGCGTTACGCCAAACCCGCCCGCCCCGGACATGCCGAAGAGAGCCGCGTCATCCGGGAACCCGACCGTCTCCCGGGCATGCGGCCCTGCGATACCAACCTTCACGCCCCCTGCGCGCCCCCGGCGCCCGCCGGGGCATACCAACCGTGCCCCGATCCCGGAGCACTGCGCGACGCGATCCACGGCCACGACCGACCGGGCTCAAGCGCCTCGCGTTTCCTACGTCGTACGGGCTGACACCCTTGGCACTGCGTGCTGCGCACTTCGCCTTAAGTACGTCACCCTTCGCACGTCACACATCCGACTGCGTGCTTCGTACGTCACTCGTCACGCGTCGCCGCGCCTCGTGCGCCACGCTTCACGCTCCGCGCCTCGTGCGCCACGCTTCACGCTCCGCGCCTCGTGCGCCACGCTTCACGCTCCGCGCCTCGTGCGCCACGCTTCACGCTCCGCGCTTCATGCGTCGCGCTGTATGCCTCGCCCAGGCGGCTTCACGCCGACCGCGCCTGCCTATTCCGGGACCACAGCGTCCGGTCCCACGGGCGCAGCAACCTGTCCGACACCGTTCCGTTCCTGCCACTTCGGATCCCACCGCGCACGGCTACGCCACTTCCGACTCCACCGCTTGCGACTGCACAGCTTCGGGTCCTACGCCTTCGGCTCCCGCCCGCTCGGGTCGCACTACCACCGACCCGCCACCTCCGGCACTACGACCTCTGACCCGACGACCAGCGGTCGTCCGGCACCGGCGGCCCCATGGCCACCGTTCCCACTTCCGTGGCGCCTGCTCCCACGGCCCAACCCTTCAAGCACTCACGTACTCACTGGCGCCACGTACTCACTCACTCGGGTACGCACCGACCTCACACACCCGCCCTCGCGCCCGGCACCGTTCCCGGCCACACCACGGCGGACTGCGGACGAACTCTCCTACGCGGCCAGCCCCAGCTGTCCCCGGCCCGCAGCGCGGTGGGTCGTCACGGCGACCGGACCGGAAGGCACCGTCGCGGCGGGCTCGGTTCCAGCGCCCGTACGAACGGCACCGGCGGTTCCGGAGTTCCCGGCGAGCGCGGCAGCAGTGGTCGAGCGGCGGACGGACGGGGTCTTGCCGTGGGCCTCGGCGCGGATCCGCTGCTTGATCGTCGGCGGCAGCGACCCGCCCCGCATCATCGCCCGCCACGTCCGCCGCGCCTCGACGGCCGGTCGGCGCACGGCGGGAACCGCGGGAGCGGCCGCGGCGGCGGCTGCCACCGGGGCGGCCTTCGAGGCGAGGCCGAGGAGGCCGAGGAGCGCCACCAGAGCGGCGAGGACGGTGGACCAGATCGACGTGACGGTGCTGCGGTGGTTCATGACGAGCGCCTCATTTCCCGATGTTCCGACGGATGGATCTGAATACATTCGTCATGATGTGGTCGCAACCGGAGAGCCCCCTCAACGCGCGCCGATCTTCCGACAAACACCACTCGAAAGGCCCAAAAGCGCCCTTTCACATCTGACAAGATCATGGAACGACCGGCACCCGGACACCGATGAGACAGGGGCAGCGCATGATCATTCAGCAGGAACTCTCTTTCAACACACAGGAGTTGCTGGCCCTCTACGAGTCGGTCGAGTGGGTGGGCTACACCTCGGACCCGGAGCGCCTGCGCCGCGGCGTGACCAACTCGCATCTGGTCCTGACGGCTCGGGACGAGTCGGGGCAGCTCATGGGTCTGGCCCGGACGATCTCCGACGACGAGCACGTCTGCTATGTCCAGGACCTGCTCGTGGACCCGGCCCACCACCGCAAGGGCATCGGCCGCGCGCTGCTCGAAGCACTCAAGGACCGCTACCGGCACTGCCGCTTCTTCCTCCTCTCCACGGACCACGCCGCGTCCCCCGAGGGCAAGGTCAGCCACGCCTTCTACCGCGACCTGGGCTTCCTCTCGTACGAGGAGAAGGAAATCGCTGGCTTCGGCCTCCCCCGCGACCGCTGACGCCCCGACCACCCGACCACCGCGAGGATGCCGACCGTGTCGCTCACCCACCTCACGCTCGCGTGCGGGCGAACCACCGGCGTCGCCGACATCCGTCTCACCACGACCTACGGCGACATGCTGGAGAGCTACCCCTTCTCCCGCCTGAACGACATGAAGCTCAGCTCGGCCGACGCCGCCCTGCTCTCGCTCCCCTGGACCGACCTCGCGCAGGACCGCGAGCGGTAGGAGCGTCGTCCCGCACGCCCGAGGCGGCCCGGCAACCCGAAAACCCGCTCGCCCCCGTTACCCCGACGGGGAACAGTCCCGGCCGTGGGCACGGACCTGACGGTTTCATCGAATGCCGATGGAACGAACACCTCGACGAGGACGACCGCGACCGGCACGGGGCCATCAACCTCGCGCACCGCTACGACGGCCGCACCCGACGGATCCTGGGAGTTCCGGGGCCGCAACACCGACCTCGCCCGATTCGCCGAGCTCGCCGGCGTGACCGACCCGGTCGCCCTGCACCGCGCCGGCAGGTCGTACCCCGAAGGCACGGAATGGCCCGACGCGACCGCCTCGTCCGCGTCGGCCGCCTCACCCGCGCCCGAGCGGTCCCGGACACCGACCGGGGCGCCGTCCGCACGGCCATGCGCACCCTGGCCGACCGCCACGGCGCCTGCGCCGTCCGCATGGTCGTCCGGTTCACCTGACCCCACCGCCCCCGGCACCGCCCGAACCCCCGCCCGCCATGCGAACGGCCCCTGACCACATATCCGGGTCAGGGGCCGCTCTCCGCGGTGGGTGTGGGATTTGAACCCACGGTGACATCGCTGCCACGACGGTTTTCAAGACCGTTCCCTTAGGCCGCTCGGGCAACCCACCTGGCCGGTACAGAGTACCGGGATGTGGGGGTGGGTGGGGTGGGTGTTCCCGGCGGGGGCGGGGTGGGGCGGGTCAGGACGTCTGGGCCCTGTCGTAGGCCGCCTTGGCTTCGTTGCCGAAGTAGGGGCCGTACATCCGGTTCGGCAGGAAGACGTAGCCGAAGCTGTTCACCGAGACCTGGGTGCCGAGGCCGGTCGCCTCGTTGAAGTCCTGGAACCAGGGGCCGCCGCTGGAGCCGCCGGTCATGTTGCAGCCCAGGCCGTGGTCCTTGGTGAGCAGGAAGTCCTTGTTGCTGTTCCCGCTGCAGTAGACGAGCTTGGAGCCGTCGTAGGGCGCGGCCGCGGGGAAGCCGAAGGAGTACATCTTCTTGTTGTAGCCGCCGTTGAAGAGGATGCCCTGGGCGCCGACGACCTGGCTGAGTTTCTGGCCGTTCAGGGGGGCTACGACGGCGAGGCCGACGTCCATGTTCATGTCCTCGCTCGCCGCCCACTGGTCCGTGGCGAAGGTCTTGGTCGCGGACCACTGGCCGTACGGCGCGTTGCCGTTGTCGTAGGCGGGCACGAAGACCCAGTTCGTGTGCCAGGCGCCCTGGTACTTCACGCAGTGGCCGGCGGTGATGACCGTGCTGCCGTTGGCGCTCGTGACCGAGTCGCCGGAACAGGACGCGGTCCGGCCGCCCATCGTGAAGAAGACCCGGCCCGAGGTCTTCACGATCGCCCCGCCGCCCGTCCAGGCGCCGCCCGCCTGCGGGAACGCCGTCGGGGAGGCCGAGGTCGAGGCCCTCGCGGGGGAGGAGGTCGAGGCGGCCGTCGGGGCCACGAGGGTGGGCCGGCCGGCTGCCGAGGGAGCCGAGCGGACGGAGCCGGGGGCGGCCGTCACGTCGAGCGGGACGGCTTGGCGCATCCGTTCCGCGGTCCAGAACCCCTGGCTGTGCTGCTGTCGGAACGAGGTGGGCGTGGGTTCCGCCGCGACCGAGGGGGTGGCCGCCGTCAGGGCTCCCGCGAGCAGGGTGCCCGCGGCGAGGAGGACGGACGCCGCCGTGCGATGACGATTCACGCAGGACTCCTTCTGCCGTGCCCGGACCGGTCGGGCCCGGGCAGGGTGGGGGTGAAGAGCGCTGTCGGTGCGGATCTGTCGGTGCGGATCGGCTGTGCGGACGTGCAGGTGTGCGGACATTTGCAGTGTGCGGACGTGCGGGTGTGCAGGTGTGCGGATGCGCAGCCGTGCGGGCGTACGGATCCGCCGTGCTGCCGCGCGTGGCCGGGGCAGAATCGCACGGGGGCGGTGAGATGTCAGCGGGCAGTCTGAACGTTCGGTCGGTTCCGGCCATGAAATGGCCAACTCCGCTTGCTCCTACTCACTTTGTCGTGCCCAAGCCTCACACCGCCCCCGCCCATCGCACGCTCCCCGCGCGTCACATCGTGAGCAGGACGCCCACGTACGAGACCCCCGCCACCATCACCCACGCCCCCAGCCCCAGCAGCGCGGCCCGCCCGCCCGTCCGGGCCAGCGTCGGCAGGTGCACCGCGCTCCCGAGGCCGAACAGGGCGGCCGCCAGGAGTGCCTCTTGGGTCGTGTGCGCCCATTCCAGCGCCACGTCGGGCAGCGTGCCCGTGGCGCGCAGCGCGGCCGCGGCCAGGAACCCGGTCACGAACAGCGGTACCGGGGCGGGCCTGCGCCCCGACGGGGTGCGTACGCCGCGTCGGCGGGCCCGTAGCGAGAAGGCCACGGCCGCCACCAGCGGGGCCAGCAGGGCCACCCGCATCAGTTTGATGAGGACGGCCTCGCCGAGCGCGCCGGGGCTGGCGGTCTGCGCGGTCGCCACGACCTGCCCGACGTCGTGGACGCTCGCGCCCACCCAGCGCCCGAAGGCCGGGTCGGAGAGCGCCAACGGGCTCTGGAGGAGCGGGAGGACGGCGATGGCGAGGGTTCCGCAGAGGGTGACGAGGGCCACCGAGGAGGCCACGTCCTCCTCGTCGCTGCCGGAGACCTGGCTCACCGCGCCGATCGCGGAGGCGCCGCAGATCGAGTAGCCGGTGGCGATCAACAGGGGTTGGTCGCCGGGGAGTCCGAGGCGGCGGCCCAGCCAGAGGGTGCCGAAGAAGGTTGCCGCGACGACGCCGGTCACCATCAGCACGGTCGCCCAGCCCAGCTTCACCACCTGGTCGAGGCCCAGTCCCAGGCCGAGCAGGACGATGCCGATCCGCATCAGTCGCCGGCCCGCCAGGGACAGGCCGGGGCGGGCGGGTCCGCGGACGACGTCGCGCAGGCGGGGCAGGTGGGCGACGGCGATGCCGAGTACGACGGCGGCGGTGAGCATCGGCACCGCCGGGACCAGCAGGTGCACGCCCCACGCCACCAGCGCGCCGGCGGCGGCCAGGAGCAACCCGGGCCGGGAACTCCGTGTTTCACGTGAAACGTCGAGCAGCCGCACCCGCTCCGGCCGGTGCGGGATGCGGTTCAGCAGGGCCATCAGTCCACCGGCTCCGGGTAGACCCGGCGGACACTGCTGCCCAGGCGGGCCACGTCGGCGCCGTAGACGTGCAGCGAGATCGCCGTCGTACGACAGGAGTTGCGCACCTTGTGGATGTCGCCGGGCGGGGCGAAGCCGCACACGTCGCCCTGGCCGTTGACCACCTGCTCGGTCGCCACCAGCCGCGCGGGCCGCGTCGGGGACGCGGCGGGGGCGAGGCGGTAGCGGATCTCGCTCTCCGCGCCCTCGTGCACCCCGGCGACGCACCAGGAGACGTGGTCGTGGATGGAGGTCTCCTGGCCGGGCAGCCACACCAGGGCGACCACCGAGAAGCCGCCGTCCGGTTCCGTGTGCAGGATGTGCTGCCGGTACCGGTCGGGGTGGCCTTCGCGCTGCCCCGCGGTGAGCAGGTCGGGCGTGCCCAGGTGCGGGGCGAGCCGCTCTCCGACCAGGTAGGCGGTCAGGTCGGGGGCCAGTCCCCGGTCCACGACCCTGCGTATCTCACTGACGAGGGCGGCCATCCTCGCTGTCGTTCGGGCCGGCGTGGTGGTGGTCATGCGAGCAGCGTCCGCCCGGGCGCCCATCACGTCCAACACCAGTTCTGACCCGAAAACCCAAGCTCCGCTTATGGGTTGGGCCGCGCCGGCGCGGCAGGATCAGCAGCCGACGCGGTTCGCGGCGACCTGTTTGAGCGCGTCCAGCACCACGGCCGTCGCCGGGATCCGCAGGTGGTCGCGGTACACGTACGCGGCGATGTGGCGGCGCGCCGCCGGCTGGAGCACGCGACCGCAGACCCGGTTGAGCGAGAGCGAGGGCAGCACCAGCGCCGGCATCATCGCCACGCCCAGGCCCTGCGCGACCAGACTCTGCACCACGAGGTTGTCGTCGGTCGCGAACCGGATGTCGGGGACGAAGCCCAGCTCCGCACACTCGTGCAGCAGGTTCGCCCGGCAGCGCGGACAGCCGGCGATCCACCGTTCCTCGGCGAGGTCGGCCAGGTTCACCGCCCGGCGGCGGGCGAGCGGATGCCCGGTGGGAAGTAGCACCGTCAGCTGGTCCTCCATCAGCCTCACCTCGGCGACGTCCTCGGGGATCTCCTCGTGCAGGCCCGGATAGGTGAAGGCCAGGGTGATGTCGCACTCGCCGCGCTGGAGCCGGCGCAGCGACTCGGGCGGTTCCCCTTCGAGCAGTTCGACCTGCACGCCGGGATGGTCCTTGGCGAGTCCGCTGAGGGCTTCCGGGACGAGGGTGACGTTGGCACTGGGGAAGCCGCAGACCCGTACGCGGCCGGTGCGCAGGCGCGTGTAGGCCTTCAGCTGGGCCTCGGCGGCGGAGAGGCTGCCCAGGATGGACTCGGCGTGGCGGGCGAGGGACTCGCCGGCCTCGGTGAGTTTCATCGTCCGGCCCACGCGGGTGAACAGCGGTGTGCCGACGGCGCGTTCGAGTGC
Organism: Streptomyces sp. NPDC048383; assembly: GCF_040651775.1. Lineage (NCBI taxonomy): Bacteria > Bacillati > Actinomycetota > Actinomycetes > Kitasatosporales > Streptomycetaceae > Streptomyces > Streptomyces sp. NPDC048383. The sequence continues at coordinate 129,251 of NZ_JBEZKS010000001.1, forward strand.
CTTCATCTGCTGGGTGATCGCCGGCTGGGTGTAGCCCAGGACGCGCGCGGCCGCCGAGTACGAGCCCGCGGCGACCACTTCGTGGAATGTCCGTATGTGCCGTGAATCGAACACGACCGAAGCATAAGCGGATGTTGGGAGGGGCCGTGAGCGGATTCCCGCCCACGGCCCCTCCCATCGAGCCGGTCTCCTCGCCGGGTGGACGCGTGGTCCACCGGGCGGGACCGCCCGCTACTTGTCGCCGACGCGCGAGCCGAGCGTGATGTCGACCGTGGTGGGCCTGCCGTCGCGCTGGTAGGTCAGCTTCACCGTGTCGCCCGGCTTGTACGTCCAGATCATGCTGATCAGGGTCGGCCCGCTGTCGACCGGCTTGCCGCCGAATTCGGTGATCAGGTCGCCGGGCTTGAGGCCCGCCTTGCCGGCCGGACCGTTCGGGTCGACCAGTTCGTTGGCGGGGGCGCCCTGCTCGGATACCTTCGCGCCGTCGGTCTTCGCCTGGAGGTCGACGGAGACCGAGATCACCGGGTAGACCGGCTTGCCCGTCTTGATCAGCGATTCGGCGACGTTCTTGGCCTGGTTGATCGGGATGGCGAAACCGAGGCCGATCGAGCCGGCCTGGCCGCCGCCGAATCCGCCGTTGCCCGCGGACTGGATCGCCGAGTTGATGCCGATGACCGCGCCGCGGCCGTCGAGCAGCGGACCGCCGGAGTTGCCCGGGTTGATCGAGGCGTCCGTCTGCAGGGCACTCATGTACGAGTTCTTGCTGCCGGAGCCGTCGCCGGAGGCCACCGGACGGTTCTTGGCGCTGACGATGCCGGTGGTGACCGTGTTGGAGAGGCCGAACGGAGCACCGATCGCGATGGTCGCGTCGCCGACGGCCACCTTGTCGGAGTCCCCGAGAGCCAGCGGCTTGAGGCCGGCGGGCGGGTTCTTCAGCTTCAGGACGGCGACGTCGTAGCCCTGGGCCCGGCCGATCACCTCGGCCTCGTACTTCTTGCCGTCGGAGAAGATCGCGGAGACCTTGCCTCCGTTCGCCGCGGAGGCCACCACGTGGTTGTTCGTGAGGATGTGGCCCTGCTGGTCGTAGACGAAGCCGGTGCCGGTGCCGCCCTCGCCGTCCCCGGCCGAGGCCGAGGCCGAGGCCTCGATGGTGACGACGCTGGGCAGCGAGGCTGCGGCGAGTCCGGCGATCGAGCCGGAGTCCCGCTTGAGGTCCTTCGGCGTGCTCGCGCTGATCGTCGTCGAGCCCGATCCGCCCTCGCTGCGCTCGGCGGCCCAGTAGCCGATGCCGCCGCCGACGCCGCCCGCGAGGAGCGCCGCCACGAGTACGGCCGCGATCAGGCCGCCCTTGCCCCTGCCCTTGCCCTTGGGAGGCGGGGTGCCGTCCGGGGTGAGCGGTGCGCCCCAGGCACCGCCTCCGTGGCCGCCGCCTTCGTACGCGGGAACCGCCGGCGGGGGCGGGGGCCAGCCCTCGGCGCCGTACGCGGCCGCGGGGGCCGGCTCACCGTACGGCGGGGCCTGGGCGTAGCCCTGAGCCGGCGCGCCCGGGTGGGCGGGAGCGGCCGGCGCGTGGGCCGGTGCCTGCGGCGGCGCGGGCGGAGGTGCGGTCGGCGGAAGCTGCTGGGTCTGCTCGACCCCCGGGGCCGGAGCGCCCGGGGCCGGAGCGCCCGGCGCCCCGACGGGCGTCGGAGCGGCCACCGGCACGGGGGGTGCTGACGGGGCCGCGGGGGGCGTCTGGGCCGCGGTGCCCTCGTTCTCGGTGCTCACAGCGCTCTCTCCTCGTCACACACGGCTTGGACACGGTCTATACGGCTGACACATCACGTCACAGCTGACCCGACTGGCACTGCTGAAACAGCTGCTGGAAATATCTGGCGATATCGACCCGACATCGGTCCGACTAAACGTTCGACGCGCCGCACAAGTTCCAGGGCGAAGCCTTTCCCATGACCCGTCAGAGCACTGTAAGCCGGACCTGTGCGTCTCCCCCCATCCTTTATCCCCGACATTTCGGACGCATCCGCAGGACTCGCCCCGACGCGCGGGTGCGCCACGATGGCACCATGACCGGGTGACCCACGCAACGCCGCGCCCCATCCAGGTCGTCGCCCATCGCGGCGCCTCGGAGGATGCCCCCGAGCACACCCTGGCCGCCTACCGGAAGGCCATCGAGGACGGCGCCGACGCCCTCGAATGCGACATCCGACTGACCGCGGACGGCCATCTGGTCCTGGTCCACGACCGCCGGGTGAACCGTACGTCGAACGGCCGCGGCGCCGTATCGGCCCTGGAGCTGGCCGATCTCGCCGCCCTCGACTTCGGGTCCTGGAAGGACCGCGAGGAGTCCCCCGACTGGGACGCCGACCCCGAGCGCACCTCCGTCCTCACCCTGGAGAGGCTGCTGGAGCTGGTGTCCGACGCCGGCCGGCCGGTCCAGCTCGCCATCGAGACGAAGCACCCCACCCGCTGGGCCGGACAGGTGGAGGAGCGCCTCCTCTTCCTGCTCAAGCGCTTCGGTCTGGACGCCCCGCCGGCCGACGGGCCGCACCCGGTCCGCGTCATGAGCTTCTCCGCCCGCTCCCTGCACCGGGTGCGGTCCGCCGCCCCCACGATCCCGACCGTGTACCTGATGCAGTTCATCTCGCCCCGGATGCGCGACGGCCGGTTGCCCGCCGGGGTCCGGATCGCCGGACCGGGGATGCGGATCGTGCGTGGCCACCCCGGATTCGTCCGCAAGCTCCAGGCCGCGGGGTACTCCGTCCACGTATGGACCGTGAACGAGCCCGAAGACGTTCAGCTGTGCGCTGATCTGGGTGTGGAAGCGATCATCACGAACAGGCCCCGCCAAGTTCTGTCACAACTGGGACGCTGACGTCCCTATTTGCACACCCGTCACAGATGAACCCCGCGTGACAGGGTGTGCTCCGGCGCATCCGCTCCGCAATCAATGGTCATGAATGCGTCAGAGGGCCCGGTCGTGGCGGTTTCCGGTCCAGGCCATTGGGGCATCCAGATCATGGCGTGGGGCTAAGGAGGTACCGGGGGTGGCGTTGGTGATGGCACAAGAAGTGCCCACGTCTTCGTGCATGGACGTGTCCCATGGGCCGGCGGGCGTGGGCGAGGCGAGACACCGCATGCGCGAACACCTACGCATCAGCGGTCTGTCCGAATCGGTCGTGGACGATGCCGTACTGATCCTTTCCGAACTGCTCAGCAACGCCTGCCGACACGGCCGGCCCCTGGGCGCGCGGGAGATCGGCGACGGGGAGATACGCGCCGCGTGGCGCGTCGACAAGGCGGGCCGGCTGACGGTCGAGGTCACGGACGGCGGCGGTCCCACCCGCCCGGTTCCGTCCACCCCCTCGGTCACCGCCCGGGGCGGCCGCGGGCTCAACATCATCAACGCGCTGGCCCAGGACTGGGGCGTCCGCGACGGGGCGGCGGGTGAGGTCACCGTGTGGGTGATCGTCGCCCGAGGGGCGCGGCACGAGGATTTCGCTACGCGCGTCACAGCCCCGGCGATCGGCTACGCATCGGCCTTCGACGACCTGGATCCGTGAACGGTCCGCACATCCGCACATCCGCACATCCGGGCGTCCGCGCATACGCGCATCCGTGTCACCGGCGGCGTCCGCATCCATATCCGCATCCGTATCCGCATCCGTCCGCGGGCACCAGCCCGTTTCACCCGCACCACCCGCATCGATCCCCGCAGTACCGGTCATCCGCGCAGGCGGCCGTCCGGGAGCGCACGCCGACCGTGCTCCCGGCCGTACCCCACCGGTTCCGGCGGTACGAACGGCTAGGCTCGCGACCAGAGAGACCGCCGTACCGCCGCAACCGGGAGACACCCACGATGGCCAAGAAGCGCCCCGCCGCGAAGACCGCGAAGCCGCAGCTCAACAACGGGGAGATCCCCGTGGTGGGCGCGCGCGAGCCCTGTCCCTGCGGATCCGGTCGCCGCTACAAGGCCTGCCACGGCGCGGCCGCCGCGCACGCCGTCACCGAGCACGTGCGGCGCCCCTTCGAGGGGCTGCCGGGCGAGTGCGACTGGGTGGCGCTGCGCGAGCTCGTGCCCGCGGCCACCATCCCGCTGACCCTCAAGGCCGGACTGCCCGAGGGCGTCCCGTCCGTCACGCTGGTGACCGTACTGCCCATGGCGTGGCCGGCCCTGCGCCGCGAGGACGGCTCCGTCCTGCTCGGCCTGCAGAACGACTCGACCACCGGTGACCTGGCCCGCGACATGGCCGACACCCTGGAGCGCGCGCTCGTGGCCGAGCCCGGAACGCCGGTCGCGGCACGTCGAGTTCCGGCCGAGGGCACCCGTCTTCAGGATCTGCTCGACCTCGACGGCGTTTTCGAGCCGGTTGTGCACAGCGGCTTCGAATTCTGGATTCCGGAGTCGGAGAGCGCCCAGACCTCCGCCCCGGAGATCGCCGCCTCGCTGGAACGCGCCAACGCAGCCGCCATCCCGACGGTCAAGCTGGAGGGCGTCGACGCGGCCTACTGGTGCGAGACGCCGGACAAGAACCACCTGCGGTGGGTCATGCCGCACGCCGAGGAGAAGCTCCTCGACGCCTTGGCGCGGCTGCACGCCGCGGGCACCTCCTCGCTCGGCGAGGGCACCAAACTCGTGGGCTCCTTCCGGGCGCACGGCCTCGTCGTTCCCGTCTGGGACCTGCCCACCGGAGTCTCCGCCGACGACGTGGAGAAGCCGGCCGCCGAGTTCGCGGAGCGGCTCGCCGCGGCCCTGGCCACGGACACCCCGCTCACCGCCGAGGAGCGCCGCGCGCGCGGTGGCCTCACCAACCGCCAGGTGACGCTCAGCTGACGCCCGCGCGCCCGCGGGAGCGGTGACGGCGACCGCAACTCCCCCTAATCGCCTGCAAATCCGTGTCCGAATATCAGAGATCGAATTTGCGAACAGGCGATCTCTTGTTACCGTTCTTGTAGCCCGGTCGCTGGTGCATCCCCCGTCGCCAGCGACCGGGCCCTTCCATTTCAGGCTGCGGTCAACCGTCTGCCGGGTCCGGTGAGTTGCTCCCGGACCGCAGGAGCAGCTGCCCTTCATCATCCGGAACTGCAAATTCCGCTACCGCCGAGTAGTCGGCCGTCTTTCCGGCCGAGTCCTCCTGGGGCGTCTCGCACAATCCCGGTTCGTCCCCCGCTCCCACGACGCAGCGGATCCGCACCGTGCGCCCCTCGGGTCCCATGACGGTGAGCACCGCGTCCAGGATCCGTCCGCTGGTGTTGCGGTAGTAGGTCCGCCCCCAGGTCCGGCCCCCGCTCTCCAGGACACAGGTCTGCGCCTCCACCCCGTGCGGGGAGGAGAGTTCGGGACCGCACCGGGTGTCCGTACGCGTCCGCACGTCCGGCCCGGGCTCCGACGGGAGCGCCTCGCGCGCGACGGATCGCGTCGCATCCGGGTTCCGGGCCGCGACCGGCGTACGGGAAGGGCCGGAAAGGCCGAGCGAGGAGAGCAACCCCCCGCCTTTTCCGTCATCCTGACCGGCGAGATCCGGCCCGGCGATCGCCCCGGCGAGGGGGAGCGACAAGATGACGAGCACACCGGCGCCGATACCGATCAGGCGGAGATTCATTCGCCGAAGATAGCGACGCCGGAAAGGGCCCCGGAGATCCCCGCGCCCAATTCCCTTGTAATCCGGCCCTGCTGGCACCCGTACGAGTGATGCGGCCGCCGCCGGGATCTTCCCGCGCCTAGCCGTACGTTCCCTCCCCGAGGCCGCCGTGGTCACCCGGGGACGCCGTGCTCAGTAGGCGAGCCGGCTGCCGCCGCCCGGGGCGCCGCTGCTGGCCTCGACGAGCGCGTCCACGACCGCTTCGACGTCCGGCAGCCACGGGCCGTCGGGGCCCGTCGCGGGTTCGCGTTCCCAGTGGACCTGCCCGCCACCGGAAGCGGTGGAGGGCGGCAGCAACAGGTAGCCGCCCTCACCGTGGAACCGCAGCGAGGCGGGCACGTGGTCCTTGGCGTAGAGGAGTTCACCGAGGCGCTCCAGCGAGTACGGCGCCACCAGCAGCGCCCACCGGGTCGGCGTGGCGACGATCGGCCCGATCCGCATGCCCTGCGCGTCCAGTCGTACGACGGCACGCGCGGCGGCGGCGGCCGGCAGGCTCACCGCGCAGGGCGCGGCGCCACCGGTGGCCAGGAGCAGCGGGGCACTGGGCCGCCTGGCCCACCACCAGGCCACCATCCGGGGGTCGGTGGTGGCGGCGAGCAGTCCGGGGTCGAAGGGATGCGCGCCGGGCACCGCGCAGTCGGGGTCCGGGCACGCGCAGCGCGCACCGTCCGCGCCGGCCCGGCCCACTCCGGGCAGCACGGGCCACTTCCGCAGGGTGGCGCAGGTGAGCGCCGCGTCGAGCAGGGACGGAACCGCCGCTGCCGAGGCCGCGCGGGACGCGGCGCGCGGGGACTTCCACCGGTCGCGGAGCCGCTGGAGACGCCTTCCGAGGATCTCGCGCATGAGCGCTCGTTCCTTTCCGTTGAACGCCAAGGGGCCACATCACACCATGTGAGCGGTGTCTCACCACACGTACAGGTTTCGCGGCACCGTTCGCCGGAAGCAGGTTCACACGCTTCGTGCAGTTTTCTTACGGGTCCATCAAACGTCCGGCGGGGGCGGAGAGCGACCCGCACCGGTGTCGAGACCGGCTCCGCCGCTAAGGACGGCGGCGCGTGCCGGGCGGTTCCCGGCGGTGCCGGAAGGCGTCAACTGGCCCTGGGCACTACCGATTACGTACCCGAGGCCACTGCGACGCCCGCTCAGTCGATCGCAAAAACCGTACGCTTCCAGCTTTTTCCGGCCAAGTTTTACCCCTGGCCGGACAGTGAGTTGTCGTCCCTCGGACACCGATATTCCCGCTGGTGCCATGCTGGACATCGCTCCTCGTGTGCGTGTAGATGTGGATCCATCGATGGCGGCGCAGCACGATCTGGGGGTTTGCGATGCTATATGGCGAATCGCACCAGGTGGAAAGGCGGACGCCATGAGCGCCCCGCATCTACCGAAAGTGGCTGGAATCGATCCAGCAGTTACAGCGTCAGCGCAGACTCCGGCGCCCACGCCCGCTTCCACGCCCGTACGCACCACCCCCGCGCAGGCCGCCCAGCCTGCCGCGAGCAGCGTCATCCAGGACCGGCTGGCGGGCATGGTCTCGGACCTCACCACGCTCCACGAACTCACCGAACGCCTCGCCCGGGCCCGTGACCTCGACTCCTCCCTCCAGGAGTTCCTGCGGGCCGGAGCCGCCCTCGTCGGCGCGCGTCGCGGCCTGGTCGTCCTGGAGCCCTCCGACGGACTCGGCCCCACCACCACGATCGGCCTCGGTCTGGGGCGCGCGGACCTCGGTCACATCGAGACGGTGCCGCGCAGCGCCACCTCCTACGGCCGCATCCTCGACGGACTCCCCGACGCCCACGGCGGCTCCGAGGTGCTCCCCGAGCCGGGCAGCGCGCCGACGGCGCCCGGACCCGGCGCCCACGAACCCCCCGTCGACCCCCGCCACCGCGAGGTCGCGGCCCGACTCGGCTACGCGGCCAGCTACGCGCTGCCGCTGACCGCCGACGCCACCGGCCGGCTCGGCGCGGCCGTCTGGCTCTACGACGAACAGGCCGAGCCGAGCGAGCGTCAGCGCGACCTCGCCGGGCTCTACGTGCGGCACGCCGCCGAGCACTTGGCGCGGATGGTCGAGGTGGACCGCTCGCGCACCCGGCTGGCCACCGTCGCCGAGGAGCTGCTGCCCAGCCGGCTCCCCCGGATCGCCGGGGTCCAGCTCGCCGCCCGGCACCACACCGGACCGCGCGGCGGCGGCGACTGGTACGACGCCCTCCCGTTGCCCGAGGGCGCCATGGGCCTGGCCGTCGGCTCCGTCACCGGTTCCGGGCCGAGCGCCGTCGCCGCGATGGGACGGCTGCGGGCATCGCTGCGCGCGTACGCCGTCATGGAGGGCGAAGACCCCGTCGCCGTCCTGTCCGACCTCGAACTGCTGCTGCGCCTGACCGAGCCGGCCCGCTCGGCGACCGCGCTCTTCGCGTACTGCGAGCCCGCCGCGCGAAAGATCATCCTCGCCGGGGCCGGGCACGCCCCGCCCCTGCTGATCGGCGAGCGGCGCACCGAGTACGTGGAGACCTCGCTCTCCGCGCCGCTCGGGATGCTGGCCTGCTGGGAGGCGCCCAGCGTGGAGATCGAGCCCGCGTCGGGAGAAACGGTGCTGCTCTACACGGACGGGCTGTTGCGGCGGACCGGTGACGCCATGGACCGGGCGTACGCCCGGCTGCACGCGGCGGCGGCGGGGGTTCCCCGTACGGTCCGGGACGACCCGGGGGCGATCTGCGACCACATCCTGCGGACCGTGCTGCCCGGCGAGGACCCGGCCGCACCCTCGGCGGATCCGGACGAGGACGTGGTGCTGCTCGCCGTCCGGTTCGACTGAGATCCGGTGCGGTGGGGGCGGGGGCACGTGCCGCCACGGAAGACGATCGTCCGGTTTGACTGATATGTCACAAGTCACGCCGGGCGTCTTCTCCTCGCACATACGATGGATGAGGTCCGTACCCGGTACCCGCATGTCGTAGCAGCTGAGGAGAAGACGTGGCTGACGAGCTCACCCCGGAGACCCCGGAAGAAGAGCAGCCCCAGAAGAAGCACAAGCAGCGCAAGAACGGGCTGTACCCGGGCGTCAGCGAAGAACTCGCGGAGAGCATGCGCGGTGGTTGGGCCGACACCGAGCTGCGCGGCCTGGAGCCCATCGCCCAGGCGTCGCACACGGCCGCGCGTCGCGCCGCGCTGTCCGCGCGCTTCCCCGGCGACCGCCTCGTCATCGCGGCCGGCCGGCTGAAGACCCGCTCGAACGACACCGAGTACCCCTTCCGCGCCTCGACCGAGTACGCCTACCTCACCGGCGACCAGACCGAGAACGGCGTCCTGGTCCTGGAGCCCACGGGCGGGACCGGGCACACCGCCACGATCTACCTGCTGCCCCGCTCCAACCGCGAGAACGGCGAGTTCTGGCTCTCCGGCCAGGGCGAACTGTGGGTCGGCCGCCGCCATTCCCTGGCCGAGGCCGAGCAGCTGCTGGGCATCCCGGCCAAGGACGTCCGCGAACTCGCCGAGGCCCTCGCCGAGGCGGAGGGCCCGGTCCGCAACGTCCGCGGTCACGACTCCGTCATCGAGACCGCCCTCACCGACAAGGTGACCAAGGAGCTCGACGAGGAGCTGCGCGTCTACCTCTCCGAGGCCCGCGCGGTGAAGGACGACTTCGAGATCGGCGAGCTCCAGAAGGCCGTCGACTCCACCGTCCGCGGCTTCGAGGACGTCGTAAGGGTCCTCGACAAGGCCGAGGCCACGTCCGAGCGCTACATCGAGGGCACCTTCTTCCTGCGCGCCCGCGTCGAGGGCAACGACGTCGGCTACGGCTCCATCTGCGCCGCCGGCCCGCACGCGTGCACCCTGCACTGGGTCCGCAACGACGGCGACGTCCGCTCCGGCGACCTGCTGCTGCTCGACGCCGGCGTGGAAACCCACTCCCTCTACACCGCCGACGTCACGCGCACCCTGCCCATCAGCGGCAACTGGACCGACATCCAGCGCAAGATCTACGACGCGGTGTACGCCTCCCAGGAAGCCGGCATCGCCGCCGTCAAGCCGGGCGCCAAGTTCCGCGACTTCCACGACGCCTCCCAGCACGTGCTCGCCGAGAAGCTGGTCGAGTGGGGCCTGCTGGAGGGCCCGGTCGAGCGCGTCCTGGAACTGGGCCTGCAGCGCCGCTGGACCCTGCACGGCACCGGCCACATGCTCGGCATGGACGTCCACGACTGCGCCGCCGCGCGCACCGAGGCGTACGTCGACGGCACGTTGGTGCCGGGCGTGTGCCTGACCGTCGAGCCGGGCCTGTACTTCCAGGCCGACGACCTGACCGTGCCCGAGGAGTACCGGGGCATCGGCGTCCGGATCGAGGACGACATCCTCGTGACCGAGGACGGCAACCGGAACCTGTCGGCCGCCCTGCCGCGCACGTCGGACGACGTCGAGGCGTGGATGGCCCGCCTCAAGGGCTGAGCCGAGCATTCAAGGGGTCGACGACCGGCGTCCGACGCCGGCCCGCGACACACGGTGGGCGGGACCTCCTGCGGGAGGTCCCGCCCACCGGCGCGTTGCGCGGCGGGCGGGGCTTGCGGAGGGAGCGGCTTCGGGGGCTGTTACGAGACCTTCAGGAGCGCGTCGTCGCGCCACTTCAGCATCTTGTCGAAGCTCACCACGGCTCCCCGGCCGGGTCGGTTGCGGAAGCGGACGTGGTCGGCGAGTTCCTCGATCAGGTGCAGGCCCCGGCCGTTCTCGGCCAGGGAGGGTCTGCGACGGGCCACCGTCGCGGCCGGGAACCCCGGGCCGGAGTCGGACACTTCGATGCGGCAGCGGTCCCCGTCCAGATAGGCCGTGACGTGGTACGCCCCGGTCCCGTCCGGATCGTCGCGGCCCTCCCCGTCACCGTCGACGGAACCGTCCGGGGTGCCGACGCCGGACGTGCCGCAGCGGGGGCCCGCCCCGCGGCCGCCGTGCTCCACCGCGTTCGCACACGCCTCGGTCAGTGCCATCGACAGGTCGAAGGAGATGTCCGGGTCCACCCCCGCGGTCTCCATCGTCCCCAACAGCAGTCGCCTGGCGAGCGGCACGCTCGCGGCTTCGCGCCTCAAGTGGAGAGACCACCAGATGCTCATACGGTTACCTATTGCCGCCCCGGGTGGGCCGTAAGCCCCCCACGGCCACCCGAGCCCTCTTTCGGCCGATGCGGTACTCCCGGGAATCCGTGGCGGCGATGGCCGTCGGGTGACGCGCACTGCCCCCCGGCCGGTCCCTCCCCGACTCCTTCGCCGGCGCCGCCGCTGACCTCGGCCTGACCGGAGGCCGGAGCGCAGAGGTCCCTTGCGTACCTGCCGTATGCAGGACCTGAGCCCAGTGCGATGATGGCCCGGCCATGACTGCCCCCCACACGACGCGCACCGGAGCCGGCCTCCGGACGACCCGGGCCGCGGTGTTCGCCGCGGTCTGCGTCGTGCTGTCCGCGGTGGGTCACGTCGTGGCCTCCTGCGCGGCCGTGCCCTGGTGGGCGCTGGTCTCCGCCTTCGCCGCCGTGTTCGCGGTCGCGGCCCCGCTCTCCGGACGTCGGCGCTCGCCCGGCGGCATCGCCGCCGTGCTCGCCCTCGGACAGGTCGGGCTGCACACCCTCTTCGGCCTCGGCCAGCACGGCGAAGCCGCCGCTCGGGCGACGGCCGCGGACTCCGACACCTCCCTCGCGGCGCTGGCCGCCCGGCTGGTCTGCGGGGGCAACTCCGTACCGCTCAGCCCGGCCGACGCCCGGCGGATCCTGGAGACCGCCGGCCTCGACCCGGTCGCCCTGGCCGGACAGGCCGCCGTCGCACAGGGCCACGCGGCGCACGAGCACGTGGCGGAGGCCGCCGGGCACCAGGCGACCGGGCTGTTCAGCCCGGCCATGCTCGCCGGGCACCTGGTGGCCGCGCTGGCGGTCGGCTGGCTGCTGGGCCGGGGGGACGCCGCGCTGCTCCGGCTCCTCGAACTGTCCCGGCTCTCCACCGAAGCCGACCCCGTACGTCCGCTGCGCGCCGCGCTGGCCTTCGTACGCGCACTCGCCGCCGGGATCCCCGGCGCGCCCGTCCGTACCCGGCGCACCGGGCTCGGCGCCGCCGCACCCGCGGCGGGGACCGGGCGCGAGGCGCTCCAGCACACGGTGATCAGGCGCGGGCCCCCCGCGGCGCTCTCCCTCGCAGCCTGACGCGGCGCCCACGCCCCGGAGCAACAGCCACGGGAGCACCGGTGCCGCGACCTCCGCGCGCGCCCGTGCGCGGAGCCCGTCACCCCTGCTTCCGTGGAGTGTTCCCGCCATGAAGACCTCTCGCGTCTCCTTCGCCGCCGCCCTCGCCGCCGGCACCGTCCTCGTCCTGTCCGCCCCCGCCTTCGCGCACGTCGGCGTGCAGCCCGGCGAGGCCACCAAGGGCGGCTACGCGACCATCAACTTCAAGGTCCCCAACGAGCGCGACAACGCGTCGACCACGCAGTTGGAGGTCAGCTTCCCGATCGACCAGCCGCTCACGTCCGTCATGCCGCAGGACATCCCCGGCTGGACGGTGAGCGTCGAGAAGAGCAAGCTCGACAAGCCGCTCACCGTGCACGGCAAGCAGATCAACGAGGCCGTCACCAAGGTGACCTGGTCCGGCGGCAAGATCGAGCCCGGCAAGTTCCAGCAGTTCCCCGTCTCCGTCGGCAAGCTCCCGGAGAACGCCGACCAGATGGTCTTCAAGGCGATCCAGACGTACGACAACAACGAGGTCGTCCGCTGGATCGAGGAGGCCAAGGAAGGCGCCCCCGAGCCGCAGACCCCCGCGCCGGTCCTGAAGCTGACCGCCGCCAAGGGCGACGACCACCACGACGCCGGTGACAAGAAGGCCGAGGAGGCGAAGGCCTCCGGCAAGGACGACAAGGCGGCCGGCGACCACCACGACGAGGCCGCAAAGAGCTCCGACACGACCGCCCGGGTCCTCGGCGTCGCGGGCATCGTCATCGGCCTGGGCGGCGTCGCCTTCGGCATCGCCTCGCGTCGGCGCGCTTCCTGACCCGTCGCGCACGCAGGCCGTTTCGTTCCGAGAACATCCGTACCATCCCCGATCACAGGGACATTCCTCCATGCGCACCACACGTGTGACGGTCGCCGCCCTCGCGGTGGCGACCGCCCTCGCACTCACCGCCTGCGGCGGTGGGAAGACCGAGAACACCGGCTCGGTCACCCAGATCACCGGTGAGAAGAAGGCCGGGGCCGCCACGGTCCTCGACCGGCCCTTCGACAAGCCCGAACTCGTCCTCACGGACACCACCGGCAAGCCGTGGAACCTGCGCGAGCAGACCAAGGGCAAGCCGACGCTCATCTACTTCGGCTACACCAACTGCCCGGACGTCTGCCCCCTGACGATGAGCAACATCGCCGTCGCCAAGAAGGCGCTGCCCAAGGCGGACCAGGACAACCTCCGGGTCGTGTTCGTCACCACGGACCCCGAACGGGACACTCCCGAATCCCTCGGCGCGTGGCTCAAGGCCCAGGACCCGTCCTTCGTCGGACTCAGCGGGGACTTCGCGACCATCCAGGCCGCCGCCCGCTCGCTCGGCATCGGCATCGAGGCCGCCACGAAGGACGCCAACGGCAACGTCGTCTCCATGCACGGTGCCCAGGTCATCGCGTTCTCGCCCAAGACCGACGAGGGCTACGCCCTCTACGGCGAGGGCACCACCGTCGATGACTACACCAAGGACCTGCCGAAGCTCGTCAAGGGAGAGAACCCGTGAACCGCCGCACCACCCGCACCCTCGCCGCCGCCCTCTCCCTGACGGCCGCGCTCGCCATATCCGGCTGCTCGTCCGACTCCGCGGATTCCTCGGGTGCCGACGGCGAGAAGCCCGAGCTGACGGTCAGCGGCGCCTTCATGCCGGAACCGGTCAACGACAAGATGGCCGGCGCCTTCATGGTCATCAAGAACGGATCGAAGATCGCCGACAAGCTGACCGGCGTCACCAGTCCCCTCTCGGACGATCTCCAGATCCACGAGACCAAGGACCAGAAGATGCAGCAGGTCCAGTCGCTGGACGTGCCCGCCAACGGTGAGCTGAAGCTGGCGCGGGGCGGCGACCACGTCATGTTCATGGGTCTGAAGAACAAGCCGGCCGTCGGGGACAAGGTCACCGTCGAGCTCCGGTTCGAGAAGGCCGGCCCGGTCAAGGTCGAGGTCGAAGTGAAAGAGCGGACGTACAACGCAGAGAACTCCAACGCCCACTGACGGACCGAGGAACTGACACGCCATGACGGCCACCGCCCCCGCCCCTTCCCCCGCCCGGGTCCGCATCACGGCACTCCTGCCGCGGCTCGCGCTGGTTCTCGCAGCCCTGCTGGCAACCCTGTTCACCGCGGCCGCGCCGGCCACGGCACACGCCGCACTCACCGCGAGCGACCCGCAGGACGGGGCGGTGGTCGCCACGGCACCCGCCCAGGTCACCCTCTCCTTCTCGGAGCAGGTCGCCATGGGCGACGACTCCATCCGCGTCATGGACCCGCAGGGCCGACGCGTGGACACCGGCGAGCTCCGCGACATGTGCAGCGGCTCGATCATCCGGTACGGCACCGCCCTGCACACCGGCCTGCCCAACGGCACGTACACCGTCGCCTGGCAGGCCGTCTCCGCCGACAGCCACCCCATCTCCGGCGCCTTCACCTTCTCCATCGGCGCCCCCTCGGCCACCAACGTCGCCCTGCCCACGCAGCAGGCGGGCGGCGGACCCGTCGGCGTCGTCTACGGGATCGCCCGTTACGCCGCCTACGCCGGATTCACCGTTCTCGTCGGCGGGGCCGCCTTCATCCTGCTCTGCTGGCGCCGCGGGTCCGCGCAACCGTCGCTGCAGAAGCTCGTGGTGCGCGGCTGGGTCACCCTCACCGCGGCCACCCTGGTGATGCTGGCGCTCCGCAACCCGTACACCGGCTCGGGCAAGTTCGCCGACGTCTTCGACCTCGCCGGGCTGCAAGCCGTACTGGAGACCAAGACGGGCGCCTCGTTCGTCTCCCGGCTCCTCCTCCTCGGAGCCGCCGCGCTGTTCGTCGCCGTACTGTTCGGGGCGTACGCGCGCCACCAACAGGCGTCGGGTTCCGGGGAAGCCGGTTCGGCCGGTCCGGATGGTCCGGATGGTCCGGATGGTCCGGCCGGCGAGGGCAAGAAGCAGCCGAACGACCTGGCCTTCGGCCTCGGGATCGGCGGAGCCGTCGTGGCCGCCGGCATCGCCGCCACCTGGGCCCTGTCCGAGCACGCCTCCACGGGCATCCAGACCGGCATCGCAATGCCGGCCGACGTCCTCCACCTGCTGGCCGTAGCCACTTGGCTCGGCGGTCTCACCGCGCTGTTGGTCGCCCTGTACAAGGTGCCGGACATCGAGCGGGACGCCGTACGACGCTTCTCCAAGGTCGCCTTCGTCAGCGTCGCGGTCCTCGTCGTCACCGGCGTCTACCAGTCCTGGCGTCAGCTCGGCAGCTGGTCGGCCCTCACCGACACCAGCTACGGCCGACTCCTGATGATCAAGGTGGGGCTGGTCCTCGTCCTCCTCGGCATCGCCTGGCTCTCGCGGAAGTGGACCGCGCGACTGGCGGACGCTCCGACGGAGGCCGCCGCCGACGAGCCGGCCGCCGTGCCCTCCGGGACGGGCGTTTCACGTGAAACGGCGAGCGATGTTTCACGTGAAACGGGCTCTGGGGTTTCACGAGGAACGGGCAGCGATGTTTCACGTGAAACGGGCGCCGCCGACGACGTTCCCGCCACTGGTGCCACCAGCGCTGCCGACGCCGACCCCGCCGACCCGCGGCGCGCCGCCCAGCTCGCCCGTCAGCACGCCGCCCGCGAGAAGGCGCGCAAGCACCAGGTGCGCGACGCCGATCCCGGCCGGGCGGGTCTGCGTCGGTCCGTGCTCGCCGAGGCGGCCGTGGCCGTGGTCCTGCTCGCCGTCACCACCGTCCTGACCAGCACGGAGCCGGGGCGGGCCATGGAGCAGGAGACCGGTAGGGGTTCGGCCTCCACCGCCGTGCCCAACCGGGCCGTCAAAATCACCCTGCCGTTCGAGACCGGCGGCCAGAATGGCAAGGGCACCGTACGACTGGAGCTCGACCCGGGCCGGGTCGGTGCCAACACCCTCCACCTGTGGGCGGAGGACCCGGACGGCAAGCCCCTCGACCTGCCCGAGATCAAGGTCGCCCTCACCCTCCCGGCCAAGAAGATCGGCCCGCTGCCGGTCGCCCCGGACCGTGCCGGTCCCGGACACTGGACCGCGTCCGGGGTGCAGCTGCCACTCACGGGTGAATGGCGCATCGACGTGACCGTCCGCACCTCCGACATCGACCAGACGACCGTCCAGAAGAACGTGAAGATCGGCTGAGCAGCGTGACCGACAGCACCGGGAGCAACCCGGACATCGAGATCTCCCGGCGCAGGCTGCTGGGCACCGTGGGCGCCGCCGGCGCCGCCGGACTCGCCCTCGGCGGGGCCGGCGGGGCCCTCGTCCACGCCGCCGTCGCCGACTCCGCGGGCGGTGCCCCCGGCGCGGCCGGGGCGCCCGGCTCCCTCGGCGCCACCGAAGTCGCCTTCCACGGGGACCACCAGGCCGGGATCACCACTCCGCTCCAGGCCAAGGGCCACGTGCTCGCCTTCGACCTGGCGCCCGGCGCCGGCCGCTCCGAGGCCGCCGCGCTGTTGCGCCGCTGGTCGGACACCGCCCGGCGGTTGATGGCGGGCGGGACCGCGCCGACCGCCGACACCGGCATCGCCCTCGACGCGGGGCCGTCCTCCCTCACCGTCACCTTCGGGTTCGGGCACTCCTTCTTCGAGCGCACCGGCCTGACGGCCCGACGCCCCGTGGCGCTCGATCCGTTGCCGGACTTCTCCTCGGACCGGCTCGACGCCCAGCGCAGCAACGGTGACCTGTGGGTCCAGATCGGCGCGGACGACGGCCTCGTCGCGTTCCACGCCCTGCGCGCCCTGCAGAAGGCCGCCGGGGACGCGGCGCGCGTGCGCTGGCAGATGAACGGCTTCAACCGGTCCCCGGGCGCCACCGCGAAGCCGATGACCGCGCGGAACCTGATGGGCCAGGTCGACGGCACCGGGAACCCCAAGCGCGCCGAACCCGATTTCGACAAGCGCATCTTCGTTCCGGGCGCCGGGCCGGGACCGGCCGAGCACTCCTGGATGGCCGGGGGCTCGTACGCCGTCGTGCGCCGGATCCGAATGCTGCTCGACGACTGGGAGAAGCAGTCCCAGGCCGCTCAGGAGCAGGTTATCGGCCGCACCAAGGCGACCGGGGCCCCGCTGACCGGTGGTGGCGAGACCACGGAGATGGCCCTGGACAAGCTCGGCGCCGACGGCAAGCCCGTCATCGCCTCCAACGCCCACGCCCGGATCTCGGCTCCCGAGCAGAACGGCGGGGCCGCCATGCTGCGCCGGCCGTTCTCCTTCCACGACGGGATCGCCCCCGACGGCACTCCGGATGCCGGGCTGCTCTTCATCTGCTGGCAGGCCGATCCGCTGCGCGGCTTCGTCCCCGTGCAGCGCAAGCTCGACCGGGGGGACGCCCTGTCCGCGTTCATCCGGCACGAGTCCAGTGGGCTGTACGCCGTTCCGCCCGGCCCGCGGGCCGGGGAGTACGTCGGACAGCGGTTGCTCGAAGGGTGAACGGCCCGGCGGAGGCGGCCTGCCCGGCATTAGGCTGACCGCATGTCGGCCACCCGCTTCACCTATCTCGGTCCCGAGGGCACGTTCACCGAAGCCGCCCTCCGTACGCTGCCGGAAGCCGCCACCCGGGAGCTCGTCCCGATGGTGTCGGTCCCCGCGGCGCTGGACGCAGTGCGCAACGGCGAGGCGGCGGCGGCTCTGGTGCCGATCGAGAACTCGGTGGAGGGCGGGGTCACCGCCACCCTCGACGAGCTGTCCTCCGGCGAGCCCCTGATGATCTACCGCGAGGTGCTGCTGCCGATCGCGTTCGCGCTGCTCGTGCGGCCGGGGACCAAGCTGTCGGACGTCAAGACCGTCACCGGGCACCCCGTCGCGCAGCCGCAGGTGCGCAACTGGCTGCGCAGGCACCTGCCCGACGCGGTGTGGGAGTCGGCCGCGTCCAACGCCGACGGCGCCCGGCTGGTGCAGGAGGGGCGCTTCGACTCGGCCTTCGCGGGTGAGTTCGCCGCCGTGACGTACGGACTGGAAGCGCTGGTCAAGGAGATCCACGACGCGGAGAACGCCGAGACCCGGTTCGTACTCGTCGGGCGTCCCGCCCGGCCGGCGGCGCCGACCGGCGCCGACAAGACGTCCGTGGTGCTGTGGCTCGGCGACGACCACCCAGGTGCGCTGCTGGAACTCCTCCAGGAGTTCGCGGTGCGGGGTGTGAACCTGATGCTGATCCAGTCCCGGCCGACCGGCCAGGGCATCGGCAACTACTGCTTCGCCGTGGACGCCGAGGGTCACATCTCCGACCGCCGGGTGAGCGAGGCCCTGATGGGTCTGAAGCGAACCTGCCCCCAGGTCCGTTTCCTCGGCTCCTACCCGAGGGCCGGTGTCGCTCTGAGTGAGGTGCGCGCGGCGCGGCCGGGAACCTCCGACGGCGACTTCACGGAGGCGTCGGACTGGCTGACGCGCTGCCTCGACGGTCGCGCGTAGGGCGTTGTCCACTGTCCACAGAGTTATCCACAGGGCTGGGGGGAGACCTGGGGACAAGTCGACACGGTGATGCGACAAGGTCGACAAATCACTCGGGGGCTCAGGTTTCGCGCTGGGGAGCGACAGGTGAACGCTGTCACCCCTGTATCAGCAATCAACTCTTTGGAGCGAGTCATTCCCACCCGAATGAGTGTGTGAGGGCGGTTTGAGCCCTGATCGGCCCCGGCTGGGCGCCGATCCCCATGGAGCTAATTCCGTGTCCACAGATCTAGCGCACAGCCTGTGGATAAGACGCTCACAGAGCGAATTCCTGTGGACAAAGAAGCCTCCCCAGGGCTGATCAGAACCCGACCGCCGACCGGCCCGCTGCCCCATTTCGGCGAATGGGGCCGCTTTTATCTGCTCCCCGCCGCAGCCCACTTCCGGTCGCCGGACAAGAGATTTCCATTCGTACCAATTGGGACATAGTGACACGCAGCGTGATATCGGTGTGATCCCAGGAAGGCCGGCCCGGTAGCCTGGAGGGGTGATTGACCTTCGGCTGCTCCGTGAAGACCCTGACCGTGTCCGCGCCTCGCAGCGCGCCCGTGGAGAGGACGTCGGCCTTGTCGACGCACTGCTCTCCGCCGACGAGCGCCGCAGGTCCTCCGGCACGCGCTTCGACGAACTGCGCAACGAGCAGAGGTCGCTCGGCAAGCTCATCCCCAAGGCCTCCCCGGAGGAGCGGGCCGAGCTGCTGACCAAGGCCGAACGGCTCAAGCAGGACGTGAAGGCCGCCGAGGCCGAACAGAACGAGGCCGACGAAGCGGCCAAGCAGCTCCTCCTCCGGCTGGGCAACATCGTCCACAGCGACGTCCCGGTCGGCGGCGAGGAGGACTTCACCGTCCTGGAGACGCACGGCACGATCCGCGACTTCGGCGCCGAGGGCTTCGAGCCGAAGGACCACCTGGAACTGGGCGAATCGCTCGGCGCCATCGACGTCGAGCGCGGCGCCAAGGTGTCGGGTTCGCGCTTCTACTACCTCACCGGCGTCGGCGCGCTGCTGGAACTCGCCCTGGTCAATGCCGCGATCGCGCAGGCCACCGAGGCCGGCTTCATCCCGATGCTGACGCCGGCGCTGGTCCGCCCGCGCGCCATGGAGGGCACCGGCTTCCTCGGCCAGGCCGCGGAGAACGTGTACCACCTGGAGAAGGACGACTACTACCTGGTCGGCACCTCCGAGGTGCCGCTCGCCGCGTACCACATGGACGAGATCATCGACGCGGACAAGCTGCCGCTGCGGTACGCCGGTTTCTCGCCCTGCTTCCGCCGCGAGGCCGGTACGTACGGCAAGGACACCCGGGGCATTTTCCGCGTGCACCAGTTCGACAAGGTCGAGATGTTCTCGTACGTCGCGCCGGAGGAGGCCGAGGCCGAGCACAAGCGCCTCCTCGACTGGGAGAAGCAGTGGCTGACCAGCCTGGAGCTGCCGTTCCAGGTCATCGACGTAGCCACCGGCGACCTGGGCTCGTCCGCCTCCCGCAAGTTCGACTGCGAGGCGTGGATCCCCACCCAGGGCAAGTACCGCGAGCTGACCTCCGCCTCGAACTGTGACGGCTTCCAGGCCCGCCGCCTGTCGATCCGCTACCGCGAGGGCAAGAAGACCGCGCCGCTGTCGACGCTCAACGGCACGCTGTGCGCCGTTCCGCGCACCATCGTCGCGATCCTTGAGAACCACCAGCAGGCCGACGGGACGGTACGGGTGCCCGCAGTGCTCCGTCCGTACCTGGGCGGTCGCGAGTTCCTGGAGCCGATCGCCAAGTGAGTCCGGCCCCGTTCCCGTACAAGCTCGTCGCGACGGACCTCGACGGCACGCTGCTGCGTGACGACGACACCGTCTCGGAGCGCACCCGTGAGGCGCTCGCCGCTGCCACCGCGGCGGGCGCGGCTCACATCATCGTCACCGGCAGGGCCGTGCCGTGGACCCGGCACGTGCTCGACGACCTCGGCTACCAGGGGATCGCCGTCTGCGGGCAGGGCGCGCAGGTCTACGACGCGGGGGCGCACCGGCTGCTGACCTCGGTGACGTTGGACCGGCAGCTGGCCGGCTTGGCGCTGTCGAAGATAGAGGCCGAGGTGGGTCCGCTGGCCCTGGCGGCCAGTCGGGACGGGGTGGACGGCGAAGTGCTGTTCGGTCCCGGGTACCAGGTGCAGGATGGGCTGCCGGCGCTCTACCTGGAGGACACGGCGGCGGTCTGGACCGCCCCGCTGAACAAGCTCTACATCCAGCACCCGGGGATGGGTGAGGACGAACTCGTCAGGGTGGCCCGGGAGACCGTCGGCAACCTCGTGGACATCGTGATGGCCGGTCCCGGCATCGTGGAGATCCTGCCGCTCGGTCTGAGCAAGGCGACCGGCCTGTCGCTGGCGGCGCGGCGGCTGGGTGTGAAGGCGGCGGAGACGATCGCCTTCGGCGACATGCCCAACGACATCCCGATGTTCGGATGGTCGGCTCACGGCGTGGCCATGGCCAACGCCCACCAGGAACTCAAGGCGGTGGCCGACGAGGTGACGACCTCCAACCAGGAGGATGGCATCGCGGTGGTCCTGGAACGCCTGTTGGGCTCCGCATAGCCGCACCGAGCGTTCGAGAGGTCCGGAGCAGCCCGCGCCGCAAGGCGCGCTCGAAGCGGCTGCTCCGGACCTTTTGTTGCTCCCCGCACCACTCACTGTGCCCCGGGGGAAGGGTGCGTACCAGCGATTTTCCCCGCGCCGAGGGTGGGTGCGGCGAGGCGGTGAGTCGAGGGAGGACGACGGAGTCACGGCGTGTTTCACGTGAAACAGGGGTCATGTTCCGCGTGAGGCGACGGTCGTGTGTCGCGTGGAACGGGGGTCATGTTTCACGTGAAACGGGGTGTCGGGTGAGCGGCCACGCGAGCAGGCCGACGGCGAGCGAGATCGCGTGGCCGAGGTCGGTGAAATCGGCGTCGCTAAGGAGCGGGATGCCGAAGAAGGCGACCGCGCCCGCCAGGTAGAACCATCTCCAAGGGTGGGGCAGCCGGTAGGTCAGCACACCGACGGAGGCCGCCAGGCCGTAGCTGACGCCGATGTCGACGACGTGGGTCATGCTGTGCGGCGCGCGGTGGTCCTCGATGGCCATCAGGAGGACCTGCTGGCTGATCAGGGTCGCCGTGATGTGGGCGGTCGCGACGATCAGGAGCCAGCGCAGGGTGCCGAGCCAGCGCTCGACGGGGGCGTGGAAGCACTCGAAGAGCAGGGCGTAGAGGGCGAGCGAGGCCGGGTTCTCGATCCAGAACGCGCTGCTGATCAGTGCGCGGATGGGGTGCTGGACCAGTTCGTGGATGTTGCTGCTGTTCCGGTGGAGCAGCACGTGCTCGACCCGGTCCGGGGCGATCACGACGATGAGGCTGGTGATGGCGATGATCAGCAGCCAGATGTGCGTCCCGGGCGAGGACCGTATCCAGGACCGCACGGGTCTGGACGGTTCCGCCTCGGTGTGCTCGATCATGCCCCGATGATCCCGCGCGAAGCTGTGCCCCGCCCGGCCGGTGGGCCGCGCGGGGCACGGGGTGAACGGCCAGTGGCGGCGGGCCTACTCCTCGCCGGCCAGGGTCAGGCGGCGCAGCTTCTGGCCCGCGTAGGCGGTGGCGCCGATGGTGACCACGAGGAGCAGGATCACGGCGGTGGGCAGGCCCACACTGGCGTCCACGTACCCCGGACCGGCGACCTTCTCGGCCAGGGACAGGGACCACTGCTGGACGCTCAGGGTCTTGGCTCCGGAGACGAGGCTGCCGAAGAGGGACTCCCAGATCAGGGCGTAGACGAGGCCGAAGACGACCGCGTGCCGGCTGACGGTGCCCAGCAGCAGGAACAGCGCGCTGTAGGCGATCGAGGCGACGAGCGCGGCGACCATGTAGGCGACCGCGATCTGCTGGCCGTTGCCGTTGAGGATGAAGCCGGCGATCAGGGTGGGGATCGCGGAGAAGGCCATCGTGACGGCGATCGCGACGATCAGCTTGGTCAGGATGATCGTGGGCCGCTTCACCGGCTTGGACAGCAGGTAGACGATCGAGCCGTCGTCGATCTCGGGGCCGATGGCTCCGGTGCCGGCGATGACGCCGATCAGCGGGACCATCGTCGCCAGGGCGAAACCACCGAGGAGGTCGGCGGCGACCTTGTCGTCCACCCCGGTGAAGGCGCGGACGGCGATGGAGATGACGATCAGCAGGGCGGGCAGCGCGAAGAGGATCAGCGCGCGGCGGCGGCCGAGCAGGGCCCGGTAGGTGAGCCGGGCGACGGTGGGGTTGTACATGCCAGCTCCTTCAGGCCGTGACGAGGTAGGAGAAGACCGACTCGAGGGACTCGTCGGAGGGCGAGACCGTGAGCAGCCGGATGCCGTGCGCCCGGGCAACCCGCGGCAGCAACTCGGTGAAGCGCCCGAAGTCGACGGCCTGGATGCGCAGGGCGCCTTCCTTGAGGTCGACCTCGATGCCTGCCGTGGACGGGTCGGCGATCAGGGCCGCGGCCAGCACCCGGTCGTCGGAGGAGCGGACCAGGTAGCGGTGCGGGCGATCCGTCATCAGGCGGCGGATCCGGCGGAAGTCGCCGGAGGCGGCGTGCCGCCCGGCGACGACGACCTCGATGTGCGAGGCGAGTTGCTCGACCTCCTCCAGGATGTGCGAGGAGAACAGCACGGTGCGGCCTTCGTCGCCCATCCGGCGCAGCAGGTCCATGAGCTGCATGCGCTGGCGCGGGTCCATGCCGTTGAACGGCTCGTCGAGGAGCAGCACGGACGGGTCGTGGACGAGCGCGGAAGCCATCTTCACGCGCTGGCGCATGCCCTTGGAGTACGTGGAGATCTTGCGGTCCTGGGCGTACTCCATCTCGACGGTGGCGAGCGCGCGCCGGGCGGCCTCGTCGTCGAGGCCGTGCAGTTCGGCGTTGGCCACCACGAACTCGCGGCCCGTGAGGAAGTCGTACATGGCCTCGCGTTCGGGCACGACGCCGATCTGCCGGTAGACCTGCTCGTTGCGCCAGATCGGCGCCCCGTCGAGGGTGACGGTGCCCGTGGAGGGCGCGAGGAAGCCGCCCATCATGTTGATGAGGGTGGACTTGCCGGCGCCGTTGGGGCCCAGCAGTCCGGTCACACCGGGGCCGATGCGCATGGTGACGTCGTTGACGGCGACGACGTTGCCGAACCAGCGGGAGGTGTGGTCGATGTCGATGACGGTCACAGCCCGGCCTTCCGGTAGCGGGCCATCAGGGCGGCGTAGGAGCCGGCGATGAGGCCGAGGACGACGAGCAGGTAGACGACGCCGACGGCCGCGGAGGGGCCCTCACCGCCGGGGAAGGCGGAGGTGGCGTCGAGGAACGCGGTCTGCACGCCGTCGATCAGGGTGATCGGGGAGAACAGGCCCATCCACTCGATGGCCCCGGTGTTCCCGGTCGAGTAGGCCACGGCCTGGATGGTGGAGACGGCGCCGTAGGGGATGAGCAGCAGGCCGATCACGGCGGCGACGCCGAATCCGCGGCGCGGGGTGAGCGCGGCCATGACGAGGCCGAGGCCCGCGAAGAGCAGCGACAGCAGCAGTACCGACACCAGTCCCTGCCCGAATCCCTTGGTCTGGTCACCGAAGTCGAACTTCGCCAGCAGCGAGCCGATCCACATGATCAGCAGCGGGGTGGCGGTGAGGATGAAGAGGGCCGAGGCCATGGCCGCGTACTTGGCCAGTACGTAGTCGACGCGCTCGATGGGTCGCGAGAAGTACAGCGGCACGGTCTTGAACCGCAGGTCCCGGGAGACCGACTGGGGTGCCTGCGACGCGAGGTAGAGGCCGATGATCACCTGGGTGGTCAGGGCGTACGTCGTGTACTTGATCGGCAGGTCGGTGGAGCCGGGGACGGCGATGGCCACCGCGACGATGATCAGCGCGGGTACGCACATCACCGCGAAGAGGATCATCGGCAGCACCTTGGACTTGGCGGACCGCCCGAGGCCGTACGCGCCCCGCAGGGACTGCGAGAAGAGCGACGTGCGGGCGTAGGCGCGGCCGAGGCGGGGGCCGTCGTAGGACCGGTAGCCGATGTTGTGGATCTGGGTCGAGGTGTCAGGCGCCATCGGAACCGGCTCCCTTCTTCTGGACGTTGTGGACGGGAGGCGCGGCTTGCGGGCCGACCGGCTGAGGCTGCTGGGGCTGCTGGATCTGCTGGATCTGCTGGACCTGCTGGACCTGCTGGGCCTGCTGGGCCTGCTGGTCGCTGTCGCGGAAGACCTCCGCGATGTGGTGGCGGCGCTGCTCCATGCGGACCAGGCCGATGCCGAGGTCGGCGACGGTGTCGCGGACGGTGTCGTACGTCTCCTCGCCCGCGGCCTCCACCAGCAGGATGTGGCCCGCTCCGGGTAGCCCCTGCTCCTCGCCCGCGTGCAGGGTGATGCCCGCGGCCACGAGGGCCTTGCGCAGGGCGGCGGTGCCGTCCGGGTGGGTGTCGGAGTCGGTGACCTCGACCGCGAGGGTCGTGGTGGTCTGCGTGAAGTCGCTGGTGGAGCTGGAGCGCAGCAGCTTGCCGCCGTCGACCACCACGACGTGGTCGCAGGTCCGCTCCAGCTCTCCGAGCAGGTGCGAGGTGACCAGCACCGAAATGCCGAAGTCGGTGTGGATGCGTCGGATCAGGCCGAGCATCTCGTCCCGACCGACCGGGTCGAGGCCGTTGGTCGGCTCGTCCAGGAGCACCAGTTGGGGGTCGTGGACGAGCGCCTGCGCCAGCTTGACGCGCTGCTTCATGCCGGTGGAGTAGCCGCCGATGGGGCGGTAGCGCTCCTCGTACAGCCCGACGTGGCGCAGGGTGTCGGCCGTCCGCTCGCGGGCGGCGGTCGGCGGGAGCCCGGACATGCGGGCCATGTGCACGACGAACTCGGTGGCCGAGACGTCGGGTGGCAGGCAGTCGTGTTCGGGCATGTAGCCGACGCGCTCACGGATGGCGCTGCCATGCGTGGCGACGTCGAGTCCGAGTACGGCGGCACGGCCCTCGGTGGCGGGGGACAGTCCGAGCAGGATCTTGATCAGCGTGGACTTGCCGGCTCCGTTGGCGCCCACGAGCCCGGTCACGCCGGGTCCGATGTCCAGGGAGAGCCGGTCGAGGGCGGTCACTCGGGGGTACCGCTTGCTCAGGCTTTCGGTCGCGATGACAGTCACGGCTTCGACGTTAGTGCCGATGTCGGCGCGGATCGTCAGACCTGGAGCGGGAACCCGTATCCGCCTTGAGGACTACGAGGGAGCACGAACCCTGACCCCAGGCTGACGCGAACCGGACAAGTTTGTCCACAGGTCCGTGCACGACCCTTGACGTGACCTCCGGTCATTGTCACATTCATCAGTGTCAAGTTACGGGCGCGTCGGCTATGAGGACGGACGGCTGGTATGGCTGGGGACACGAAGCAACGCACCGCGCGGGCCGCCGGGCGGCTCTCCGCCGAGCTGCGCGGCTTCCAGGAGGTGCAGCGCCTCGCCTACGAGTGCGCCGAGGCGGTCGCGGCCCAGTTGCGGCCTGGTGTGACCGAGCGCGAGGCGGCGCGGATGCAGCGCGACTGGTTGCGCGAACGCGGCGTACGGGACTGGTTCCACCTGCCGTTCGCCTGGTTCGGGGACCGCACCGCCTTCGCGGGCTTCCGGATCCCCCTCCAGTTCTTCCCGACGAACCGGAAGTTGGAGCCGGGCATGCCGTTCATCCTGGACATGGCGCCGGTCCTGCGGGGCTACGCGGCCGATGTCGGCTACTCCGGCAGCCTCGGCCTCAACCCGGTACAGGACCGGCTGATGGCCGATCTGCGCCCGCACCGCGACCTGATCCTGGAGCAGGTGCGCGAGCGCCGCCCGCTGCGCGAGATCTACGAGAACGTCGAACGGCTGATGACGCGCCAGGGGTACGCCAACCGGCACCGGGCCTACCCGTTCGGGGTGATCGCGCACAAAATAGACAGGGTCCCGGAGCGGCGCTGGTCCCCTACGGCGTTCGGATTCGGCACGCAGTCCCTGAAGGGGCTGGCCTCCGACGTCCTGCACGGGCACCGGGACGGCTGGTCCCCGCTGTGGAGCCCCTACCGGTTCTCCGACCACGCGCCGCAGCCCGGCTTGTGGGCCGTGGAACCGCACCTGGGCTTCCGCGGCACCGGCGCGAAGTTCGAGGAGATCCTGGTGGTCACCGACTCCCGGGACCCCGAGGAGAGCGCGTACTGGCTCGACGACGACCTGCCGCACGTGCGGCGCTGGGCTGAGGAGAAGGCGGGATGAGCGGGATGAGCGGTACGGCACTGTCGGGCGCGCGGGAACGCCGGATCAGCACGGGCGGCATCGAGCTGTGCGTCGTCGAACTCGGTGACGCGGACCGGCCGACGGTGGTCCTGGTACACGGCTACCCGGACAGCAAGGAGGTCTGGTCCGAGGTCGCCGAACGCCTGGCGACCCGCTTCCACGTGGTGCTGTACGACGTGCGCGGCCACGGGCGGTCGACGGCGCCGGTCCCGCTGCGCGGCGGTTTCACCCTGGAGAAACTGACCGACGACTTCCTGGCCGTGGCGGACGCGGTCAGCCCCGACCGGCCGGTGCACCTGGTCGGCCACGACTGGGGCTCCGTACAGGGCTGGGAGTTCGCCACGGTCGCCCGTACCGAGGGCCGGATCGCCTCCTTCACCTCCATGTCCGGCCCCTCGCTCGACCACTTCGGGCACTGGATCAAGAAGCGGGCCACGCGACCCACCCCGCGCCGTGCCGCCCAACTGCTGAACCAGGGCGCGAAGTCCTGGTACGTCTACTTGCTGCACACGCCCGTCCTGCCCGAGCTGCTCTGGCGCGGGCCGCTCGGCAAGCAATGGCCGAAGCTCCTCCAGCGCGCGGAGAACATCCCCACCGGCACCTACCCGACGGACTCGCTGCCCTCCGACGCCGCGCACGGTGCCTGGCTGTACCGCGACAACGTCCGCGGTCGCATGCGCCGGCCCCGCGCCGACGCCTACGCGCACGTACCGGTGCAACTGATCACGCCGACCAAGGACGACTTCCTCTCCGAGCGGCTCTACGACGACCTGGAGCTGTGGGTTCCGGACCTGGTGCGGCGCACCCTGCCCGCGAAGCACTGGGTTCCGCGGACCCGGCCCGACCAGATCGCGGCGTGGGTCTCGGAGTTCGTGACCAGCCGGGAGGAGCCCGCGACGCGGGCGCCGGAGCAGAAGGCTCCGGGCAGGTACGCGGACCGGTTCAGCGGTCAGCTGGTACTCGTCACCGGCGCGGCCAGCGGCATCGGACGCGCCACGGCCTTCGCGTTCGCCGAGGCCGGCGCCCGGGTGGTGGCCGTGGACCGGGACGGCGAGGGCGCGGCGCGCACCGCCGAGATGGCCCGGCTCGTCGGCGCCCCCGAGGCCTGGGGCGAATGCGTCGACGTGAGCGACGAGCAGGCGATGGAGAAGCTCGCCGCGAAGGTCGCCGTCGAGTACGGAATCGTGGACGTGTTGGTCAACAACGCGGGGATCGGGTTGTCGGGGCCCTTCCTGGAGACCACGGCCGAGGACTGGAAGAGGGTCCTCGACGTCAACCTGTGGGGTGTCATCCACGGCTGCCGGATCTTCGGGAAGCAGATGGCCGAGCGCGGCCAGGGCGGGCACATCGTCAACACCGCCTCCGCCGCCGCCTACCTGCCCTCGCGCACCCTGCCCGCGTACAGCACCTCCAAGGCTGCGGTCCTGATGCTCAGCGAGTGCCTGCGCGCCGAGCTGGCCTCACGGTCGATCGGGGTCTCCGCGATCTGCCCGGGCATCGTGAACACCAACATCACCGCCACCTCGCGGTTCGCCGGGGTGGACCCGACCGAGGAGAAGCGCCGCCAAGCCAGCTCCTCGCGGCTGTACGGGCTGCGCAACTTCCCGCCGGAGAAGGTCGCCGACGCGATCCTGCTGGCCGTGGTGAAGAACCAGGCGGTCGTGCCCGTGACGCCCGAGTCCAAGGGCGCCCTGTGGATGTCCCGCTTCGCACCGCGTACCCTGCGGCGGATCGCGCGGCTGGAACCCCGGCTGTGAACGGGGCCGGTGGAGCCGACTCCGACGGCGTGGGCGCGAGCGACGGGGCGAGCCCGCGGTGGCGTCGTTCGCCGTGCGTCCGCGCCCGCGCCGACGACAGGGGAGCGCGGCCGAGCCGGATACAGCTCGACACGGCCATGTCCCGCTCCTTGCCACGGTCGTACCATCCCTCGCAGGAGGGCTCGCTGCGCACGGCAGTCGAGTACCTGGCGGCGCCTCCTGCCGCCCGGACCGCGGCGGGCGCGGTCGGCCGAGCCGTCATGTCGTAGGGAGCCGGGATTGTCCGATCAGGCGGTGGCCGAGTACCGGATCGAGGATCTGGCCCATCACAGCGGTGCGACGGTACGCACCATCCGGGCGTACCAGGACCGCGGTCTGCTCCCGAAACCGGAGCGCCGCGGCCGGTCCAACGTGTACCGGGACACGCACCTGGCGCGGCTGCGCCAGATCGCGGACCTGCTGGACCGCGGCTACACGCTGGCCTCCATCAAGGAACTGCTGGAGGCCTGGGACGCGGGGCGCGGCCTGGGCGGCGTACTGGGCCTGGTCGCCGAGGTGCACGGACCGTGGACCGACGAGGAGGCCGCCCGGATCAGCCGGGCCGAACTGGACGAACGGTTCGGCGGCCGGCCCGACGAGGAGGCGGTGGACCAGGCCTGCGAGCTGGGGGTGCTGGAGCGGATACCGGGCCGCCCGGACGAGTTCCTGGTGCCCTCGCCGCAGGAGTTGGCGGTCGCCGCCGAGCTGTACGCGGCCGGGGTGCCGCTGGCGGCGATCACCGGGCACCTGCGCGAACTGCGCGGGCAGGTCGAGCACATCGCCTCGCGCTTCCTGGACTTCACCACCGAGCACGTCTTCGCCCGCTACCTCGGCGAGGTGCCGCCGACGGACGCCGACGCGGCCGAGGCGGCGACGATGGTACGCAGACTGCGGCCGCTGGCCCAGCAGACGGTGGACGCCGAACTCGCGCGGGCGATGCGGTTGTTCGCCACCCGGCACCTCCAGCGGCACCTCGGCGCGAGCGGCACCGCGCAGCCGTCGGGACCGACGCCGGTCGCCCTGCCGACGGACACGGTACGGGCGGTGCAGGAGCTGGTGGGCGCCGATCACGTGGCGGAGTTCGTCCGGGCGGCGACGGAACGGGAGCTGCAGGCTCGGACGATGAACGATCTGGCCCGCCGGGGCGGCCGATAATGCTCGATCAGTAGTCCACAGGGCGAATGACGCAAGCGACCCCCAAAACCACCCAAAGAGCTGTGGACAAGTCCGCTTTTCCTGTGGGCAAGGGGGAAGGAACCTCAGACGGCGGCTTCGTACGTGGGTCCGGTGCGCGGTATATCGGCCACCGGATCTTCCCCGTCGGCGGCCGGCGCACCCTGATCGCCGTCCCGCGCGCCCCTCTGAGCACGGTCAGGCGCACCACCCTGAACAACGTCGTCGTCCCGTCCGCCTCCCTGCACGCCCACCAGCGCGATCTCCGGAGCGCCCGTGCGGCCCGCCCGCCCGTAGAGCAGGGTGGCGAGGCCGAGGCCGAGGGCGCCGCCGAGCAGTTGGGCGGCGACGAAGCCGGGCAGGGACTGTGGAGCGATGCCGGTGAAGGAGTCGCTGAAGGCCCGCCCGACGGTGCCCGCCGGGTTGGCGAAGGAGCCCGAGGAGGTGAACCAGATCGCGGCCGCGAGGTACGCGGCGACCGCGACCGGGATCAGCTTCGCGCGGCCGAGCCGGCCCAACCCCTCGATGACCAGGACCAGCCCGGCGGTGGCGACGACCTCGCCGATCAGGAGGTGCCCGTCGTCGCGCACCTGCGTGGCGAGGGTCCCCGGGGTCCGCCCGAACATCGCCTCGGCGAGGACGGCGCCGCCGATCGCCCCGGTGATCTGGGCCGCGGCGTAGGCCAGGGCCTCCCGCCCGGCGAGGCCGTCCCGGCCGGATCGGCGTGCCCACCAGGTGGTGAGGGTGACGACCGGGTTGAGGTGGGCACCGGACAGCGGCCCGAAGAGGGTGATGATCAACCCGAGGCCGATGGCCGAGACGAGCGAGTTGGCGACGAGGGCGACACCGGTGTCGCGGCTGAGCGCGTCGGCCTGGATCCCGGAGCCGATCACCACCACGAGCAGTGCCGCGGTGCCGACGAGTTCGGCCGTCGTGCGCCGCAGCAGCGAAGCCTGGTGTGTCATCTTTTCTCCCTCTGGGCAGCAGTCCAGCGGAAAATGTATTCCGTATCTTGGAAGAGCGGTAGAGGCGGTCCACCCGTCGGCGCCGGCGAAAAATCCCTGCCGGAGCGCCGCCCGACCCGGCACGCTGGGGACATGGATGAAAGACGCACCGTGAAGGTGTCCAAATACGTCTCGAAACACCTGCGGCACCAGCCGGAACGGATCGGACTGACGCTCGATCCCCACGGTTGGGTCGCGATCGACGACCTGCTCGCCGCCGCAGCGGCCCACGGGTTCCCCGTCAGCCGTGCCGAGCTCGACCACGTCGTCGCCTCCAACGACAAGCAGCGCTTCGCCGTCGAGGGCGACCGCATCCGGGCCAGCCAGGGCCACACCGTCGCCGTCGATCTCGATCTGCCGGAGGCCGAACCCCCGGCGTACCTGTACCACGGCACCGTGGCCGCCGCCATGGACCCGATCCGCGCCGAGGGCCTGCGCCCGATGGCCCGACACCACGTGCACCTGTCGCCCGACCGGGAGACGGCGACCCGGGTGGGCGCGCGCAGGGGGCGGCCCGTGGTCCTCGTCGTGGACGCGGGGGCGATGCGCGCCGCCGGTCACGTGTTCCGGATCAGCGCCAACGGGGTGTGGCTGGTGGACGCGGTACCGCCGCGGTTCCTGCGGTTCTCGTAGGAACCACCCCACACAATTCACAGGGGAATTGTCGGATCATCCCCCTACTCTGTTCCTCACTCCGGGATCCGTGAGGGGGGGTACCTCGCGATCGCCGACCATCCCATGCGAGCCAGCGAGGTGACGCCTCATGACGTCCACACCCCCGTCCCCCTCCACACCCCCCGCGCCGTCCGCCTCCGCGGACGCCGCCGCCGTCAACAGCTTCCAGGTCGACCTGCGCGGCCTGGTCGACCTGCTGTCGCACCACCTCTACTCCAGCCCGCGCGTCTACGTCCGCGAGCTCCTGCAGAACGCCGTCGACGCCGTCACCGCCCGCCAGGCCCACGAACCCGGCGCGCGCGTCCACATCCGGCTGTCGGCCACCGCCGGACGGGTCACCATCGAGGACTCCGGCATCGGTCTGACCGCCGCGGAGGCCCACTCGCTCCTCGCCACCATCGGCCGCAGCTCCAAGCGCGGCGGGGAGCACGGTCTGGAGACCACCCGCCAGGAATTCCTCGGCCAGTTCGGCATCGGGCTCCTCGCCTGCTTCGTCATCGCCCGCCGGATCCGCGTCGTCACCCGGTCCGCCCGCGATCCCGAAGCGGCGCCCGTCGAATGGTTGGCCACGGACGACGGCTCCTACACGGTCCGCGAACTCCCCCACGAGGCGCGCCCGGAGCCCGGTACCACCGTCCACCTGGAGGGCCGCCCCGGCTCCGAGGAGTGGACCGGGGCCGCCACGGTCGAACGGCTCGCCCGTGACTACGGCTCCCTCCTCCCGTACGACATCACCTTCGACGACGGCGAAGGCGGAGCGCCCCGCCCGGTCACCGACCGGCCCGCCGTGTGGGACCGCCCCTTCCCCACCCCCGCCGCCCGCCGCGTGGCGCTCGCCGGCCAGTGCGCGCGGCTCTTCGGCTTCACCCCGCTCGACACCATCGACCTCGACCTGCCGGTGGCGGGGGTGCGCGGAGTCGCGTACGTCCTGCCCGAACCGACCAGCCCCGCCCACCGGGCCGGACACCGCGTCCACCTCAAGGGCATGCTGCTCACCGACCAGGCCTCCAACCTGCTGCCCGACTGGGCGTTCTTCGTCCGCGTCGTCCTCGACACGGACACGCTGCGGCCCACGGCCTCCCGCGAGAACCTGTACGACGACGAAACGCTGGCCGCCGTGCGCGAAGCGCTCGGGGGTCGCATCCGGGCCTGGTTGACCGAACTCGCCGCGAGCGAACCCGAGCGTTTGGCGGCCTTCCTGAGCGTCCATCACCTCGGGGTGAAGTCCCTCGCCCGGCATGACGCCGACCTGCTCGGGCTGATGCTGCCGTGGCTGCCGTTCGAGACCAGCGACGGCTCGATGAGCCTGGAGGAGTTCGCGGCGGCCCACAGCGACATCCATTTCACGCCCACCGTCGAGGAGTTCCGCCAGATCGCCCCGATCGCCGCGGCGCACGGCCTGGGCGTCATCAACGCCGGCTACACCTACGACGCCGACCTGCTCGCCCTGCTCCCCTCCGTACGGCCCGACCTCAAGGTCACCGAACTCGACGCCGGCGCCGTCACCGAGCGCCTCGACCCGGTCCCCACCGACGTCGAACTGGCCCTCGCGGGCTTCCTGTCCACCGCCCGCACCCGCCTGGAACCCCAGTCCTGCGACGTGGTGCTGCGCGCCTTCCAGCCCGTCTCCGTCCCCGCCCTCTACCTCGACGACCGGCAGGCGCGGCAGGAACGCGACCGCACGGCGGCGCTCGACAACGCGGACAGCCTGTGGAGCGGCATCCTCGGCTCGCTGCGCGGTTCCGGCCCGCGCGCCCGCCTGGTGCTCAACCACAACAACCCGCTGATCCGACGGATCGCGGGACTGCCCGACGCGACCCTGACCGGCACCGCCGTCGAATCGCTCTACGGGCAGGCGCTGTTGATGTCCCAGCGGCCCCTGCGACCGGCCGACTCCATCCTGCTCAACCGAGCCTTCCTCGGGCTCCTGGAATGGGCGACCCACTCCGTCGAGAACCCGAAGGACGCCCGGTGAGCAGCATGACCGTCGAAGAGATCCGACAGGCCCTGTACGACAACCACCGCCTGCCACAGGGCGCCGCACGCAACGCGCAGGCCGAGGCCCTGACCGCCGCCGCCGAGGCCTGCGGCGACTCCGACGTGTTCCGCCAGGCCCTGATCACCCAGATCGACGCCTACGAGTACAGCTCCGAGCGCAGCCGCATGGTGGTCCCCTTCGCCCGCCTCCTGCAGGAGTACGACCGCGACCCCGGCGCCTTCGACGCTCGCGACGCCCACTCCCTCTTCTGGCGGTTCAAGTGGGTGTCGGGGCAGATCATCAGCACGCCCGACGTCCCCATCGCGGCCGTCACCGGCTACCTGGAGGACATGGAGAAGCGGTACCGGATCGCCGGGTACGGCGAGCGCGCCGTGCGGCAGTCCGAGTACTTCCTCGCGGACGCCATCGGGGACGACGAGCGCGCCGAACGGGCCATGGCCCGGTGGCGGGCCGCCGACCGCGACGCGATGAGCGACTGCCACGCCTGCGAGACCAACTCCCAGGGCTCCTACTGGGCCGGCAAGGGCGAGGACGCCAAGGCCATCGAGGTCTGGGAGCCCGTGCTGGACGGCGGGCAGACCTGCATGGAGGAGCCGCACCGGGTCCTCGCCCGGTCGCTGCGTCCGCTGCTGCGCCTCGGCCGCGCCGACGACGCGCGCGCCCACCACCTGCGTGGGTACCGCATGGCACGCGGCAAGGAGGGCTTGCTGCGGGCGATCGGTCAGCACATCGAGTTCTGCGCCCTCACCGGCAACGAGGCGCGCGGCGTGGAGATCCTCGCCGAACACGGCACCCACCTGCGTCCCCTCGCGGACGTCAAAACGCAGATGGACTTCTGGGGCGGGGTCCTCGTCCTGCTGCGGCGGCTGTCCGAACTCGGTCACGGCGCCGACCCGACGGTGCCCTTCGACGGCGCCGCCCGGACGGTCGACGAGTTGCACGCCATCCTGCGCGCCGGGGCCCTGCACATCGCGGAGCGCTTCGACGTCCGCAACGGCACCACCCGCGTCTCGGAGCGGTTCCTGACCCGGATCGCGCAGGCGCCGCTGGTCGACGTCCTGCCGCTCGGGGTGCGCAGCGCAGCGCTGCCGCGGCCGGCGGCGGCCACGTCGGCCTCTCCGTCGACGCCCCCGGCCGCCGGCGCGCCTGCCCCCGAGGGCTTCGCCGAGCTCGTGGAACGGGCCCGGGACGCGCGGGAACTGGGCCACCCGGGCTCCGACGCGCTGTGGGCCGCGGTGTCCGTACGGGCCTCCGGTCTCCCCGCATCGCAGGTGGAACCCCTGGTGACCGCGGACCTGGCCGACCACCGGGCCCTTCTCGCGGCGCGGGCCGGCGCCGAGGACGCGGGCCGGCTCCTGGCCTCGGTCCGGGACGCGTACCGGGAGCTGGGGCAGGCCGGGCGCGCGGCCCTCGCGGAGCTGCGGATGGCGAGCGTCGCCGCGCAGGCCGGCGCGGAACCGGGGGAGGTACGGACCCTGCTGGCGACGGCCGCCCGGTCCGCCGGGGCCTTGGACCCGGCCGACCCGCAGCGGACCCGCCGGATCGCCCTCGCGGAACTCGCCGCGATCCGCTTGGAGCCGTACCTGCGGTCCGTTGAGGCCGCGCGGGAACACGCCGACACCGACGCTCACGGGCAGGGCCACGGGCACGGCCACGACCACGGCCCCGGCACCGCGGTGCTCGCGGCGGAGCTGACCGACTTCGTCGCCACGTACGGGAAGAGCGACGCCTCCGCAACAGAGCTGTCGGACGTGACCTCGGACGCCGAGGAACTGCTGGGCCGGGTGTCCCTCTCCCAGGGCGACACCGAGCGCGCACTGGACCTGCTGGCCGGCTCCGCCGCCCGGTCCGTCGGAGCGGGACGGCCGTGGTTGGCGGTGGATCCCCTCGTCCTGCGGGCCGGGGTACTGAGGTCGCTGGACCGGGTCGAGGAGGCGGAGGCAGCGGCGCGCGAGGCGCTGGCGCACTCCGCCGAGGTGACCGACCCCCAGGAGCAGGCCGTCGTACGGCTCACGCTGGCGGACGTCCTGCTGCGCCGGCCCGACGGGGCCGCGGAGGCGGCCGAGCACTCCCTGACGGCGGCACACTGGTTCGACCAGGCCGGCCTGACCGCGGACGGCGGAGCGCAGGCCCGCCTGCTACTGGCCCGCGCCTACGCGCAGGACGGCCGCAACGCGGACGCGGCGGAGGTGCTCCAGTCGACGCTGCCCGACCTGTTGGAGCACGGCGAGGGCCAGGCGGTGGCGGCCCGGGAGTTCCTGGGCGACCTGCTGCGGGACCTGCGCGAGTCCCGCCCGGCGGCGGAGCAGTTCCTGCTGGCGGCCGAGCTGGTGAAGGAGTGGGAGGACCCGCGGCCGCAGGCGGAGTTCGCGCAGTCGGCCGCCGACTGCCTCTCCGACGCCGGACTGGTGGAGGAGGCGGTCGCCGCGTACCGGCGGTCCCTGGAACTGCACCGGCAGGCCGGCGGAGCCGTGATCCCCGAGGTACGGATCCTGCGGTCGCTGGCCTGGCTGGAGCTGCGCGAGCGGGTCGACGAGACGTCGGTGGCGGCGGCCCGGCTCCTGATGGACGAGGCGACCGGAGTGCTGGAGGAGGCGCTGGCCGGTGATCCGCAGGCGCGCGAGCAGCGCTCCGAGCTGGCGCAGACCTGGCACCAGAGCGCGCAGGTCCTGGACCGGCTGGTCGACGCACTGGAGCGTGAGCACGACGAGGAGGACGCGACCGGGGCGGACGCGGGGGAGAAGGACGCGGGGGAGGCGGGCTCGGGGGAGACGGGCACCGAGGCCCCCGCCAGGCTGGGCACGGACCGGATCGAGGCGCTGCGACGGGAGGAGGTCGACCTGTGGGAGCGGGCGGCCGCCCTCTACGCCGCGCTCGGCATCGACTACCTGCCGGGCCGCTTCCAGTGCCTGAACAACGCCGCCTGGACCGAGCAGGAACTGGGCCGGCCGGAGGCGGGCGCCGCGCGGATGGCGGCACTGATCGAGGAGGTCAAGAGCCTGCCCGCGGAGGTCGTCCCGGAGTGGTTGCTGCCGCAGGCGGAACGAACCCTGGCGGCCCTGCTGCCCGACCCGGCGGGCGCCTGACGCCGGGCGTCGCGCACCGCTCGCCCGACGCTTGACACGCCCCGGCCCCGGTCCGGACCGCTTCGTGCGGTGCCCGGACCGGGGCCGGTGAAACCGTGCAGCCAAGCGTCGGTGGTCGGCACGGACGCGCGGCCCTGCGGCGGCGCGGCTCCGTGTCAGGCGTCCAGCTGCGCGAGCGCCTCGGTGGCGATCTTCTCGAAGACCGCCTCGTCCGCGGCGAAGTCGGAGTCGGGGATCGGTGCGTGGATGACGAGCTCGGTGAACCCCAGCTCACGGTGGCGACCGGCGAAGTCGACGAACGCGTCCACGGACTCCAGCATCGTGCCGCGCTCCGGGGTGAAGCCGGTCAGCAGCACCTTCTCGATGGTCTCGGACTCCCGCCCGATCTCCACCAGAGCCTTCTCCAACTTGCCCACCTGCGCCCGCAGCGCCTCCAGCGACTGCTCGGGCGTTCCCTCGAAGACCTTCGGGTCGCCGGCCGTCACCCAGGCCTGGCCCAGGCTCGCGGCGAGCTTCACCCCGCGCGGACCGGTCGCCGCGATGGCGAACGGAAGCCGCGGGCGCTGGACGCACCCGGGAATGTTGCGGGCTTCCTCGGCGGAGTAGAACGTGCCGTGGTGGGTGACCGCGCCCTCGGTCAGCAGGCGGTCCAGCAGCGGTACGAACTCGGCGAAGCGGTCGGCCCGCTCGCGGGGGGACCACTGCTCCTGGCCCAGGGCGACGGCGTCGAAGCCGTTGCCACCGGCCCCGATGCCCAGGGTGACGCGCCCACCGGAGATGTCGTCCAGCGTCATGAGGTCCTTGGCGAGGGTCACCGGGTGCCGGAAGTTCGGCGAGGTGACCAGCGTGCCCAGCCGGATCGACTCGGTGGCGGCGGCCGCGGCGGTCAGGGTGGGCACCGCACCGAACCACGGGCCGTCGCGGAAGGTCCGCCAGCTCAGGTGGTCATAGGTGTAGGCGGTGTGGAACCCGAGCCGCTCGGCCCGCTGCCACTGGTCACGGCCTCCTTCGTGCCAGCCACGGACCGGGAGGATCACAGTGCTCAGACGCAAACTCATGCGTTCGAGCCTACGGCGACGGGTGCACCAACCGCACATCTCGCACCACCCGCCCCCGAGCGGAGCCGTACGGGCACCTCGTTTCACGTGAAACATCGATGGAAGCGAGATCGGTTTCACGTGAAACATCTCCAGCCGAACGTGGTCGGACGGTAGGTGACCATGGGCGAAGATGGGTCCGTGACCTCGGCTCCCCAGCGCCCGGACGGGCCAACCCCAGCGACCCGGCTCATCGCCACCGACCTCGACGGCACCTTGCTGCGCGACGACAAATCCGTCTCGCCCCGCACGATCGCCGCCCTCGCCGCCGCCGAGGAAGCCGGGATCGAGGTCTTCTTCGTCACGGGCCGCCCGGCCCGCTGGATGGGCGTGGTCAGCGACCACGTGCACGGCCACGGCCTGGCGATCTGCGCGAACGGCGCCGCCGTCGTCGACCTCCGCTCCGGCGGAGAGTTCGTGGAGGTCCGGGCGCTGCCCCGGGCCACCGCTCTGACGGTGGTGAACACCCTGCGCGCCGCCGCGCCCGGTACCTCCTTCGCCGTCGAGCTGACCACCGGCATCAACTACGAGCCGACGTACCCGCCGTTCTTCCAGGACCCGGGCGCCTCCGTGGCCACCGCCGAGAAGCTGCTGAGCGAAGAGCTGGACGACAGTGCGGCGCCGGTGCTGAAGGTGCTCGCACACCATGCCGAACTGGGCCCGGACGACTTCCTGGCCCTGGCCCGCTCGGCGGCCGGCGCGTACGCAGCGATCACGCGCTCCAGTCCGACCTCCCTGCTGGAGATCAGCGGGCTGGGCATCTCCAAGGCCAGCACTCTGGCGCTGTGCTGCGCCGAGCGCGGCATTTCTGCCGCCGAGGTCGTCGCCTTCGGCGACATGCCGAACGACGTGGAGATGCTCCGCTGGGCGGGCACCTCGTACGCGATGGGCAACGCCCACCCGGACGTGATCGCCGCCGCGTCCGGCCGAACGGTCGCCAACAACGAGGACGGGGTCGCGGTGGTCATCGAGCGCATCCTCGCCGAACGCACTCCGCACGAGCGCTAGCGCGACGAGGGCGGAGGTCAGAGCGGGGCCTCCCACAGCAGGGTGGTCCCGCCCCCGTCCTCCCCGATGCCCGGACCGTACGAGCTGGACCCGCCCAGGGACTCGGCCCGTCGGCGCAGGTTCCGCAGTCCGCTGCGGCGCCCGCCCTCCGCGATGCCCACTCCGTCGTCCGCGACCTCCAGACGCACTCCGGGCCGGCCGTCGGCCAGGGTGATGGTCGAGTCGAGCACCACCTCGATCCGGGACGCCTCGGAGTGACGGAACGCGTTGGAGAGGGCCTCGCGCAGCGCGGCGATGAGGTTCTTGCCGACGAGTTCGCCCACCACCGCGTCGATCGGGCCGAGGAACCGGTGGGCCGGCTTGAAGCCCAGCGGCACGGCAGCCATGTTGATCTCCCGCAGCACACGGGTGCGCAGCCCGGACGGGGCCTCCGCCGGTCCCTGCTGGAGCGCGAAGATCGCGGTACGGATCTCCTGGATCGTCACGTCCAACTCGTCCACGGCCTTGCCGACCCCGTCCACGACCTCCGGGACGATGGACCTGCGCTGGGCGCCCTCCAACATCATCCCCGTCGCGAACAACCGCTGGATCACGAGGTCGTGGAGGTCACGGGCGATCCGGTCGCGGTCCTCGAACACCGCGAGGCGCTCCCGGTCCCGCTGTGCCTCGGCCATCATCAGCGCGAGCGCGGCCTGTGAGGCGAACTGCGTGGCCAGTGTCCGTTCCGCTTCGGTGAACGGCCGCCCGCCGCGGGCCCGGGGGGTCACCAGCGCGCCCAGCACCCGCCCGCCGCTGTGCAGCGGCAGCATCATGCACGGGCCGTACTGGCTGGTCAGCTTGCCGATCATGCGGGGATCACCGGCCGCGTCGTCGACGAACACCGGCTCGCCCTCCAGTAGTCGTCCCACCACCGGGCTGTCGGCCGGGATCACCACGCCCAGCGAGGTGGCCGGGTTCTCGGCGGAGACGGCGACGATCTCCATCCCGCCGTCCTCCGCCGGCAGCAACACGATCCCGGCGGCGGAGTCGGCGAGCCTACGGGCCTGTTCGGCGACGACCGAGAGGGCGTCGTCCGCGTCGCCGCCGGACAGCAGGGCCGTGGTGACGGCCACCGAGCCGTCGATCCACCGCTCGCGCTGGGTGGCGGCCTCGTACAGCCGGGCGTTGCCGATCGCGATGCCCGCCTCGGTGGCCAGGACCCGGACCATGTGGACGTCGTAGTCGTTGAACTCGACGCCGCCGTTCTTCTCGGCGAGGTACAGATTGCCGAAGATCTCGCCCTGCACCCGGATCGGGACGCCGAGGAAGGTCTTCATGGGCGGATGGTGCGCCGGGAAACCCGCCGACCTAGGATCCTTCGTGAGGTCGGCGAGCTGCACCGTGTCGGGGTGCGAGATGAGGGCGCCGAGCAGGCCCCGCTTGCCGTCGGGGCGGTGCCCGATCCGGCGGGCCAGTTCCGTGCTGACGCCGAAGGTGACGAAGTCCGAGAGGCCGCGCCCCTCCGTGTCGACGACACCGATCGCGGCGTACCGGGCGTCCGCGAGCTCGGCGGCCGTCTCGCAGATGCGGTCGAGGGTGGAGTGCAGTTCGAGGCCGGTACCGACCGAGCGCATGGCCTCCAGCAGTTGCGGCACCCGAGCGGTCAGCTCGGTGGACAGCCCCTGCAGACTCCGGGTGGCCTGGGTGGCGGCCTCCAGCGGGTCCGGTGCTCCGCGGGTCGGTTCCGGTGTTTCCTGGGACTCCTGGGCTGACATGCCCTTGAGCCTAGTTAGTCCCCTTTGGTGGTGAAAGTCGCCGCGTGCGGAACGCGTCACACGGCGCGTCCCGTACCGGGCCCGGCACAGCCGTCCGGCGGACCTCAGCCGCGGCCGGCCAACAACTTGTCGGCCTCCCGCTCCCGGTCCAGGAGCGTGCGCAGCGGCCCCTCGACGGCGGCCAGCTCCGCGTATCCGCCGCGCTGGACGACGGCGCCCCGGTCCAGGACCAGCACCTCGTCGACGGCGTCCAGTCCGGCGAGCCGGTGCGTGATCAGTACGGTGGTCCGGCCCTCGGTCGCTGCCAGCAGGTCCGCGGTCAGCGCGTCCGCGGTCGCCAGGTCCAGATGTTCGGCGGGCTCGTCCAGGACCAGCACGGGGAAGTCCGCGAGCAGCGCCCGGGCCAGGGCCAGCCGCTGTCGTTGGCCGCCCGAGATCCGCTCACCGTGCTCACCGACGAGGGTGTCCAGCCCGTCGGGAAGTCCTTCGACCCACTCCAGGAGCCGGGCCGCCGCCAGCGCCTCGCGCAGCTCTGCCTCGCTCGCCCCGGTACGGGCCAGCCGCAGGTTCTCGCGGACCGAGCTGTCGAAGAGGTGGGCGTCCTGGGCGCACAGCCCCACCGCGCGGCGCACGTCGTCGCCGTCGAGGGACCGTACGTCGATCCCGCCCAGGGTGTACGTACCGTCGCTCGGGTCCAGGAACCGCAGCAGGACCTGCGCCAGCGTGGTCTTGCCCGAGCCGGACGGCCCGACCACGGCGATGTGGCGACCGGCGTCCAGGGTCAGGTCCGTCCCGTGAAGGGCGTCCCGTTCCTGCCCGGGGTGGCGTGCGGCAAGGCCGGTCAACCGCAGCGGGAAGGGCGCGACCGGTGCCTCCAGGGGCTCGGCCGGCTCGGTGACCGGCACCGGCGCGTCGAGGACCTCGTAGACCCGCTCGGCGCTGCGACGCACCCGCTGGCGGTACTGGACCGCGAGCGGAAGCCCGTTGACCGCTTCGAACGCGGCGAGGGGGGTCAGCACGACCACTGCCATGGCCACCCCGGAGAGCCGCCCGCCGGCGACGGCGGCCGCGCCGGCGAGCGCGGCGAAGACCACGGTCAGCCCGCACACCAGCGCGGACAGGCCGCCACCGAGGCCGGTGGCGAAGGCGCCGCGCGAGGCGATCCGGGTCAGTACCCCGTCGCTCTCCCGCGCCAGGTCCTTGCGGCCGGCCAAGGCCCCGGCGACGGTGAGCTCGGCCGTACCCGTGAGCAGGTCGGCGACCCGGGTGGCGAGCTCGCCGCGCGCCGGAGCCAGCCGCCGCTCCGCACGCCGCGCGCAGGCACCGCTGATCAGCGGGACCCCGACACCGGCGGCGAGCAGCCCCACCGCGAGGACCGCACCGGCCTCCGGCAGCAGCCAGGCCGTGAACGCCACCGACCCGGTGCCGACCAGCACCGCCGTACCGGCGGGGAGCAGCCAGCGCAGCCAGTAGTCCTGAAGGGCGTCGGCGTCGGCCACCAGCCGGGACAGCAGGTCCCCGCGCCGCTGCTCGCGCAGTCCGGCGGGGGCGATCCGCTCCAGCCGGCGGTACACGGAGACGCGCAGGTCGGCCAGCATCCGCAGGACGGCGTCGTGCGAGACGAGCCGCTCGGCATAGCGGAACACGGCCCGGCCAAGGCCGAAGGCCCGCGTCGCCGTGACGGCCACCATCAAGTAGAGCACCGGAGGCTGCTCGGAGGCGCGTGAGATGAGCCATCCCGACACGGCCAGCAACCCGACGCTGCACCCGACGGCGAGCGCCCCGAGCAGCAGCCCGAGCCGGAAGCGTCCCTGCCAGGCGGCGGCCGTGGCCCGTACCCGGCTCAGCGGGTCGCCACCGCCCGTCCCTGTGCGGCCCGCGGCGGCGACCCGTTCGACGGTCGGCCCGAGGATCCACTCCCCGGGGTCCGCCACCGGGACCAGACCGCGCGCCATCTCGGCGGCGGGCGGTGCCCCCCGGCCGTCGGCCGGGGTCACCGACCCGGTTTCCGACGTCACGGACCCGTCGACCGGCCCGGCGTCCCCGTCCACAGGCCCCACGGCGTCGGCCGCGCCCTCGCCCACCGCGACCACCCGGTCGGCCACCGCCAGCAGTGCCGGGCGGTGCACCACCAGCAGCACGGTCCGGCCCACCGCGAGGCGGCGTACGGCGTCCACGACGGCCGCCTCGGTCTCCCCGTCCAGGGCCGCCGTCGGCTCGTCCAGCAGCAGCACCGGACGGTCGGCGAGGAAGGCCCGGGCCAGCGCGAGGCGCTGGCGCTGCCCCGCCGACAGGCCGACCCCGCCCTCACCCAGCGCCGTACGGATTCCGCCGGGCAGCGCGGCGACGAACTCCCACGCCCCGGCGTCCCGGAGCGCGGCTTCCACGTCCTCGTC
Organism: Streptomyces sp. NPDC048383; assembly: GCF_040651775.1. Lineage (NCBI taxonomy): Bacteria > Bacillati > Actinomycetota > Actinomycetes > Kitasatosporales > Streptomycetaceae > Streptomyces > Streptomyces sp. NPDC048383. Next base: position 171,804 of record NZ_JBEZKS010000001.1, read on the forward strand.
ACAGGCGTCGGCCCGGGCCAGTCGTACGTTCTCGGCGATGGTCCCCCCGAAGAGGTGCGGCCGCTGCGGCACCCACGCGATCCGCTCCCGCCACTGCTCCAGGGACAGCTCGGTCTGGTCGACGGCCCCGATCCGGACCCGTCCGGCGGTCGGCGTGACGAAGCCCAGCAGCACGTTCAGCAGTGTGGACTTGCCCGCGCCGCTCGGCCCGGTGAGGGCGACGCACTCGCCCGGCTCGACCACCAGCGACACCGGACCGGGTGAGCTCGCGCTCCGGCCCTCGTAGCGGACTTCGACGCCGTCGAACTCGATCCGCAGCGCGGAGTCCGGCACCCGGACGCCGCCACCCGTCGCGGGCGGCTCCGTCTCCAGCACCTCGAAGATCTCCTCCGCGGCGGCCAGGCCCTCGGCGGCCGCGTGGTACTGGGCTCCCACCTGGCGCAGCGGCAGGTAGGCCTCCGGCGCCAGGATCAGGATGACCAGTCCGGTGTAGAGGTCGAGTTCGCCGTGGACGAGCCGCATGCCGATGGTGACCGCGACCAGGGCGACCGACAGCGTGGCGAGCAGTTCCAGCGCGAACGAGGAGAGGAAGGCGATGCGCAGCGTGCGCATCGTCGCTTGGCGGTAGTCGTCGGTGATCTTGCGGATGGACTCGGCCTGGGCCTTGGCCCGGCCGAACACCTTCAGCGTCGGAAGTCCGGCGACCACGTCCAGGAAATGGCCCGACAGGCGCGACAGGAGTCGCCACTGGCGGTCCATCCGGGACTGGGTGGCCATGCCGATCAGGATCATGAACAGGGGGATCAGCGGCAGGGTGACCACGATGATGGCCGCCGACACCCAGTCCTCGGTGACGATCCGGGCGAGGACCGCCACCGGTACGACGACGGCCAGGCCGAGCTGGGGCAGGTAGCGGGAGAAGTAGTCGTCGAGCGCGTCCACTCCCCGGGTGGCCAGGGCCACCAGGGACCCGGTCCGCCGGCCGCCGGCGGGGCCGGGGCCCAGCTCTGCGGCCCGGTCCAGCAGCCGGACCCGCAGCTCGGACTTGACCGCCGCCCCGGCCCGGTGTGCGGCCAGCTCCGTGAGCCAAGCGACCAGAGCGCGCCCCACGGCCACCGCCGCGAGGAGCAGCAGCGGGGTGCGCAGCTCACCGGCGCCGAGCCCCTGCTCGAAGGCCCCGACCACGATCTCGGCGATGAGCATCGCCTGGCCGACGACCAGCCCCGCTCCGGCAAGCCCGAGGAGCACCACCGCTCCCAGGAAGAGGCGGGTGGAACGGGCGTACCGCAGCAGGCGCGGGTCGATCGGTTTCACGTGAAACATCTCCTCGGCAGGGTCGAGCAGGAGAGTCGGACATCGGGTCGAACAGGAGGAACCTGCATCGGCGGGAGCGGGCCCCTCGGCGTCAGTGCGCGTCAGTGCGCGTCGACGATGTGCTGCGTCCCGATCCGCTTGCGGAACACCCAGTAGGTCCAGCCCTGGTAGAGCATGACGAGCGGGGTGGCCACGGCCGCACACCAGGTCATGATCTTCAGCGTGTACGGGCTGGACGAGGCGTTGGTGACCGTGAGGTTCCAGGCGTCGTTCAGCGAGGACGGCATGACGTTCGGGAAGAGCGTCAGGAACAGCATCGCGACGGCGGCCGCGATGGTGACCCCCGAGAGCGCGAACGACCAGCCCTCACGGCCCGCCAGGTTGAAGCCCAGGGCTCCGACCAGCGCGAGCACCGCGACGGCCATCGCGATCATGCTCCATCCGTCACCGCGCGAGGCCTGCGTCCAGATCAGGAAGACGAGCGCCAGCACCGCGGTGACCACGCCGAGCCGGGTGGCCAGCGTGCGCGAGCGCTCCCGGATGTCGCCGACCGTCTTGAGCGAGGTGAACACCGCGCCGTGGAAGGTGAACAGGGTGAGGGTGACCAGGCCGCCGAGGATCGAGTAGACGTTGAGCAGGTCGAGGAAGGTGCCGACGTACTCCATGTCCTGGTCGATCTTCACTCCGCGCACGATGTTCGCGAAGGCCACGCCCCACAGGAACGCGGGGATCAGCGAGGTCCAGAAGATCGCGTGTTCCCAGTTGGTCTGCCACTTGTCCTCCGGCCGCTTGTGCCGGTACTCGAAGGCGACGCCCCGGATGATGAGGCAGACCAGGATGATCAGCAGCGGCAGGTAGAAGCCCGAGAAGAGCGTGGCGTACCACTCGGGGAAGGCGGCGAAGGTCGCCCCGCCGGCGGTGAGCAGCCACACCTCGTTGCCGTCCCAGACGGGCCCGATCGTGTTGATCAGGACCCGCTTCTCCGTGCGGTCACGGGCGAGCAGCTTGGTGAGTACGCCGACTCCGAAGTCGAAGCCCTCCAGGAAGAAGTAGCCGATCCACAGGACGGCGATGAGGACGAACCAGACGTCGTGGAGTTGCATGGGGTGGTCTCCGCTGTCTCAGTACGAGAAGGCCATCGGACGGTCGGGGTTCTTGTCGTCCCCGCCGATCTTCGTCGGCGGGTTCAGGTCGGCCTCGGTGAGTTCGGGAGGGCCGAGCTTGACGTACTTCACGAGCAGCTTGACTTCGATCACCGCGAGGACGGCGTACAGCAGGGTGAAGCCGATCATCGAGGTGAGGACCTCTGCCTGGGTGACGTTCGGCGAGACGGCGTCCCGGGTGCGCAGGACCCCGTAGACGACCCAGGGCTGGCGGCCCATCTCGGTGAAGATCCAGCCCCAGGAGTTGGCTATGAGCGGGAAGCCCATGGTCCAGAGGGCGACGACCCAGTACAGGTTGGCGAAACGCGGGCTCAGCGCCTTCTTGAAGAGGACCAGGTTCGGCACCTCGTCCGGCCCGGTGCGCAGACCCTGCGGCAGCAGGAACTTCTTGCGCGTCAGCCACAGGCCCAGGGCGCCGATGGCAGTCGAGGCCATGCCGAAGCCGATCATCCAGCGGAAGCCCCAATAGGCGACGGGGATGTTGGGCCGGTAGTCGCCCGGTCCGAACTTCTCCTGCTGGGCCTTGTTGACGTCGTTGATGCCCGGGACGAAGGAGGTGAAGTCGTCGTTGGCCAGGAAGGACAGCAGGCCGGGAATCTCGATCGCGACCTTGTTGTGCCCCTTGTCGACGTCGCCGTATGCGAAGACGGAGAAGGGGGCGGGTGCCTCGCCGTCCCACAGGGCCTCGGCGGCGGCCATCTTCATCGGCTGCTGCTTGTACATCACCTTGCCGAGCAGGTCGCCGCTGATGGCGGTGCCCATACCGGCGATGATCATGACGATGAGGCCGAGGCGCAGTGAGCTCCGCATGACCGGCACGTGCTTCTTGCGCGCCAGGTGGTACGCGGCGATGCCGGCCATGAACGCGCCGCCGACCAGGAAGGCCGCCGTGATCGTGTGGAAGAACTGGGTCACCGCGGTGTTCTGGGTGAGGACCAGCCAGAAGTCGGTGAGTTCGGCGCGACCGCGTTCCTCGTTGATCCGGTAGCCGACGGGGTGCTGCATCCAGGAGTTGGCCGCGAGGATGAAGTACGCGGACAGGATGGTGCCGATCGACACCATCCATATGCAGGCGAGGTGGATCTTCTTGGGCAGCTTGTCCCAGCCGAAGATCCACAGGCCGATGAAGGTGGACTCGAAGAAGAAGGCGATCAGGGCCTCGAAGGCCAGTGGCGCCCCGAAGATGTCGCCGACGAAGCGCGAGTAGTCGGACCAGTTCATGCCGAACTGGAACTCCTGGACGATGCCGGTGACGACACCCATCGCGATGTTGATCAGGAAGAGCTTGCCCCAGAACTTGGTGGCCCTGAGGTACTTCTCGTTCTCGCTCCGCACCCATGCGGTCTGCAGGCCGGCGGTGAGCGCGGCGAGCGAGATCGTCAGGGGGACGAACAGGAAGTGGTAGACGGTGGTGATGCCGAACTGCCATCGCGCCAGCGTCTCCGGCGCCAAAGCTAGGTCCACGTCCTCGTCTCCTTCGGGTCACCGTGGTAACAGCGGCAGTCTGCCGTTTGCGTCCCACCCAATTCGGGATAAGCAGGACACGCTTGTGAACGCGTTCACATTCACAAGCATTATGGCGCACGGGTTCGGGCGTCCATGAGGCGGGGGTCCCCCTAGCCAAGACATTCAACAGATTGTTGAATGCGGCGCATGCAGATACGAATCTCCTGGCCCTCGGGCCAGCTCACCGCGACCCTCGACGAGACCCCGACCAGCAAGGCCCTCGTCGAAGCCCTCCCGATCTCCGCCTCCGCCAACACCTGGGGCGAGGAGGTCTACTTCGACACCGGTGTGTCCGTCGCCCTGGAACACGACGCCCAGCAGGTCGTCGCGCCGGGCACCGTCGCGTTCTGGACCGAGGGCGACGCGCTCGCGCTGCCCTACGGCCCCACGCCCATCTCGCGCGGAGACGAGAGCCGCCTGGCGAGCCCGTGCAACGTCCTCGGCTCGTTCGACGGCGACCCCCGCCTGCTGTCCACCGTCCGCGACGGCGACCCCATCCGCGTCGAGCTCGCGTAAGCGCGCCCCGCTGGGGCCGCCGTCCGGCGCCACGGCCACGCGGCCGTGCGCTCCCGGACCTCGGCCGTGGCTACAGCTCCTTGAAGGCCGTGGCTACAGTTCCTTGAAGAACGCCGCGGCCGTGTGCAGGAAGAGGTCGTTCGCCTCGGTCTCACCGATCGTGACCCGCAGGCCCTCACCCGCGAAGGGCCGGACCACCACACCGGCCTTCTCGCAGGCCGCCGCGAACTCGGCGGTCCGCTCCCCCAGCCGCATCCACACGAAGTTGGCCTGGGTGTCCGGGACGACCGTCCAACCCTGGGCCAGCAGCGTGCCGTGCACCCGCGCGCGCTCGCCCACCAGCGAACCGACCCGGCCCATCAGCTCGTCCTCGGCGCGCAGCGAAGCGACCGCCGCGTCCTGGGCGAGCTGGCTGACGCCGAACGGGACCGCCGTCTTGCGCAGCGCGGCCGCCACCGGCTCGTGCGCGACCGCGAATCCGACCCGTAGGCCGGCCAGTCCGTACGCCTTGGAGAACGTGCGCAGCACGGCGACGTTCGGGCGGTCGCGGTAGAGCTCCATGCCGTCCGGGACGTCGGCGTCGCGGACGAACTCGCGGTACGCCTCGTCCAGCACCACCAGGATGTCCGAGGGCACCCGGTCCAGGAAACGTTCCAGCTCGGCGCGGCGCACCGCGGTGCCGGTGGGGTTGTTCGGGTTGCAGACGAAGATCAGGCGCGTCCGGTCCGTGATGGCCTCGGCCATGGCGTCCAGGTCGTGCACGTCCCCGTCGGTGAGGGGCACCTGGACCGACGTCGCACCCGAGATCTGCGTGATGATCGGGTAGGCCTCGAAGGACCGCCAGGCGTAGATGACCTCGTCGCCGGGGCCCGCCGTGGACTGGATCAGCGACTGGGCCACTCCTACGGAGCCGGTGCCCGTCGCGATGTGCTCGACCGGCACCCCGAACCGGTCGGCCAGCTCGTTCACCAGTTCGGTGCAGGCCATGTCCGGGTAGCGGTTGAAGCGGCCCGCGGCCGCGACCGCGCTCTCCAGGACACCCGGCAGCGGCGGGTACGGGTTCTCGTTCGAGGACAGCTTGAACGCCACGGGCCCGCCGGTGGCAGCGGGCTTTCCGGGCTTGTAGGTGGGAATGCCGTCCAGCTCGGCGCGCAGCTTCGGGCTCTTCTCGCTCACCGCAGGTCCTCCTCGACCGTCCCGTCGACGGCACCGTCGACTCAATACTGCTCACCTTATGAGGATTCCGTCGATCCGAGAATGGCGGGCGCCCGGAACACCGGGGGAGCGCACGCATATATGCGCGCGCCGGTGGCCTGCGCCGTGGCGCGCGTCCCTCGTGAAGGTGAGTTGCAGCCCGTCCGGGGCGGCTCCGTTTTGGCATGCCCGGACCCGACGACAAGCGGCACCCTCGGTCGAAACCCCCAATGACCTTCACTTCCAAGGTCATTGGGGGTGGCGAAACATGCAGAATCGTGCCTGTCAACGCGTGCATATGCACCCGGACCACCCACCCCACCGAGCCCTACTATCGGCTCGCCATGACAGCAGCAGGGAAGCATCAGGTGAGCCGGGCCGAGACCACCCGGCGAGTCGGCGGCCGACAGGGCCGGGCCGGCATCAGAGACGTGGCCGCCGCAGCGGGCGTCTCCATCACAACCGTCTCCGACGCGCTCAATGGCAAGGGGCGGCTGCCGGACGCCACCCGCCGCCACGTCCGCGAGGTGGCCGACCGGCTGGGCTATCGCCCTTCCGCGGCCGCCCGCACCCTCCGTACCGGCAAGTCGGGCCTCATCGGCCTGACCGTGACGACGTACGGGGATGAACCTTTCACCTTCACCGAATTCGCGTACTTCGCGGAGATGGCACGGGCCGCCACCTCCGCCGCGCTCGCCCGTGGGTACGCCCTCGTCATCCTCCCCGCCACCTCACGACACGACGTCTGGTCCAACGTGGCCCTGGACGGCACCGTCGTGATCGACCCGTCCGACCACGACCCCGTGGTCAGCGAGCTGGTCCGTCAGGGACTCCCCGTGGTCTCCGACGGCCGACCCGCCGGCACCCTTCCCGTCACCGCCTGGGTCGACAACGACCACGAAGCGGCCGTCCTCGGCCTCCTCGACCACCTCGCAGCCGCCGGCGCCCGCCGCATCGGGCTGCTGACCGGCACCACCACCGACACCTACACCCGGCTCTCCACCACCGCCTACCTCAGTTGGTGCGAACGCGTGGGCCAGGACCCGGTCTACGAGTCCTACCCCGCCCACGACCCGTGCGCCGGGGCCGTGGCCGCCGATCGACTGCTCGCCCGGCCCGACCGGCCCGATGCCGTGTACGGCCTCTTCGACCCCAACGGCACCGACCTCCTCGCCGCGGCCCGGCGTTACGGCCTGCGCGTTCCGGAGGACCTGCTCCTCGTGTGCTGCAGCGAGTCCACCGTCTACGCCACCACCGAACCGCCCATCACCACGCTCTCCCTGAAACCGCGCCGCATCGGAACCGCCGTCGTGCAGTTGCTGATCGACGCGATCGAGGGGGTCGACACCGGACGGCCCGTCGAGCAGGTCGTTCCGACCGAACTCATCATCCGCACTTCCTCACAGCGCAGGACGCCCCGAACCACCGTCAGTCCACCCCGTTCACCGGCCCAGGACTGACCTCCGGACCATGACGCGGCGGGGTCGACGACCCCGCCGAGGATTTCAGCAACACCGATATCCGGACAAACAGTAGGAACAACAGGCCCCGGCCAGGATTCACCACCCCTGGTGCGTCACAGAGCGCGAGCCGCATTCCTATGATGGGCGCACGACATCACGGACCCTCCGACCCGGAGGTCAGGAGGGTCCGCAGGTGTACGGCAGCGCGACGGTGGTGGAGGGGTCGATGACTCAGGGGGCCGGTCAGGGACCCGCGATGCGGACGGACACGCTGCGGGACTTCCGGGTGCCGGTCAGCGAACCCGCGCAGCACAAGGCGTCCGCCAACCCACCCGGGGACGCACCCGGGTACGGCGGGCATCCCGCGTACTACGGCGGGGCCTCGACGCCCGCGCCCCCGGTGCCCGGCTACGCGCCGGCACACCCCGAGTACCTCGGTTCCGCGCCGACGGCCCGGCCCGCGCCGGAGACGGTCCCGCACCAGCGCACGGCCGCGGCCCACGCGGACGTCCACGCACCCGAGCCGGCGGACGACGAACCCGACGACGGCTACACGCCCACGCAGCGGGACCTGCCCGTCATCGGCCGCGGCGCCCAAGGCGGCCCCGACGACACCGTCCAGGTCCAGTACGTGCCCCAGGAGGCCCCCGCCTCCGGCCCGGGCCCGCTGTACGTGGTCGGCGACGTCCACGGGTACCTCGACGAACTGGTCACGGAACTCCAGGCGCAGGACCTCATCGACGCCGACCGACGCTGGTCCGCCGGCAACGCGCGGCTCTGGTTCCTCGGCGACTTCACCGACCGCGGGCCCGACGGCATCGGCGTGATCGACCTCGTCATGCGGCTCTCCGCCGAGGCCGCCGCGGCCGGCGGCTACTGCAAGGCCCTCATGGGCAACCACGAGCTGCTGCTGATCGGCGCCAAGCGGTTCGGCGACACCCCCGTCCAATCGGGGGCGGGGACGGCCACCTTCCAGGCCGCCTGGCTGCTCAACGGTGGCCAACGCACCGACATGGAGCGCCTGGAGGACGTCCACCTGCAGTGGATGTCCCGGTTGGACGCGACCACGCTGGAGGACGGCCACCTGCTGCTGCACTCCGACACCACCGCGTACCTCGACTACGGCGACTCCATCGAGGACGTCAACGACACCATCCACGAGCTCCTCAACCGCAACGACGCCGACATCACCTGGGACCTGTTCCGCAAGTTCACCAAGCGCTTCGCCTTCCGCGACGAGGAGACGGGCCCGCACGCCGTACGGGAACTGCTCGGCACCTACGGCGGCGGCCGCGTGGTCCACGGTCACAGCCCGATCCCCTACCTGCTCGGCGAGGTGGGCACCGAGGACGGCGACGAGTCCCGCGGCCCGGAGGCCGTGGACGGGCCGCACGTGTACGCGGAGGGCCTCGCCATCGCCATGGACGGCGGCGTCACCATGGCGGGCAAACTTCTCGTCGTTCAACTACCTCTGCGCGACTGAGCGTTCTCGGAGCGGGGTATTTCGGCAAAGCCCCTGTCACGGCGTGGCAGGGGCGCTCTACCATCGCTCTATCCGTAGCAGGCTCTCCTCCGTTTGTGCCGGTGCCCGGGGTCTACGCGGGCAAACCGGCTTGTACGGAGCATCGGGGGATGCACATGACCAGCGCTCCGCACCTGCTGACCGAAGACCGACCCGAGTTCGATCGGCTCCTCGACGAAACACTGCGCACGGCGGACGAGCGGCCCGAGCTCGCCGGCGTGGGCGAACGGCTGAACGCCGAGCAACTGCGCACGATGGCACTGAACGCCATCGCGCTGCTGACCGCTGCGGCGGCCGCCGAGTACGACCACTACGTGAAGGTCCGCGCGGAACTGCGCGGCGAGGCGCTGTCGGCCTCCGCCGACGGTGGGGAGTACGCCACGGGCGACCGGGACGACGGGGCCGGGGTGAGCGCCGTGGTCGCCGTCCTGGCGCCCGTCCTGGCCGGTACCGCCATGCTGATCTTCCTGCTGGTGGGCTACGGCCTGAAGCTGATCGAGCCCGAGCCGGCCTTCGCCAAGACGATGCTGACGGCCGGCTGGCTCTTCGGGGCCCTCACCGTGGCCGCCCTGCTGTTCGCGGTCATCGGACTGTTGGTGACCGCCCTGCGCAACAGTTCGACGGAGGTCGCCCCAGTGGAGACCGCGGTGATCCCCGAAGAGCTCTCGCGGGCCCGGGAAGCGTGGCGCAACGCGCTGCTGGAGCGGGGCATCGTCCCGTTCCTGCGGGACGCCCTGGCCGATCCGAGCGCCGACGGCTATCCGACCCCCCGCACACCGGGGGCCGGGCGCATCCCCCAGTTGGGATACACCCGGCCCGACTTCACCAGTCCCGGATCCGCCTCACAGGGACCCCGACCGGGCTACGCGTCCCCGGACTTCACCAGCCCGGACTTCGGCGGCCCGGGACACGAACCGGAGTGACCGGCTAGGAACCGGCGTTCAGGGGTGCTCCGTGCGGCAGGTCGCCCTTGAACTGCTTGGCCCTCAGGGTGCCCGGCGTGGGGGCGGGGGTGAGTTCGATCCAGGCCTCGTCCCAGATGAAGTTGCTGCCGTTGGTGTCACCGTGCGTCTGGTAGACCCTGCCGTCGGTGGTCAGGACCCTGATGTAGGCGTCATTGCCCTGGTCGATGATCGAAATGCTGCAGGCCGTTCCGAAGGGGTAGTTCGGGTTGTCCGAGTTCGTCAGGTCCTGCCAGACGGGGGCCCCGCCCGTGGAGCTGGAGCGGCCGGCGTAGGCGATGCCGTTCGTGAGGGCCGCACTGAACGACTCGGTGTTCGAAGGCGCGTAGCTGTCGATGTCACTACAGGGGCCGGTCGCACCCTGCGGGCCGGTCGGGCCCTGGGGACCCGTCGGACCTTGGGGGCCGGTCGCACCCGTCGCGCCCTTCGGTCCTCGGGGGCCCCGCGGTCCGGTCGGTCCGACCTTGCAGTCGTCCCTGCCCGGGTCCGCCTTGGCCGCCGCCGCGTCGTCACCGCGGTCCGGTCTCTGCTTCGACGGCTTGCAGGGCTCCCCGCCACCGCTCCGTACGCTCGGTACGTTCGCGGTGGGCGACACGGCGAAGGCCGTCGGAGCCACGATTCCCACCAGGACCAGGGGGACGGAGGCCAATGTTCCTCCGGCCAGCCAGCCCGCTCGTCGGGGCAAGGGCCTCGCAATGGATCGGGACCTGTCTTCAGAACTCATCTGCCGCTCCTCGCGCGCACGGGATCGAATGCTTCTCCGAAGTTCGGACATCGGCCCGGACTCCGGGCGACATCTTGAGGACACCCCCGGCCGCGCGGCGCGACGACGCGCCCTGGCGTCAGCGGAACGGCTCATCGGGGAGGGTCCAATTGGCCTCCCGCGAGGGCCACCCGGGTTCGGGCTCCGGCGTGCCTCGCCCCTCGCCGGCGGCACCGTCCCTAGGGTCAGCGGCCGTGAAGCCGACGATTTGCCTCTGCATGATCGTGAAGAACGAGTCCGCCGTCATCGAACGCTGCCTCGCGTCGGTGAGGGGGCTCATCGATACCTGGGCCATCTCCGACACGGGATCCACGGACGGAACCCGACAACTGATCCGAACGGCCCTGGAGGGAATCCCCGGGGAGCTCCACGAGGAACCGTGGGTCGACTTCGGGCACAACCGCAGCCTCAACATCAGACACGGGCTCGGCAAGGCCGACTACCTCCTGCTCCTCGACGCCGACCACGTCCTGCGCCCCGAAGGGCCGCTGCCCACCCTCACCGCGGACTCGTACATGCTCCGCCACGCGGGCGCCACCGAGTACCGCATCAAGCGCCTGGTCCGTGCCGATCTCCCCTGGCGGTACGAGGGCGTCACCCACGAGTACCTGACCTGCGATCGCCGCGACGAGAACGACCAGCGCCCCGGCCTTCAGGAGAACCTCGACGCCCTCGTCATCGAGGACCACGCCGACGGCGGCTCCCGGCACGACAAGTTTGAGCGGGACGCCCGGCTGCTCGGCGCCGAACTCCAGCGCGACCCCGCCAACACCCGGACCGTCTTCTACCTCGCCCAGACCTTGCGGGACATGGGTGACACCGGAGCCTCGATCAAGCTCTACGAGCGCCGCGCCGGTATGGGCGGTTGGGCCGAGGAGGTCTACTACGCACTGCTCCAAGTCGGCGTCCTGCACGGTGAGACCGGCGACTGGCCCGCCGCGATGGACGCCCTCTCCCGGGCCTGGGACTCGCGTCCCGACCGGCTGGAGGCCTGCTACGAGCTCGCCGCCCGACTCAGAATGCTCGGCCGCTACCACTCGGCGCATGCCATCACCGCAGCCGTACTGGATCGGCCGACACCGGACGATCTGCTCTTCGTCCAGCCCTGGGTCTACCGGTGGGGGCTGCTCTTCGAGCATTCGATCAACGCCTACTGGGTCGGCGACATGAACGCCTCCCTCAGCGCCTGCGACCGGCTGCTCGCGATGCCCGACCTGCCGGAGGCGTACCGGCGCCAGACGCAGGACAACCGCGCATTCGCCGTAGCCGCCCTCTGCCCCCCGTCCGCGGGGGTTTCACGTGAAACGAAGGCTCCCGTTTCACGTGAAACGTCGCGGCCCGCCGCGTTCTAGGACGCGGCGGCGCGATCACCCAGGGCCCGGCGGCGGCGGCCGGCGTCCGCCAGGGCCGGCGGGCGCCAGACGCCGTCCGGGCGGTAGAGGTTGGTGCCGGGCGCGACGATCTCGTCGATCCGGTCCAGCACCGCGTTGTCGAGCACCAGCCCGGCGCCCTTCACCAGGGACTCCATCTGCTCCATCGTGCGAGGCCCGATGATCACCGAGGTGACGGCGGGATGGGCGAGGGGGAAGGCCACGGCCAGTTCGGGCAGCGTGCAGCCGATGGATTCGGAGAGCTCGACCAGCTGTTCCACGGCCTCCAGCTTGGCGACGTTGCCCGGGATCGCCGGGTCGAACCGTGCCGGCGTGAGCGCCGCCCGTCCCGAGGTCAGGTCGATCGGCCCACCGAGACGGTACTTTCCGCTCAGGAACCCCGACGCGAGCGGGCTCCAGGTCAGCACTCCCATTCCGTACCGGAGCGCGACGGGCAGCACGTCCGCCTCGATCCCCCGCGCGAGGATCGAGTACGGGGGCTGCTCCGTGCGGAACCGGGGCAACGCCCGCCGCTCCGCCACGTGGTGCGCCTCGACGAGCTCCTCGGCGGGGAACGTCGAGCACCCGAAGGCGCGGATCTTGCCGGCCCGGACCAAGTCGCCGAGGACCGCCAGGGTCTCTTCGACATCGGTCGTGTGGTCCGGCCGGTGCACCTGGTAGAGGTCGATCCAGTCGGTGTCCAGCCGGCGCAGGCTGTCCTCCACCGCCCGCACGATCCACCGCCGCGAATTGCCGCTGCGGTTGCGGCCCTCGCCCATCCGGAAGTGGACCTTCGTGGCGAGCACCACGTCGTCGCGCCGCGCCGTGAGCGCCTTGCCGACGATCACCTCGGACTCACCGGCGGAGTACATGTCCGCCGTGTCGACGAAGTTGATGCCCCGGTCGAGTGCGGCATGGATGATCCGCACACACTCCTCGTGGTCCGGGTTGCCCATCGCGCCGAACATCATCGTGCCCAGGCAGTGGGCGCTCACCTCGATGCCGGTACCGCCAAGACTTCGGTATCCCATGGTCATGCGGCCGCACTCTAGGACCTGGAGCGCGCTCCAGGTCAAGGGTCGAGCTCCCGGGCCGGTACGTTCGAACTCCCGCCCCCCGAACTCTCAGCGCCCGGACATGGCGCTGCTCCCGACCGACGGAAATCCGCCGGGCGGGAGCAGCACTCCCCCCGAACAGTGCGTCAGTCCGCCAGCGGCAGATAGACGCGGTTGCCCGCAGCGGCGAACTCGGCGGACTTCTCCGCCATGCCCGCCTCGATCTCGTCGGCCTTCAGGTCCCCGCCGTGCTGACGGCGGATGTCCTGCGAGATCTTCATGGAGCAGAACTTGGGACCGCACATCGAGCAGAAGTGCGCGGTCTTGGCCGGCTCGGCCGGCAGGGTCTCGTCGTGGAACTCACGGGCCGTGTCCGGGTCGAGGGCCAGGTTGAACTGGTCCTCCCAGCGGAACTCGAACCGTGCGTCCGACAGGGCGTCGTCCCACTCCTGGGCGCCCGGGTGCCCCTTGGCCAGGTCCGCCGCGTGGGCGGCGATCTTGTAGGTGATGACTCCGGTCTTCACGTCGTCGCGGTTCGGCAGGCCCAGGTGCTCCTTGGGCGTGACGTAGCAGAGCATCGCCGTGCCCCACCAGGCGATCATCGCGGCGCCGATGCCCGAGGTGATGTGGTCGTAGGCGGGCGCGACGTCCGTGGTCAGCGGGCCGAGCGTGTAGAACGGCGCCTCTTCGCAGATCTCCTGCTGGAGGTCGATGTTCTCCTTGATCTTGTGCATCGGGACGTGGCCCGGGCCCTCGATCATCGTCTGGACGTTGTGGCGCTTGGCGATGGTGTTCAGCTCGCCCAGCGTCTTCAACTCGGCGAACTGCGCGGCGTCGTTGGCGTCGGCGATGGAGCCGGGGCGCAGGCCGTCGCCCAGCGAGTACGTGACGTCGTAGGTCGCGAGGATGTCGCAGAGCTCTTCGAAGTTCGTGTAGAGGAAGTTCTCCTTGTGGTGCGCCAGGCACCACGCGGCCATGATCGAACCGCCGCGGGAGACGATTCCGGTCTTGCGCCGGGCGGTCAGCGGCACGTACGGCAGCAGCACGCCGGCGTGGACCGTCATGTAGTCGACGCCCTGCTCGGCCTGCTCGATGACCGTGTCCTTATAGATCTCCCAGGTCAGGTCCTCGGCGCGGCCGTCGACCTTCTCCAGCGCCTGGTAGAGCGGCACGGTGCCGATCGGGACGGGAGAGTTGCGCAGCACCCATTCGCGCGTGGTGTGGATGTTGCGGCCGGTCGAGAGGTCCATGACCGTGTCGGCGCCCCACTTGGTGGCCCAGGTCATCTTGTCGACCTCCTCCTCGATGGAGGAGGTGACCGCGGAGTTTCCGATGTTGGCGTTGACCTTCACCAGGAACCGCTTGCCGATGATCATCGGCTCGATCTCGGGGTGGTTCACGTTGGCCGGCAGGACCGCGCGACCTGCGGCGATCTCTTCGCGGACGACCTCGGCGGAGACGTTCTCGCGGATCGCGACGTACTCCATCTCCGGAGTGATCTCGCCGCGTCGGGCGTACGCGAGCTGGGTGACGGCGGCCCCGCCACGGCCGCGGCGGGGCTGCCGCGGACGGCCCGGGAAGACCGCGTCCAGGTTCTTGAGGCCGCCACGGGGCGAGGTGTGCTTGATGCCGTCGTCCTCGGGGCGCGCGGGGCGGCCCGCGTACTCCTCGGTGTCGCCACGGCTGATGATCCAGTTCTCGCGCAGCGGCGCGAGGCCCCGACGGACGTCCGTCTCGATCCCGGGGTCGGTGTACGGCCCGGACGTGTCATAGAGCGTCACGTCCTTGCCGTTGGTGAGGTGGACCTGGCGGACGGGCACCCGGATGTCGGGGCGGGAGCCCGCCACGTAACCCTTGTGCCAGCCCGGCTGGCGCTCGTTCCCGCCGTCGGCGTCCTGGCTGACGGCAGGCGTGCGTGCGTCCTGAATGGTCATGAGACCGTATCTCCCTACGCCGGCATTACCCGGTAACAGGTTCGGCGGTCGACGCAGCCTCTTCCCGTACGCGTTCTCATGTGCGTACGGTGATCAGCGCCCTCTCAGCCCGGTGCTCCGAGCTCCCGCGTTGTGCAAAGGTGCCCCCACGCTAGCGTCATCTGTGGCGTGCTGAACAGTGGGCCCCCTCATCTCTTGCGATGATCTGCCGGTGACGTCCTCGCCGCAGCCCCCCACCGAGCCCACCGAACCCACGGGTCACCACGACCATGAGCCCGCACCCCACGGGCATGCGGCCGTGCCCGCCCCAGGCCATTCCCACAGCCACAGTCACGGGCCGGCGGCTCCCGTTTCCCAGCACCTGCGCAAGGTCATCGCCGCGGTGCTGATCCCCTTCGCCGCGGCCGTCTTCATCGGCATGGCGGTCCTGTGGCCGGGCGGCGCACCCGCCCACGAGCGGACCGGCGTGGGCTTCGACCGGCAGACCCAGCAGGGGCAGGTCGTCGCGCTCGAAAGCGTCGACTGCAAATCGGTGAACGCCTCGCAGGTACCGGCGACGGGCGACCTCACGACCCCCCAGGGCCGCGAGGCGGACGCCGCGCAGAACGGCGACTGCAAGAAGGCCACCGTCGTGGTCGGCAGCGGTCCGGACAAGGGGCGCGCCTTCTTCGAGATCGTCCAGCCGGGGGCGCCGCGGCAGTTGGAGCAGGGCCAGGAGGTGGTCGTCGCCCACGCGCCGGACGCCCCGCGGGACCTCCAGTACTCGGTGATCGACGTGAACCGGAAGCTGCCGATGGCGCTGTTGGCCGGCATCTTCGCGGTGGCCGTCGTCGTGGTCGGCCGACTGCGGGGACTGTTCGCCCTCATCGCCCTCGTGATCAGCTTCGCGATCCTGACCCTGTTCATCCTCCCGGCGATCCTGCAGGGCTCGAACCCCCTGGTCGTCGCGATCGTCGGAGCCAGCGCGATCATGCTGATCGCCCTCTACATGTGCCACGGGCTGACGGCGAGGACCTCGGTCGCCGTTCTCGGCACGCTCGTCTCGCTGTTGCTGATCGGCCTGTTGGGCTCGGTGTTCATCGACTGGGCGTTCCTGAGCGGCAACACCGATGACAACACCGGCCTGATCCACGGTCTCTACCCCGACATCGACATGAGCGGTTTGCTGCTCGCAGGTGTGATCATCGGCTCGCTCGGCGTACTCGACGACGTGACGGTCACCCAGACCTCGGCGGTGTGGGAACTCCACCAGGCCGACCCGAAGATGGGGCCGCGCGCCTTGTACGGGGCGGCGATCAGGATCGGCCGCGACCACATCGCCTCCGTGGTGAACACCCTCGTACTCGCCTACGCGGGCGCCGCGTTGCCCCTGTTGTTGCTGTTCTCGATCGCCAACAGCAGCATAGGAGCGGTGGCGAACAGCGAACTGGTGGCGGAGGAGATCGTACGGACCCTCGTGGGCTCGATCGGCCTCGTCGCGTCGGTGCCCGTGACGACGGCCCTGGCCGCACTGGTGGTCTCGGCGGACCGGCCGGGCGCCCCGGCCGCCGCGGCGGCTTCGGGGCCGGTCCGCGGCGGCAAGGGGCGGCGACGCAAGCGCTGAGCGACGGGTGGGGGGTGCCTCCCTCAGCCGGCGTTCCGTTCGTTGTGCTGGGCTTCGGCGAGGATCTTGTCGAGCGCCTCGTCGAGATCTCCCTCGAAATCACCCAGGTTGCGCTCCTGACCGAGCGGAACAAGCCGGTCCGTGCGGTCGAGGAAGGCGACGAGCGGCGCCGCGCCGGCGCGGAACAGCGCCCGGTCCCCGCCGACCTGGAGACGGATGTGGACGTCGGACAGCTCGTCCGGGTGGCTGGGGGCGATGTGCACATCGCCGTCACCGCACGGCTTGTTGATGCCGTCGAGAAGCAGTTCCCGGCCGAACGCCCAGGTCACGGGCGCGTCTCCGGGAAGGTGGAAGGTGAGGCGTACTGCGTAGGGGTCACGAGCTTCGTACCGGAGTTCCACCGGGATTCGGAACGAGAGTTCCTCGGAAACGAGGAAGCTCATCATGACCTCTGCCTGTACCGACTCGCGCATTGCCTACCCCGCTGTAGTGGAAGTGGCCAGGAATGGTCCCCCAAGCCCTCTTGACAAGAGTGGTGGAAGCGCTGGGAGATCACAAGGAGTGAGTTTTCAGATACTGATAGAGAACGAGAGGGTGCTCAACAGCGCGCCTACTTCACTCCGCAGCCGTTCCATCGCATGGGGCAACCGGTTTTCCTGGTGCGCGGGGAGCGAAATGGCCATGGTTGCGGCGGTATCGCCCGCTGTGATCGGGATGGCGGCGCACACCGTACCCAACGCGTACTCCTGACGCTCCGTAACCGGCTGCATCCGCTCCAGGGAAGCGATTCTTTGTTCCAGTGCGTGGAGGTCGCGCACGGTGTACGGGGTGATGCCCTCGACCGGGTGACGGTCGTAGTGGTCCTTGCGCGATTTTTCGTCGAGCTGGCCCAGCAGGCACTGGCCGATGGCGTGCGCGTGGCCGGTCTCCCGGAAGTCGGCCCACTCCTCGCAGGCGGGGAAGGCGGGTGTGTCCGAGACGCCCACGACCTCGATCTCACCCTCGCGGTAGACCGCGAAGTAGACGGGGGCTCCGATCGCGTCACGGAAGTGCGCGAGGGAGTCGAGGATCATGCTGCGACGTTTCTGCTGAAGTCCGGCACCGGCCAGCCGCCCGGCGGCGGGTCCGAGGACGAACACCCCTCCCTCGCGGCGCAGATAGCCCTCGTGGGTGAGGGTGCGCAGGAGGTGGTACGCGGTGGGGAGCTGCAGCCCGGCTTCGCGCGCGAGTTGTTTCGCCGGAGCTCCCCCAGCGTGGGAGCCCGCCGCTTCCAGCAGCCTCAGCGCTCGCTGCACCGAACCGATCAGAGTCGGCACACCGGCATTGTGAACCGAAGACAAAGCTCACCCCCAGGCGTGGCGGCGGGCTTGGGGGCCCGCCCTGCGGGGGCCGCCCCCGCGTGTGCCGTCGTTCCTGGGGGTGTTGCTCGGACGCTCCGGACCCGACCGCCCGTCCGGAGCGGAGTACCGGGCTGACGTGCCCAGGGGAGCGACACGGATTGCGACCCTATCCGCCGATTCCAGCGGTGTGGGCGGTTTGCCGTGTCGCGTTCCCCCGCTTGGGTCAATCCCTATCGCCCGGGTCGCGGGTTCGTTACCACTCGGAGGAGGAAGAGGAGGCCTTCGATCCGCTGCCGGTGAACTTCTTGACCACGAAGATCAGACCGCCGACGAGCGCGACGAAGAGCAGCAGCTTGAAGACGAGGCCGATCAGCGTGCCGATGATGCTGGTGATCACCCCGCCGAACACCAGGATGGCCAGCACCGGAACGGCGATCCACTTGACCCACCAGGGCATGCCCGCGAATACCGCTCGGATCCCGTCCATGTCTTCTACCTCTTCCTCATCCGTGACTTCCTGCTCCCGATGCTAGGAGCCGGCGGCCACGGCCGGGGTGCCGGGAGCCCCCGGAACCCCCTGATCCGCCCCCTAGGGGGGCCGGGCACCGACCCCCGGGAAGACAGCCCCGGCCCCGCGCCCTCAGCCCTCCGGCGGGGAGAACACGACCAGCACCTTCAGGGGCTCGGTGATGTGGTGGAACTTGTGCGGCACCCCGGCCGGTACGTAGACGACGCTGCCGTTGGCCACCACCGTCGTTTCCTCCCCGACCGTGATCGAAGCCCGCCCGCTGACGACGACGTACACCTCGTCCTGCTGGTGGGGCTGCTGCGGATCGCTCTGACCCGCGTCGAGGGCGTAGAGCCCCGCCGACATGTTCCGTTCCCGCAGGAATTGCAGGTAGGCGCCGTCGTTGGCCGCTCTCTCCGCTTCGAGCTCATCCAGCCGGAAGGCCTTCATGGTTGCTGTGCCCCTCGTTCGCTACTGCCGTGGGATCCGCTGATGTTCGACCAGGATCTTCTCTGCCACGATCAGACACATGACGAATTTCGTAGTCAAGACGGTCGCCAATGCGGCGGCCCTGGCCGTGGCCATCTGGCTGCTCTCGGGCATCACGCTCGACGACGGCAGCAGCACCGGCCGACGCACCCTCACCCTGATCCTGGTCGCGCTGGTCTTCGGCCTGGTCAACTTCCTCGTCAAGCCCGTGGTGAAGCTGCTCTCCTTCCCCCTTTTCGTGCTCACCCTGGGCCTGTTCACCCTGGTCGTGAACGCCTTGATGCTGCTCCTGACCTCCTGGCTGGCGCAGCAGTTCGACCTGAGCTTCCACGTGGACGGCTTCTGGACCGCGGTCCTCGGCGGCCTGATCATCTCCGTCGTCTCCTGGGCCGTGAACCTGGCCCTGCCCGACAAGAACTGACCGGCCGACGATGTACCGCGTCTGTTTCGTCTGCACCGGAAACATCTGCCGCTCGCCCATGGCCGAGTCGGTCTTCCGCGCCCACGTCGTCGAGGCCGGGCTGGAGGGCCTGGTCGAGGTGGACAGCGCCGGCACCGGCGGATGGCACGAGGGCGACGGCGCCGATCCGCGCACCGTGGCCGTGCTGGAGGCCGCCGGGTACGAGCAGGACCACCGGGCCCGACAGTTCCGGGCCTCCTGGTTCGACCGCCGCGACCTCGTCATCGCGCTCGACGCCGGCCACCTGAAGGACCTGCGGACCCTCGCGCCGAACCCCGGGGCCGCCGCCAAGGTCCGGCTGCTGCGCTCTTACGACCCCGCGGCCGCGCCGGACCGCGCACCGGACGCACTGGACGTACCGGACCCGTACTACGGCCCGTTCGACGGGTTCGAGGAATGCCTGGAACTGGTCGAGGCCGCGAGCCCCGGCCTGCTGGACGCGGTACGCACCGCGGTGAAGGAGCACACCCCGTGAACGACCATCCCGCCGGCGAGAGCGCCACGACGGACCGGTACGGCGACGGAACCCGGGCCGTGCGCGCCGGATTCCCGGAAGCCGTGAAGAACGAACCGACCCTGCCCGGTCCCGTGTTCGCCGCCCACTTCCACCTCCCCGGGGACGTGACGGGCCCGTACACCTACGGCCGAGACAGCAACCCCACGTGGACCCTGCTGGAACGCGCCATCGGCGAACTGGAGGCTCCCGGGCAGGACGGCGTGGAGACCATCGTCTTCGCCTCCGGCATGGCGGCGATCTCCGCCGTACTCCTCTCCCAGGCCCGCACCGGCGACACCGTCGTCCTGCCCGACGACGGCTACCAGGCGTTGCCGCTGCTCCGGGAGCAGCTGGAGGCGTACGGGATCGTGGTGCGCACCGCCCCGACCGGCGGCGACGCCCAGCTGACGGTGCTCGACGGCGCCCGCCTCCTGTGGATCGAAACCCCCTCCAATCCGGGGCTCGACGTGTGCGACGTACGCCGTCTCGTGGAGGCCGCGCACGCCGGCGGCACCCTGGTCGCCGTCGACAACACCCTCGCCACGCCGCTCGGGCAGCGGCCGCTGGAACTCGGCGCGGACTTCTCCGTCGCCAGTGGTACCAAGGGCCTCACCGGCCACGGCGATCTGTTGCTGGGCTACGTCGTCTGCCGGGACCCCGCGCTCGCGGCGGGCGTCCGCCGCTGGCGCAAGATCGTCGGAGCCATTCCCGGTCCCATGGAGGCCTGGCTCGCCCACCGCTCGTTGGCGACGATCCAACTGCGCGCCCAGCGCCAGTGGGGCAACGCCCTCGCGCTCGCCGAAGCTCTCGCCGACCGCGCCGAGGTGACAGGCCTTCGCTATCCCGGCCTCCCCTCGGACCCGTCCCACAAGACGGCGGCCCGGCAGATGTCCGGATTCGGCTCGGTGGTCTCCTTCACACTGCCCGACCGCGCGCACGCGGAACGCTTCATGGCCGCCCTGCACCTGGTCGAGGACGCCACGAGCTTCGGCGGAGTGCGTTCCACGGCCGAGCGGCGCGGGCGCTGGGGCGGCGACGCCGTGCCGGAGGGCTTCATCCGGTTCTCCGCCGGAGCCGAGGACCCCGAGGACCTCGTCGCCGATGTGCTGCGGGCCCTTGACCGCGCGGCTTCCACGTCCTGAACGACACGGGAAACGGTCCGAGCCTCCCCCTGGTGGCTCGGACCGCCCCGGGTTCCGGAAGTGCAGAACCACACGAACAAGGCCAATACACCGGCGCGGAGGCGACCCTGACGTGCTGGGCTCCGGCCGGCACGACCTCGTCGTCACGACGTCCCGACCACGCGGCGGGCTGTTCGCGGCTTCCACCCCGTGCGACGAGGAACTGGTACTGGTCGCGGTGCCCCATGGGGCCGCCCTCGTCGACCCCGCCCACCGGTTACGCGCCGCCGCGCACTGGTGAGCCCCCCGTTTTCGGACTGCGGTGCGTTTCAGACGGTGCCCACCGGGCCACTCTTCTCCCATGACCGAACGACCCGTGGTCAAACGCACCGCCCGCGCGATCCTGCTCGACGGTGGCGACCTGATCCTCATCAAGCGCACCAAGCCCGGCCTCGACCCGTACTGGGTCACCCCGGGCGGCGGGGTGGAGCCCTCGGACGACACCGTCGTGGAAGCCCTGCACCGCGAGGTCCACGAAGAACTCGGCGCCAAGATCACCGATGTGGTGCCCTGCTTCGTCGACACCGTCGAGCACATCGCCGCCGGGGGAGTGACCGGCGTGAAAGTGCAGCACTTCTTCGTCTGCCATCTCGAATCGATGGACCTCTCCCAGCGCCACGGCCCCGAGATCGACGAACCCGAGGGCGAGTACGAGATCGTCCGCGTCCCCTTCAGCCGGGTCGGGATCGCCGCCGTCCACCTCGTACCGCTGTCATTGCGGCACTACCTCGACGGAAACATCGAGGGGGTGCGCGCGATGCACGCCCCCGACCTGGGCTGAGCACGCCGGGGAGCCGGCGGGCCCGTACCGGGCTCAGCCGGCTACGCCCGCCAGCTCCTCGTACGCGTCGTAGCGGATCCGCTCCCCGGGGATGCCGATCCGCTTCAAGGCGTCCACACCACTGCGGATCATCGCCGGCGGCCCCGAGACGAAGGCGTCGTACGAGCTCCAGGGCCCGTGCTCACCGACGGCCTGTGGCAGCTGCCCGTCCAGGCCACCACCCACGACCGGGCGCACCGACAGCCACGGGTGGGAGCGCTGCAACCCCAGCAGGGTGTCCTTGTCGTAGAGGTCGTTGTCGCTGCGCGCCCCGAAGAAGACCTCCATGGGCCGTCGCTCGCCGTGCTCGGCGACGTCCTCGATCAACGCCTTGATGGGGGCGATACCCGTGCCGCCGCCCAGACAGAGCATGCCGTTGTCGGTCGTGTGGTCCGCCACCATCGATCCCGCCGGCGGCCCGAGCCGCAGCACGTCGCCCGGCTGTGCGTGTCGGACGAGGGCGTTGGAGACCCAGCCGGCCGGTACGGCCTTGACGTGGAAGGAGAGGAGGCCGTCGGCGCGCGGCGCCGAGGCGAAGGAGTAGTGCCGCCAGACCCGTGGCCACCACGGGGTCTCCAGGCTCGTGTACTGGCCCGCCAGGAAGGGGTACGGCTGGTCGGGGCGGACCGTCAGCACCGCGATGTCCGAGGTGCGCAGGTCGTGCGAGACGACCTCAGCGTGCCACCAGGCGGGCGCCTTCACCTCGTCCTCGGCCGCTGCGTCGATCATGATCTGCGAGATGGCCGTGTACGCGCGGACCCAGGCCGCCTGGGTCTCCGGCCCCCAGGTGAACTCGGCGTACCGGGACAGCGCCCCGATCAGGGCCTCTCCCACCGCCGGGTAGTGACCGGCCATGGTCCCGTACTTGCGGTGCCCCGTGCCCAGTCGGCGTAGGTACGGGACGAGCACGTCCGGATCGTCGATGTGCTCGGCGGCGGTCAGCAGCGCCTTCAGCAACCGGTCGCGCTGGATGTCCATGGCGGCGGGGAACATCCCCCGCACCTCGGGGTGCCCGGTGAAGACCAAGGCGTAGAAGTACGAGGTGACTTTGTCGGCGACGGGTGCGATCTCGGCAAGGGTCCGGTGGATGAGCACGGCGTCCGGGGAGGGCTCCTTCGCACCGCCCCCGGAGGGTATCCGGCCTGTCGGTCTGGCCGATCTGGTGGGCGGAGCGTCCATGCGGTGCCTCGCTTCGAGCATCTCGGTCGGTGTGCGCGCGCCACGGCCTCGAATCCGTGGTTCCGGGGTTCACAGCGTGCCGGCCGATCAAGAGCACTGCGGGGGAATGGGAAAAATCTGCGTTTCGAACCCTCCTTCCCCTTAAGATGCCTCAACTTACGGGCGGGCCACCCCCACGAGCTGATAGGCCTCGCGGAGGTCGCGGCCCTCGTAGACGTACGTCGCCCGCTCGGCCAGGTACGGACGAGCGTTGACCGCCACCGACTTCGGAACGGCCTCGAAGAGCATGGTGTCGGTCAGCGAGTCCCCGTACGCGACGCAGTCGCCCCGGGTCACGCCGAACCGTGCGCACAGTTGGTCGGCGATGCCCACCTTGCCCTCGGGTGTCAGGATCCCCGCGAGGTCGACGGGCCGGGTGAAGGGCACCTGGGGGAAGACCGAGCCGTGGGCGGCATGGGCGCCCCACTCCAGCAAGAGTTCGACGAAGAACGAGGGGGACAGCGAGATGACCGCGCAGTAGTCCCCGCGCTCGCGGATCTCCTGCCAGACGTCCCGGATGCCGGCCAGCCACGGAGACCCGTCGAACGCCGCCCGCACGTGGGCGGGCGTCAGCTCCGACCACAGCTCCCGTACCGCTGCCGAAAACTGGTGGGGGGTGATCTCGTATGCGGCGAAGGACCGCTCCAGTTGGGCGATTTCAACCCCCATGCCGAGCTGCCGGGAGATCTCGACCGGCGCGGCCGAGCCGAACATCAGGGTCCCGTCGAGATCGAAAAGGTGCAGCGCTGTCATGGTCGTCGAGGCTAGCCGCTCCGTTTCACGTGAAACAGCGTGTTTCACGTGAAACGGGGCCGCCTGTTTCACGTGAAACCAGCGACTGTGTCACGGGAAGGATGGCCGCGTACCCCTGAACCTCAACGGTTTCACGTGAAACGTCGGTGGCGGCCGCGCAGCCATACCCCCTGGACGGCCACCCGGCCCATGATCCAGGCTGGGCAGGTGACACCACCACCGCTCATCGAACTGCCGATCCGCCTGCTCACCACGGACGATCTCCGTCGTTGCGCCGATCTGTCCGAGGACCGCGGCTGGCCCCGCGAGAACCACAAGTGGGGACTGCTCCTCGCCGCGGGCGACGCCTACGGAATCGACGCCCCCGACGGCGAAGGACTCGCCGCCGCCTGCGTCGTCACCCGCTACGGCCCCAGCAGGGTCAAGCCGGACCTCGCGGCCATCGGCATGGTCCTCGTCGCGGACCGTTACGCCCGCAGGGGCCTGGGCCGCCGCCTGATGACCCACGTCTGCGACGAGGTTCTGGCGGGCATCCCCCTCACCCTGCACGCCACACCGTACGGCCGGCCCCTGTACGAGGAGCTCGGCTTCGACACGACGGGTCGTGCCGAAATGCTGGTGGGCACCTTCCGCCCCACCGGCGGTGATCCGCTCCCGAACGGCGAAACCGTCCGCCCGGCCACCTCCGACGACATCCCGGGCATCATCCGACTGGACACCGAGGTGTTCGGCACCGACCGCACCCACCTGATCATTCGCCTGCCCGCGTTCGCCGACCGGATCCTCGTCATGGAGAACGGTCGGGGCGAGCTCGTCGGGTACGCGGCCATCTGGCCCAACATGGACACCCATGTCGTGGGCCCGCTGATCGCCCGCGACACCGCGAGCGCCCGGGCACTCGTGACCGCGCTGGCGGCCACCACCGACCGGCCCCTGCGCACCGACGTCGACGTACGCCACGAGGAACTCCTCGCCTGGCTCAAGGAACGGGGCCTCGCATCGGTGGCGTTCAACGCCGTCATGACCCGGAACATCCCCGGCCTGCCCGGCGACTGGACCCGTCGTTGGGCCCCCCTGACCGTCGCGGCCGGCTGACAGAAGGAACAGCGCACCATGACCGAAACCCACGAGCTGAGCATCCGCCCCGCCACCGAGGCCGATCTGCCGGCCATCGTCGAGATGCTCGCGGACGACCCGCTCGGCGCCGACCGGGAGACCCCGGACGACCTCGCGCCGTACGTGGCCGCCCTCAAGCGCCTGACCGACGACCCCAACCAGCACATCGTCGTCGCCGTTCGCGGCGAACGCGTGGTGGGCACCCTCCAGCTCACCTTCGTCCCGGGACTCTCCCGCACGGGGGCCACCCGCGCGATCATCGAAGGCGTCCGCGTCCACGCCGACGAACGGGGCAGCGGCCTCGGCACCCGCTTCATCGAATGGGCGATCGACCGGTCCCGACAGGAGAACTGCCTGCTGGTGCAGCTCACCTCCGATGTGACCCGCACCGAAGCCCACCGCTTCTACGAGCGGCTCGGCTTCACTGCCTCCCACGTCGGGTTCAAGTTCCAGCTCTGAGCGACGCGGCAAGGGCCGGGCTCCCGGCGGCGGCCCGCCCTACGATCGGGAGGATGAGCCCCAGCCTCCCGATCGTGACCACCGTCGAGCGTCGCCACCGGCTCGGCCGCCGCCACCGGCTGGCCCCCTCGGCCCACGCCGCCACCGTGCCCGAGGCAGCCGACGCGGTGGTCGCCCTGCACGCCACCGACGCCGCGACGATCTACCTCTCCGCCCGTGCCCGGCTGGTCGGAGGCGGTCCGGAGACGATCGAGCGGGCCCTCTACGAGGACGTCAGCCTGGTCCGCCTGCTCAGCATGCGCAACACGCTGTTCGCCGTCTCCGCGGAGCTCGCGCCCCACGTCGACGCGTCCACCGCGCGGGGCATCGCCGCCAAGGAGCGGCGGACCCTCCTCAAGCACCTCGCCGAGGACGGCCGGGGACTGGACGCCGACTGGCTGGCCCGCACCGAGGCCACCGCCCTGGACGCCCTCGACGCCCACGGCCCCCTGACCGGCAGCGGGCTGTCCGCCGTCGTCCCCGACCTCCAGCAGAAGATCACCGTGGGCCGGGGCAAGAAGTACGAGACCGAGACCGGGGTCACCACCCGCGTCATACGCCTCCTGGCCGCCGACGGCCGCATCCGCCGGGACCGCCCGCGCGGGTCGTGGACGTCGAGCCAGTACCGCTGGGTCCACACCCGGCCCTGGCCCGAGGTACCGGCCGCCGAGGCACGCGCCGAGATCGCCCGGCGCTGGCTCCATGCCTACGGCCCGGCCACCGAGGCCGACCTGAAGTGGTGGACCGGCTGGACGCTGACCGACGTACGCAAGGCGCTGGTCGCCGTCGGTCCCGAACAGGTCCTCCTGGAAGGCGGGGGGACGGCCCTGGTCCTCTCCGGGGACACCGCCCCCGAACCCGCTCCCGAGCCCTGGGCGGCCCTGCTGCCCGGCCTCGACCCCAGCGGCATGGGCTGGTCCGACCGCGGCTTCCATCTCGACCCGGCCCACCGCGGCGCCCTGTTCGACTACGCGGGCAACATCGGCCCGACCGTGTGGTGGAACGGCGAGGTCATCGGCGGCTGGGCCCAGCGGCCGAACGGCGCGATCGTCTGGCGACTGCTCGTCGACCGTGGCCGCGACGCCGAGGAGGCGGTCACCGCCGAGGCCGACCGGCTCGCCGCGTGGGTGGGCGACGCCCGGGTCACCCCGCGCTTCCGCACTCCGCTGGAGCGCGAACTCGTCGGCTGAGCCCCGCAGCCGACAGCCCGCACCCCTGGTCCCCGCCCCGGATTCAGCCGATGCCCCGCCAGCCCTGGGGGTCCACGCCCCCGGGCACCGGGGCCTGGGCGTCGTAGGGCTCCCGGGTGAAGACGAACGACGCCAGGTCGAGGTGGCTCACCGAGCCGTCCTCACGGCGTACGGCCCGCAGTGTCTCGCCCGCGTAGTAGCCGGTGAGACCGGTCCACGTCCCGTCGGGCTCCGCACGGAAGCGGGCCGTGCGACCGGTGGCCCCCACCGGGCCCAGCTCCAGGGAGCCGTCGTACCGCAGCCGCAGCACGTGCGGCGAAGTCCCCCAGTACCAGGGCCCGGTCAGCTCCACCGGCACCCGGTCGGCCTCTCCGGAGGGACGCCACGGCTCGGGGAGGCGCGGTTCCGCGTCGGCGACGATCCGTAGCAGGTCCATGGCGACGGTCGTCGGCGGCAGCCCCGACGTGCAGTTCGCCAGCACGACGGCGGCCAGGTCGTCGGCCTCGCTCAGCCACAGGCCGGCGACGAAGCCCGGAAGGGAACCGCCGTGCCCGACCAGTCGGCGGCCCCCGTTCGTGGCCAGCTGAACACCGAGCCCGTACCCGGAATCCGCGGCGCCGGGCTCCGGCGGCGCGACCGGGGTCCGCATCTCCCGTACCGTCGCGGCGCTCAGCACCCGTTCGTCACCGCGGAGCAGGAAGTCGGCGAAGCGAGCCAAATCCTTCGTCGTGGACCACAGTTGCCCGGCCGCGGCCATCAGGCCGAGGTCCTCGACGGGTTCGGGCATCATCACGTCGGCCCACGGGTGCACGGCCCAACCCCCCGCGTGCGGAGCCTGCGGCCTGCCGCTCGTCCGGTCCAGGCCGAGCGGCTCCAGCACCTCGGCGCGCAGAACGTCCTCCCACGGCTTCCCCCGCAGCGCCTCGACCAGCGAACCCAGCAAGGTGTAGCCGGGGTTGGAGTAGTGGAACCGGCTGCCGGGGGAGTGCTTGAACGGCTCGTCACCCAGTACGTCGGCGAGTTCCGGCCGCAGCGTCGCCGGACTGCGCTCCCACCACGCGCCGGGGGTCTCGGCGGCCAGCCCGCCCGCATGGGACAGCAGTTGGGCGACGGTCACCTCGCCGACACCCGTCCCGGGCAGATGCTTCTCCAGCGGGTCCGACAGGCCGAGCAGCCCTTCGTCGCGCAGCCTCAGCACCAGGACGGCGGTGAACGTCTTGGTGATCGAGCCGATCCGGTACTGCACGTTCCCGTCCGGTCCGTGTCCTTCGACGGAGGTACGGGACCCTTCCCAGACCACGTCGCCGCCGCGCACGACCGCCGCCACCACGGAGGGCGCCCGGCCCTCGCTCTGCGCGACGGCGATCCGGTGCCGCAGCGCGCGCCGGGTCTCGGGGAGCAGTTCCAGGTCTTCAGAGAGAGCGTCCATGATCCCTGGGTACCACAACCGCGCGAAGGAGCACCTCTCGTTTCCCCCGTCGTCCGAGGTCAGCACGACTGCCCGGCCGTAGGCCCGCACCCTGCGGTGCTGCGATGTGGAAGACCCCGAACCCACCGTCGCAGTGTCGGGTCTGCACGTGGTGATGTGCTGTGCGTGGTGCACCTTTACCTGTACGCGATGCTGAGCTGCGCTGTTGAGGGGGAGTCGAACCCCGCGTTGCTCTTCACGCGCCAAGAAGGAGCTGGGGAACCGCCAGCCCTCGGTGTGTGCACGCCCCCGAAACTGCTACCTGCTCCACATCGTCGCCACCGGCCGGACGGCTCAGTCCAGCAGATCGGCCTCCCAGTTCGTACGCTGGATCCGCATATCGATCTCACGGATGTCCCGGGCGAGCGCATCCGCCTACCGCGCAGTTCCGCGACCGGAAGCGCGGACAGCATCATCAACTCGGACCGAAGCTGTCGCCCGTATCCCCGCTCGTCCTTGCCCGCCGCCGCGTCCGCCGCCGCGGTGACCACGGAGTGACGCAACCTCAGCACGTCCCGGCGGGCAAGGGCATCGGTGAGCGTGCCGTCCGGACCCATCTCCACGGTGGCGTTGGTCCGGTTGATCCGCCGGATCAACGATTCCAGCGGGATCCGAGAACCCGCGCCTGACGCGGTCTACGTGTTGGCCATGTCCACGAAGCGGGAGTAGTGGCCCTGGAAGGCGACGGTGATGGTGGCCGTGGGGCCGTTTCGGTGCTTGGCCACGATCAGGTCCGCCTCGCCCGCGCGGGGGGACTCCTTCTCGTAGGCGTCCTCACGGTGGAGCAGGATCACCATGTCGGCGTCCTGCTCGATGGAGCCCGACTCACGGAGGTCGGAGACCATCGGCTTCTTGTCGGTGCGCTGCTCGGGACCACGGTTCAGCTGGGAGAGCGCGATCACCGGCACCTCCAGCTCCTTGGCCAGCAGCTTGAGGTTTCGGGACATGTCCGAGACCTCCTGCTGGCGGCTCTCCGGACGGCGGGAGCCGCCCGACTGCATCAGCTGGAGGTAGTCGATGACGACGAGGGAGAGGTCGCTGCGCTGCTTGAGCCGGCGGCACTTGGCCCGGATCTCCATCATCGACAGGTTCGGGGAGTCGTCGATGTACAACGGCGCGGCCGAGACGTCGGGCATCCGGCGTGCGAGTCGGGTCCAGTCGTCGTCGGTCATCGTGCCCGAACGCATGTGGTGCAGCGCCACGCGGGCCTCCGCCGAGAGCAGGCGCATCGCGATCTCGTTGCGGCCCATTTCCAGGGAGAAGATGACGCTGGGCAGATTGGCCTTGATGGAGCAGGCCCGCGCGAAGTCCAGCGCGAGCGTGGACTTGCCCATCGCGGGACGTGCGGCGATGACGATCATCTGGCCCGGGTGGAGGCCGTTGGTGAGGGAGTCGAGGTCGGTGAACCCGGTGGGTACGCCCGACATCTGGCCGCTGCGGGACCCGATCGCCTCGATCTCGTCGAGGGCGCCCTCCATGATGTCGCCCAGCGGCAGGTAGTCCTCGGAGGTCCGCTGTTCCGTGACGGCGTAGATCTCGGCCTGGGCGCTGTTGACGATCTCGTCGACGTCGCCGTCCGCCGCGTATCCCATCTGCGTGATCTTCGTACCGGCGGCGACGAGGCGCCGCAGGACGGCTCTCTCGTGGACGATCTCCGCGTAGTACTCCGCGTTCGCCGCGGTGGGCACGGACTGGACCAGGGTGTGCAGGTAGGAGGCCCCGCCGACCTTGCTGATCTCACCGCGCCGGGTCAGCTCCGCGCCGACGGTGATCGGGTCGGCCGGCTCGCCCTTGGCGTACAGGTCGAGGATGGCCTGGTAGATCGTCTCGTGCGAGGGACGGTAGAAGTCGTGGCCCTTGAGGACCTCGACCACGTCGGCGATGGCGTCCTTGGAGAGCAGCATGCCGCCGAGCACGGACTGTTCGGCGTCGAGGTCCTGCGGAGGAACCCGCTCGAAGCCGCCCCCGCCGCCGTCCCAGGAGCCGCCCTCGCGGCCGGCGTCGTCCTGCTTGTCCCTGCGGCCACCACCCTCGCCGCCGCGGCGCTGACGGGCGGGCAGACGGTCACTGGGACCGCTGTCGGCCCAGGGGTCGTCCATGGGCTCGGGCATGTTCACCGGGCCGCCTCCTCCCGTCCGCTGCGCGGACCTCGCCGTGCCACTCTTTCTACGACACGGCTCTGACATTTGGGGCACCCGGATCGGCTGTGGCGCGTCGGGCAACGCTCAACGGTAGGGCCGCGGGCGGCGTCAGCCAATCTTGTTATCCACAGGCTGTGTGGATGAGATGTGGACGACGGCGCCAATGCTGTGGGTAAGTCGCCAGAAGCTGTGTACGGACCGGGGGACGACGCTGTGGACAAAATCACCCGACCCCTGTCAGCACCCCGCCTGACCTGCTGTTTTCTCGCTCCGCGAGACAGCGGGAGAAAATTCTTGGCCACTGTCTCAAGATCGCCTCCAATGGGGTGCGAAGAACCCGCAAGTCAGCGCCTCGGTAAGGATCCAAAAAAGCTTGCATCCATTACCTGTGGAAGATTGGATTGAGCGCATGACACAGGCCCCCCCAGCTGCCAAGGCTGCCCCGAGACGGCATGATCGCGAGATCCTCGCCCTCGCCGTCCCAGCCTTCGGCGCACTCGTGGCCGAACCCCTGTTCGTGATGGCAGACAGCGCCATCGTGGGACACCTCGGCACCCCCCAGCTGGCCGGCCTCGGCATCGCCGCCGCACTCCTGATGACCGGAGTGAGCGTCTTCGTCTTCCTCGCCTACGCGACCACCGCGGCAGTGGCCCGGCGCGTCGGAGCGGGCGACCTCCCGGCCGCCATCCGACAGGGCATGGACGGCATCTGGCTCGCACTCCTGCTCGGTACGGCCGTGGCGGCCGTGATCCTGCCCACCGCGCCCGGGCTGGTGTCCCTCTTCGGAGCGTCCGACACCGTCGCCCCGTACGCGATCACCTACCTGCGGATCTCCGCCCTCGGGATCCCGGCCATGCTCATGGTGCTGGCCGCCACCGGCGTCATCCGCGGGCTCCAGGACACCCGTACACCGCTCTACGTGGCCATCGGCGGCTTCGCGCTCAACGGCGTCCTCAACGTGGCCCTGGTCTACGGCGCCGGCCTCGGCATCGCCGGATCCGCCTGGGGCACGGTCATCGCCCAGTTCGCGATGGCGGCCGCCTACCTCTTCGTGGTCGTCCGCGGAGCACGACGGCACGGCGCTTCGCTGCGCCCCGACAAGGCCGGCATCCGGGCCTGCGCCCGGGCGGGAGCGCCCCTGCTGGTCCGCACCCTGTCCCTGCGGGCCATCCTGATGATCGCGACCGCCGTCGCCGCCCGGCTCGGTGACGCCGACATCGCGGCCCACCAGATCCTGCTGTCCCTGTGGAGCCTGCTCGCCTTCGCCCTGGACGCGATCGCGATCGCCGGGCAGGCCATCATCGGCCGCTACCTGGGTGCCGGGGACACCGAGGGCGCCAGGGCGGTCTGCCGCCGCATGGTCCAGTGGGGGATCGTCTCGGGCATCGTCCTCGGCCTGCTGGTCGTCGTCGCCCGCCCGGTCTTCATCCCGCTCTTCACCAGCGATCCCGTGGTCGAGGACGTCCTGCTGCCGGCCCTGCTCGTCGTGGCCGTGTCCCAGCCGGTCTCCGGGATCGTCTTCGTGCTGGACGGGGTCCTGATGGGCGCCGGGGACGGGCCCTACCTCGCCCGCGCCATGCTGGTGACACTGGCCGTCTTCGCCCCGGCGGCCCTGCTCGTACCCGTCTTCGGTGGGGGCCTCACCACTCTCTGGTGGGCGATGACACTGATGATGGTGGTCCGCATGATCACGCTCCAGCTGCGCGCCCGCTCCGGGCGGTGGCTGGTGGCCGGAGCCACCCGCTGACCAGTTCGCGGAGGGGGCCTGCCGGCCGCCGTTTCACGTGAAACGCATCGGCCGTTTCACGTGAAACAGGGACGCGCTCGTTTCACGTGAAACAGGAAGCGCCGGGTCGACCTCGTTTCACGTGAAACACCCCCACCCCTGTTTCACGTGAAACAGTCACCCCGCCCTCGCCCCGAGCGCACCAGGAAATGACGAAGGGCCGCACCCCCTGAGGGGTGCGGCCCTTCATGCGCTGCCCTTAGGCGGCGACGACCTCGATGCCCACGTTCGCGGCGACCTCGGCGTGCAGACGCACGGAGACCTGGTACGAACCGAGGGTCTTGATCGGGGCGCCCAGCTCCACGCGACGCTTGTCGACCTTCGGGCCACCCGACGCCTCGATCGCCGTGGCGATGTCGGACGGCGTGACGGAACCGAAGAGACGACCGGCGTCACCCGCGCGGGTGGCCAGACGGACCTTCACACCTTCGAGCTTGGCCTTGAACTCGTTGGCCTGCTCGATGGTCGCGATCTCGTGGATCTTGCGGGCGCGGCGGATCTGTGCCACGTCCTTCTCGCCACCCTTGGTCCAGCGGATCGCGAAACCACGCGGGACCAGGTAGTTGCGAGCGTAACCGTCCTTGACGTCGACGACATCGCCGGCGGTGCCGAGGCCAGAGACCTCGTGGGTCAGGATGATCTTCATTATTCGGTCACCCTTTCCTTATCGCGCGGTGGACGTGTAGGGCAGCAGTGCCATCTCACGGCTGTTCTTGACTGCCGTGGCGACGTCACGCTGGTGCTGCGTGCAGTTGCCGGTGACGCGGCGGGCACGGATCTTGCCGCGGTCGGAAATGAACTTCCGCAGCATGTTCGTGTCCTTGTAGTCCACGTACGCGGTCTTGTCCTTGCAGAACGCGCAGACCTTCTTCTTAGGCTTGCGCACAGGCGGCTTCGCCATTGTGTCTCTCCTGTGTGATCAAGAAGTGGATGCGAGCTGCCCTAGAAGGGCGGCTCGTCCGAGTAGCCACCGCCGGAGCCGCCGGAGCCGCCGGAGCTTCCGCCCCAACCGCCCCCGCCGCCACCCTGCTGCTGGCCACCGGCAGCCGGCGCGCTGGACGCCCACGGGTCGTCGGAGGAACCTCCGCCGCCCTGGGGCGCACCGCCGCCACCGGGGGCTCCGCCCCAGTTGCCGCCGCCGCCACCCTGCTGCTGACCGCCGCCGTATCCACCCTGGCCTCCGCGACCCGAGGTCTTGGCGACCTTGGCCGTGGCGGTCTTCAAGCTGGGGCCGACTTCCTCGACGTCCAGCTCGTAGACCGTGCGCTTGACACCCTCACGGTCCTCGTACGACCGCTGCTTCAGCCGGCCCTGCACGATGACGCGCATGCCCCGCTGAAGGGACTCGGCGACGTTCTCGGCCGCCTGACGCCAGACCGAGCAGGTCAGGAACAGGCCTTCGCCGTCCTTCCACTCATTGGTCTGCTTGTCGAAGATGCGGGGAGTGGACGCGACACGGAACTTCGCGACCGCCGCACCCGAGGGGGTGAAGCGCAGCTCGGGGTCGTCGACGAGATTGCCGACGACCGTGATGACGGTCTCGCCTGCCATGGATGAACCTCTCGGCGGGGATGTGCTGCTGGGCTGCTGTGTACTACTCGGTCCCGATTACCGCTGAACCGAAGTTCAGTGGGTCTCGGGGCGAAGGACCTTGGTCCGGAGAACCGACTCGTTCAGGTTCATCTGGCGGTCAAGCTCCTTGACGACCGCAGGCTCGGCCTGCAGGTCGATGACCGAGTAGATGCCCTCGGGCTTCTTCTTGATCTCGTAAGCGAGACGACGACGGCCCCAGGTGTCGACCTTCTCGACCTTTCCGTTGCCCTCACGGACGACAGAAAGGAAGTTCTCGATCAGCGGGGAGACAGCGCGCTCCTCGAGATCGGGGTCGAGGATGACCATCACTTCGTAGTGACGCATGTGGAACCCACCTCCTTTGGACTCAGCGGCCACGGTCGTTCCGTGGCAGGAGGGTCGTGATGCGTGCGCACGGCGTCCGAGAACAGACACCGCGCAGACCGTACAGACTACCCCGTCGACTCCTTCCGGTTGAAATCCGCCGGGAGGGGGCCACAATCTGTATGCATCGGGTGTGCTCGGTGCTATGCCCCGGCCTACCGGCGGCAGCCCCGTCCCACCGCTCTGCTCCAGCCAGGAGGTGCCTTCCGATGGCACAGGCAATGCGACCGCAGTCCCCCATCTCTCTCCTCGCGACGGACGGCAAGCCCCACCCGCTCCAGGACACCCTGATGGCGGCCACCCTCGTACTCGGCGCCGTGGCGTTCATCACGGCGTTCTGGCACCACCTGCACCTGATCAGCTCGTGGGCCGGACTGATCGGGATCCTGACCGGCGGCTACGGACAGTTCATCTCCATCACGACACGCGAACGCTTCGTGCTGATCATCGGCCTTGGCGCGGCTGCCATCGGCTTCTTCCTCGGCATGGCGCACGGCGGCCTCTTCGGCGGCTGGCTGGGCTGACCGGGGGACCTCCGCGACGGGGCGCCGGCTTCCACCGGCCCGGGCCCGGCCCGTCCCCCAGATGGGTGGCGCCCACGTCGCAGTAGGCTTCGCGCCATAGCCAGCGAAGCCGCCGGAGGAGACGCCCCGCATGAGCCTGTCCCTGAGGACCATCAGTCGAGAGCAGCATCTGGGATATCTCCAGAGCCTGCCCTCGGCGAGCCACTGCCAGGTCCCGGCGTGGGCCGACGTGAAGAACGAGTGGCGTTCCGAGAACCTGGGCTGGTTCGACGCGTCCGGCGAACTCGTCGGTGCCGCGCTCGTGTTGTACCGCCAGCTGCCCAAGGTGAAGCGCTACCTCGCGTACCTTCCCGAGGGCCCGGTCATCAACTGGTACGCCCCCAATCTGGACGAATGGCTCCAGCCGATGCTGGCGCACCTGAAGCACCAGGGCGCCTTCACCGTGAAGATGGGCCCGCCCGTCGTCATCCGCCGTTGGAACTCGGCCGCCATCAAGGCCGGCATCCAGGACCCCGAGGTCAAGCGCCTGCGTGACGTCGAGGCTTCGGTCATCGAGCCCCGCGCCTTCGAGGTGTCCGACAAGCTGCGCCGCATGGGCTGGCAGCAGGCCGAGGACGGCGGCGCCGGATTCGGCGACGTGCAGCCCCGCTACGTGTTCCAGGTGCCGCTGGCGAACCGCTCGCTGGACGACGTCCTCAAGGGCTTCAACCAGCTGTGGCGCCGCAACATCAAGAAGGCCGAGAAGGCTGGCGTCGAGGTCGTCCAGGGCGGCTACGAGGACCTGCCCACCTGGCAGCACCTCTACGAGATCACCGCCGAGCGCGACAAGTTCCGCCCGCGCCCGCTCAGTTACTTCCAGCGCCAGTGGACGGCCCTCAACTCCGAGGACCCGAACCGGATGCGGCTGTACATCGCCACGCACGAGGGGGAGCCGCTGGCCGCCGCCACGATGCTCACCGTCGGCCAGCACGTCTGGTACTCGTACGGCGCCTCCGCCAACCACAAGCGCGAGGTCCGCCCGTCGAACGCGATGCAGTGGCGCATGCTGCGCGACTCGTACGCGCTCGGCGCGAGCGTCTACGACCTCCGCGGCATCAGCGACACGCTGGACGAGAACGACCACCTGTTCGGCCTCATCCAGTTCAAGGTCGGCACCGGCGGCGAGGCCGTCGAGTACGTCGGCGAGTGGGACTTCCCGCTGAACAAGCTGCTGCACAAGGCGCTCGACATGTATATGTCCCGCCGCTGATCCCCTCCCTCACCCACACATCGCACCGCTGCACCAAGCAGCCACCAAGAGAGGTTCCGGACGGGCATGGCGCTCACGCTCTACGTCGACACCGCGCGCTGGCGTGCGCACCAGAAGCAGATCACGGACCAGTTCCCCGGACTGATCCCCGTCTGCAAGGGCAACGGCTACGGCTTCGGACACGAGCGGCTGTGCGAGGAGGCGACCCGCATGGGCGCCGACATCCTGGCCGTCGGTACCACGTACGAGGCCGCCAGCATCAAGGACTGGTTCGGCGGCGACCTGCTCGTCCTCACCCCGTTCCGGCGGGGCGAGGAGCCGGTGCCGCTGCCGGACCGGGTGATCCGCTCGGTGTCCTCGGTGGACGGGGTCCGGGGCCTGGTCGGCGCCCGCGTCGTCATCGAGTGCATGAGCTCGATGCGTCGCCACGGCGTCTCCGAGCAGGACCTGGGCCTGCTCCAGACGGCGATCGAGGACGTCCGGCTGGAGGGCTTCGCCCTGCACCTGCCGCTCGACCGCCCCGACGGTTCGGACGCCGTCGAGGAGGTCATCGGCTGGATGGACCGGCTCCGCGCGGCCCGGCTGCCGCTGCACACCATGTTCGTCAGCCACCTGCGGGCCGAGGAACTGACCCGGCTCCAGCAGCAGTTCCCCCAGACCCGCTTCCGGGCCCGCATCGGTACCCGGTTGTGGCTGGGCGACCACGAGGCGACCCAGTACCGCGGTGCGGTCCTGGACGTCACCCGGGTCTCCAAGGGCGACCGCTTCGGTTACCGTCAGCAGAAGGCCGCCTCCGACGGCTGGCTGGTCGTCGTCGCGGGCGGCACCTCGCACGGGGTGGGGCTGGAGGCCCCCAAGGCCCTGCACGGGGTGATGCCGCGCGCCAAGGGCGTCGCCCGCGCCGGCCTGGCCACGGTGAACCGCAACCTTTCGCCCTTCGTGTGGGCGGGCAAGCAGCGCTGGTTCGCCGAGCCCCCGCACATGCAGGTGTCGATCCTGTTCGTGCCCTCGGACGCGACCGAGCCCAAGGTCGGCGACGAGCTGGTGGCGCACCTGCGCCACACCACCACCCAGTTCGACCGGGTGCTCGACGCCTGACCCGATCAGTCGCCGGGGTTCGTGCCCCAGTCGACCCGCTGTCCCCGCGAAGGCGCCGCTTCCCGCGGCGCCTTCGTTGCGTTCGGGAGCACGAACCTGTCCTCGGCCCCGTCCAGGACACCGCCGGACGGGTCGTCGGAGCCGTCGCGCCGTACGACGTCCCGTTCGGGCAGCAGGATGTCCCGCACCACGACCGCGCAGAGGTAGAGCGTGCCCACCAGGTGGGCGGCGATGGCGAACTGATAGCCCTCCAGGGGCAGGCCCTGGTGCTTGTCCCCACTGCTCGTGTAGGCGAGGTAGAACCAGATGCCCAGGAAGTACGCGACCTCGCCCGCCTGCCAGATCAGGAAGTCCCGCCAGCGCGGGCGGGCCAGCGCGGCCAGCGGGATGAGCCACAGCACGTACTGCGGCGAGTAGACCTTGTTCGCCAGGATGAACGCGGCGACGACCAGGAAGGCCAGCTGCGCGAACCGGGGGCGCCTGGGCGCCGTCAGCGTCAGCAGACCGATGGCCAGGCACATCAGCAGCGTGAGGAGCGTCGCGTACGTGTTGGCGCCCTCCAGCGGGTTGCCGCTGCGCTGGGAGATCAGCAGCCACACGGAGCCGAAGTCGATCGGTCGCTCCTGGCTGAACACGTAGAACCGCTTCCAGCCGTCCCAGGCGAACAACATGATCGGCGCGTTCACCACGAGCCAGGCGACCACGGCCCCGCCGGCCGCCGCGCCGAAGGCCCGCCACTTCCCCGCCCGCCAACAGAGCACGAACAGGACGCCGAGCAGCAGGGCGGGGTAGAGCTTGGCGGCGGTGGCGAGACCGATGAAGACGCCGGCGGCCAGCGGACGGCTGCGCGACCACATCAACATGGCGACGGCGGTGAGGGCCACGGCCGGCAGGTCCCAGTTGATCGTCGCGTTGAGTGCGAAGGCGGGGGCCAGGGCGAGGAGCAGCGCGTCCCAGGGCCTGCGGCGGTGGGTCCGGGCCACGCAGACGGCCAGCACGGCCGCGCAGGCCATCAGCATGCCCGCGTTGACCATCCAGTACATCTGCTCGCGGTGCTGGAGGGAGCCCGAGGTCGGCGTCAGCCAGGAGGCGACCTGCATGAAGGCCCCGGTCAGCACCGGGTACTCCAGGAACTGCATGTCGCCGTACTTCGGGTCCTGGTCCGGGAAGCGGTCGAAGTACGGCACGAGGCCGTCGGCGAAGCCGCGCGCGGAGTACAGGTGCGGGATGTCGGAGTAGCAGGCGTGCGTGTACTGGGAGGCCGCTCCGCGGAACCACGCCCAGTCGTAGCAGGGCAGCTTCTGCACCATTCCGAGGGCGAACAGCCCGAGGACCACCAGCACCACGACGCGCACCGGTCCCAACCAGTGGCCGCCGAGGCGGGCATGGCGGCCGATGGGGCCGCCGATCAGTTCGCTGCCTGCCGCGGCGACCTCGTCCTGCTCCGTGGGCAGGACGGGCCGCTCCTCGTGCACCTTGGTCATGCGCTCATCCTGCCGTACCGGGTCGGACACGCGGGAGGGCCGCCGCACGGATGCGACGGCCCTCGCCGGTGTGGAGGGTGGGGCGGGTCAGCCGGAGGCGCCCATGTTCATGCCCCAGTTCGTGGAGCCGCCGGGTCGGCCGGGCCGGCCCGAGCCGGACGGGGAGGGCATTTCGCCGGCGCCGCCGTCCGGGAAGCCGCCGGCTCCGCCGTCGTCACCGCCCGGGCCGCCGCCGTTGGCGCCGTTCCCGCCGTTCCCCCCGTTGCCGCCGATGCCGCCGTTCGCGGCCCCGTCGGTGGTGCCGCCCGCGGTCTCCGGGTCGCAGTACAGACCGGCCCACGGCTTGCAGGACGGCCTGCCGCCCCGGGAGGGGGACGGCGACACCGGGGGCGCCGAGCTCGACGGCGGGGCCGACGGGGTCGGGGAGGGCGAGTAGGAGGGCGCCGGGGGCGTCGGGGTGGGCGCGCCGGAGGCGTCGGCGGTCACGCCGATGTCCTCCGGCTCCGGGAACTGCTTGATCGGAGTGCCCTTGAGGGCCTCGCGCATGTACTCCGTCCAGATCACGGCCGGGATGTCACCACCGTGGATGGAGTCGACGCCGCCCACGTTGTTCATGGACATCAGCGCCTTGTCCTTGGAGTTCGGATCGTTGCGGAACAACGTGACCGAGGTGGAGAGCTCCGGGGTGTAGCCGACGAACCAGGCCGACTTGTTGAGGTCGGTGGTGCCGGTCTTGCCCGCGGCGGGCCGCCCCAGCTTCTTCGCCTTGATGCCGGTGCCGTTCTCGACGACGTTGCGCAGGACCTTGGTGATGTTGTCCGCGATGGCGTCGTCCATGGCCCGGACCGACTTGGGGGGTTCGAAGCCGGGCAGGTCCTGACCGTCCTCCGTGACCTTGGTCACGGAGAAGGGCTCGTGGTGGGTACCGGAGGCGGCGAAGGTGGCGTACGAGTCGGCCATCCGGATGGCGCTGGGCGTCGAGGTGCCGAGGGCGAAGGAGGCGTTGTCGTCGGGGTCCATCGACTCGTCGAGGATGCCGGTGGACCGGGCGACCCCGCGGACCTTGTCGTGGCCGACGTCGAAGATCAGCTGGGCGAACGGGACGTTGATCGACTGCCGCATCGCCTCGTCGAGGGTCACGTAGCCGAAGGCCTGCGGGCTCTCGTTCTTCTGCTTGAACGGCTCGCCGCCCTTGCCCCGCAGCGGCTTTCCCTGCCGGTTGGTGATCACCGTGAGGTCGTCGGCGAGGTACTTGCTGTCGACCGAGATGCCCGAGCCCTTGGAGTTCTGGGTGCCGTACTCCATGGCCGCGGCCAGCACGTAC
The DNA here is from genome assembly GCF_040651775.1 of Streptomyces sp. NPDC048383. Classification (NCBI taxonomy): domain Bacteria; kingdom Bacillati; phylum Actinomycetota; class Actinomycetes; order Kitasatosporales; family Streptomycetaceae; genus Streptomyces; species Streptomyces sp. NPDC048383. The sequence goes on from NZ_JBEZKS010000001.1 coordinate 211,268, forward strand.
GGCTTCCAGGTCGAGCCCACCGGCACGCCCGAGGTGTTGGCGTTGTTGGTGAAGTGCTTGTGGTCCCAGCCGGGACCGCCGTACAGCGCCACGATCGCCCCGGACTTCACGTCCACGGAGGCGGCGCCGAACTGTACGAAGGTGTCGTACTGGGGCCGTTTCTTCTCGTCGAGGAAGTCGTTGCGGGTGTCCTCCACCGCCTTGGACAGGGCTTCCACCTTGGACTTCTCGAAGGTCGTCCGGATCGTGTAGCCGCCCAGGGCCATCTTCTCGGCCGTGATGCCCGTGGTCTTCAGGACGTACTGCTTGGCGACCTCGACGAGGTATCCGGTCTGGCCGGACATGCCGCGGGCCTGCTCGGAATCGACCCGGGCCGGGAACTCCTTGTACTTGTCCCGCTCGGACTGCTCCATGCGGCCCACCGCGACCTCGCGGTCGAGCACCCAGGCCCAGCGTCCCCGGGCCCTCTTCTCGTTGGCCTCGGGGGTGGCGGCGGTGCCGATGCCGCCGTCCGGGTTGTAGAGGTTGGGGCCCTTCAGGAGCGCCGCCAGGAAAGCGCTCTGGGACGGGTTGAGGTCCTTGGCGTCCTTCCCGAAGTAGGCACGGGCCGCGGCCTGGATCCCGTAGGCGTCGCGGCCGTAGTACGCGGTGTTGAGGTAGCCCGCGAGGACGGTGTCCTTCGACTCGGAGACACCGAGCCGGATGGAGATGAAGAGCTCGGTGACCTTCCGCTTGAGCGTCTGCTCGGAGTCCAGGTACATGTTCTTCACGTACTGCTGGGTGATCGTCGAGCCGCCCTGCGTGGACCCGCCGGTGGCCATGTTCACCACCGCGCGGACGATGCCCGTCGGGTCGACGCCCTTGTCGGTCTCGAAGGACTCGTTCTCCGCGGCGATCACCGCGTTGCGCATCGACAGGGGGATCTGGTCGATGGGCACGATCTGCCGGTTGGTGGAACCGCCGGTGGCGACCATCTGGGTGCCGTCCGCCCACTGGAACACGTTGTTCTGCGCCTCGGCGGCCTTGTTCGGGTCCGGGGTGCCGACACTGGCGATGCCGATGCCGGCGCCCGCCACGATGACGGCGAAGAAGCCCAGGAACGTGCCTCCGACCAGCTTCCAGGAGGGTACGAAGCGCTTCCAGCCGTCCTTCCCGGCGCGCGGGTAGTCGACGAGCCGGTCCCCCCTGCTCTTCCCGCCGGGGCCGGCGGTTCCGCGCCGGCCGGCCCGGCGGGCGTCCGCGCGTCCGGCGTGTGCGGTCTGCTCTGCGTGGGGTCCGCTGGGTGACGCCGTGGGGACGTCATGCCCGGACCCGGCACCCCTTCCGGGGCGCGGTTGCGCGGCCCGGCGGGACGCGGCGCGTCCGCCGCCCTGGGGCTGCGGCGGTTTGCGGCGGTGCTCGCTCATCGAACGACTACTCCTCGGGCAGGCGAGTGGCCTGGAAGCGGCTGGTGAATTCCGGTTCCCCCGTTGTGTTGCCGCACAGACTACGCACGGCCAAAACCCGACCAGTGCCGAAGTTCACCCCAAATCAGGCACCTTGCGTCGCGCGAATTGGTGATGTGACGCCGGTCACCACGTCACCCCTTGTCGCGGACGGCCGCCCGTTCTATCGTCTGGATGTATCGAGTCGATACATCAGCTCGGCATAAACTCAGAGGCAGAGAGGGGCAGGCGGATGAGCAGGCGCTCAGGCATCCTCGAGTTCGCCGTCCTCGGCCTGCTTCGCGAATCCCCCATGCACGGTTACGAGCTCCGCAAGCGGCTCAACACCTCATTGGGGGTGTTCAGGGCGTTCAGCTACGGGACTCTCTATCCCTGCCTCAAGACGCTGGTCGCCAACGGCTGGTTGATCGAAGAGCCGGGCAACGCCCCGGAAGACGCTCTCGCCGCTTCACTCGCAGGGCGCCGCGCCAAGATCGTCTACCGGTTGACGGCCGCAGGTAAGGAGCACTTCGAAGAGCTCCTCTCCCACACCGGCCCCGACACCTGGGAGGACGAGTCCTTCGCCGCCCGCTTCGCCTTCTTCGGTCAGACCGAACGTGAGGTACGCATGCGGGTACTGGAGGGCCGCCGCAGCCGGCTGGAGGAGCGTCTGGAGAAGATGCGCGCCTCACTCGCCCGCACACGGGAGCGTCTCGACGACTACACGCTTGAGCTGCAGCGACACGGCATGGAATCCGTGGAGCGTGAAGTGCGCTGGCTGAACGAGCTCATCGAGAGCGAGCGGGCGGGACGGGATCGGAGACGACCCGGACCGTCCGACGAAACTGCAAAGTGAGGCCTGCATCTCGCAGGCCTCGTTCCGAGAACAAACAGGGAGCAACCGGAATGGGTTCGGTTCGCGTAGCCATCGTCGGCGTGGGCAACTGCGCCGCCTCGCTGGTGCAGGGCGTCGAGTACTACAAGGACGCCGACCCGGCGGCCAAGGTCCCCGGTCTGATGCACGTCCAGTTCGGCGACTACCACGTGAGTGACATCGAGTTCGTCGCCGCGTTCGACGTCGACGCGAAGAAGGTCGGCCTCGACCTCTCGGACGCAATCGGCGCCAGCGAGAACAACACCATCAAGATCTGTGACGTCCCGAACGCGGGCGTCACGGTCCAGCGCGGTCACACCCTGGACGGTCTGGGCAAGTACTACCGCCTGACCATCGAGGAGTCCGCCGAGGCCCCGGTCGACATCGTCCAGATCCTCAAGGACCGCCAGGTCGACGTCCTGATCTGCTACCTCCCCGTCGGCTCCGAGGCCGCTGCGAAGTTCTACGCGCAGTGCGCCATCGACGCCAAGGTCGCCTTCGTCAACGCCCTCCCGGTCTTCATCGCCGGCACCAAGGAGTGGGCCGACAAGTTCACCGAGGCCGGTGTCCCGATCGTCGGCGACGACATCAAGTCCCAGGTCGGCGCCACCATCACGCACCGCGTGATGGCGAAGCTGTTCGAAGACCGCGGCGTCCGACTCGAGCGCACCATGCAGCTCAACGTCGGCGGCAACATGGACTTCAAGAACATGCTGGAGCGCGACCGCCTGGAGTCGAAGAAGATCTCCAAGACCCAGGCCGTCACCTCGCAGATCCCCGACCGTGAGCTCGGCGAGAAGAACGTCCACATCGGCCCGTCCGACTACGTGGCGTGGCTCGACGACCGCAAGTGGGCCTACGTCCGCCTCGAAGGCCGCGCCTTCGGCGATGTCCCGCTGAACCTCGAGTACAAGCTCGAGGTGTGGGACTCCCCGAACTCCGCCGGTGTCATCATCGACGCCCTGCGCGCCGCGAAGATCGCCAAGGACCGCGGTGTCGGCGGCCCGATCCTGTCGGCGTCGAGCTACTTCATGAAGTCCCCGCCGGTGCAGTACTTCGACGACGAGGCCTACGCGAACGTCGAGAAGTTCATCAAGGGCGAGGTCGAGCGCTAGTCACACCCACGTGTCCTGCGGACACCTGGTCTTCGACTGCTCTTCCGCCGAGGGTCCCCGGACAATGTGTCCGGGGACCCTCGGCGTGTGTGACCCTTGCCCTCATGCCTGTCGTACGTGACCTGCGCGTACTCCTGCGCCTGAGGGACTTCCGCAACCTGCTCGCCGTTCGGCTGCTCTCGCAGGCCGCCGACGGTGTCTACCAGGTCGCGCTCGCGACCTACGTGGTCTTCTCACCGGAGAAGCAGACCTCGCCCGCGGCCGTCGCCTCGGCCATGGCGGTGCTCCTGCTGCCGTATTCGGTGATCGGTCCTTTCGCCGGGGTGCTGCTGGACAGGTGGCGCCGTCGCCAGGTCTTCCTCCACGGCAACCTGCTGCGGGCCTTCCTCGCCTGTGTGACCGGCATGCTGATCGTCGCTCAGGTACCCGACTGGCTCTTCTACGCCTCGGCCCTGTCCGTCACCGCGGTGAACCGCTTCGTCCTGGCCGGCCTCGCCGCCTCGCTACCCCGCGTCGTGGGACCCGCCGAACTGGTCACGGCCAACGCCCTTTCCCCGACCGCCGGAACCCTCGCGGCCGTGGGCGGGGGCGGCCTCGCCTTCCTCGTCCGGCTCCTGGCCTCCGACAGCAACGCCCTCGTCGTGCTGCTCGGCGCCGGGCTCTACCTGTGTGCGGCCCTGGCCTCCTTGCGCCTCGCCGTGGATCTGCTCGGACCCGACCACCCACCCGGGCGAATTCACCCGTCACTTGCCGAGGGCGCTGCCCTCACCGTGCGGGGCATGGCCGGGGGGCTCAGGCACCTCGCCGAACGGCGCGACGCCGCCTTGGCCCTCACCGCGATGACGCTCATGCGCTTTTGCTACGGGGCCCTCACCGTCACGCTGCTGATGCTCTGCCGGTACGCCTGGTCGGACAACGAGGCCGACGGCTTGGCCCTGTTGGGCATCGCCGTCGGGGTCTCGGGGGCCGGGTTCTTCGTCGCCGCCGTCATCACGCCCTGGCTGGTGGCCCGGCTGGGAACCCTGGGCTGCATCACGGTCTGCGCCGCCGGTGCGGCCGTCCTCGTCCCCGCGCTCGGACTCTTCTTCGCCCCCGGCCCGATGCTCGTCGCCGCGTTCGTCCTCGGCTTCGCCACGCAGGGCGCCAAGATCGCCACCGACACGGTCGTGCAGTCCCGGGTGGACGACGCGTTCCGCGGGCGGGTCTTCTCCGTCTACGACGTCCTGTTCAACGTGGCGTTCGTCGGAGCGGCCGCCGTGGCCTCGCTCATGCTCCCGGCCGACGGTCGCTCGATCACCCTCATCGTCACCGTGTCCCTGCTCTACGCCGCCACGGCCGTGCTCCTGCAACGCCGAGGGCGGTGTTTCACGTGAAACACCGCCCTCGTACCGCCGTCCTCGTCCGCCGTTTCACGTGAAACGGATCCGGTGTTTCACGTGAAACAGCGAGCGCGTTTCACGTGAAACACCGGCGGGACTCCTTTCAGCCCTGCGCGTCCTGAGTGGCCCACCACTCCTTCAGGGCTGCCACCGCCGCCTCGCGGTCCATCGGGCCGTTCTCCAGCCTGAGCTCCAGCAGGAAGGCGTAGGCCTTGCCCACGACCGGTCCGGGGCCGACCTCCAGTACCTGCTGGATCTCGTTGCCGTCCAGGTCGGGCCGGATCGCGTCCAGCTGCTCCTGCTCCTGGAGCTGCGCGATGCGCTCCTCCAGTCCGTCGTAGGTGCGCGACAGGGCATTGGCCTTGCGCTTGTTGCGCGTGGTGCAGTCAGAGCGGGTCAGTTTGTGCAGCCGACCGAGCAGCGGGCCCGCGTCACGGACGTAGCGCCGCACCGCGGAGTCGGTCCACTCGCCGTCCCCGTAGCCGTGGAAGCGCAGGTGCAGCTCCACCAGCCGGGACACGTCCTTGATCATGTCGTTGGAGTACTTCAGCGCGGTCATGCGCTTCTTGGTCATCTTCGCGCCCACCACCTCGTGGTGGTGGAAGGAAACCCGGCCGTCGCTCTCGAAGCGGCGGGTGCGGGGCTTGCCGATGTCGTGCAGCAGGGCCGCCAGGCGCAGCACCAGGTCGGGGCCGTCCTCCTCCAGCACGATCGCCTGTTCCAGCACGATCAGGGAGTGGTCGTAGACGTCCTTGTGCCGGTGGTGCTCGTCGCTCTCCAGCCGCAGCGCGGGCAGCTCGGGCAACACGCGGTCCGCGAGACCGGTGTCCACGAGCAGTCCCAGCCCCTTGCGGGGGTGGGCCGACAGCAGCAGCTTGTTCAGTTCGCCCTGCACCCGCTCCGCCGAGACGATCTCGATCCGGTCGGACATCGCCTTCATCGCCGCGACCACCTCGGGTGCGACCTCGAAGTCCAGCTGCGCGGCGAACCGGGCGGCGCGCAGCATCCGCAGCGGGTCGTCGGAGAAGGAGTCCTCCGGGGTGCCGGGCGTGCGCAGCACGCCCGCGGCCAGGTCCTCCAAGCCGCCGTGCGGGTCGACGAACTCCTGCTCCGGCAGGGCCAGGGCCATGGCGTTGACCGTGAAGTCGCGGCGGACCAGGTCCTCCTCGATCGAGTCGCCGTAGGAGACCTCGGGCTTGCGGGAGGTGCGGTCGTACGCCTCGGAGCGGTACGTCGTCACCTCGATCTGGAAGCCCTGCTTCTGTGCCCCGACCGTGCCGAAGGCGATGCCGACGTCCCAGAGGGAGTCGGCCCACGGCCGGATGATCTTCAGGACGTCCTCGGGACGCGCGTCCGTGGTGAAGTCGAGGTCATTGCCGAGACGCCCGAGCAGCGCATCGCGGACGGACCCGCCGACCAGGGCGAGGCGGAAGCCCGCCTGCTGGAACCGGCGGCCGAGCTCGTCGGCGACAGGAGCGACCCGCAGCAGTTCACTGACCGCGCGGCGCTGCACCTGATTCAGGGCACTGGGGGTGTCTTCATTGGCATTCGGCACAACAGAAAAGGGTACGTGGCCCGCCCGGCACGGGCTCCCTCGTTTTACGGCACCCCGGCGCCGGGGTGCCCGAGGGCCGCCCCCGATCATGTGGAGCAAGGCGCGGCACTCGCGCACAGCGCGCCTCGTTACCATGCGTGGACGCAGAAACGACGACCACTGACACTTCGAGGACGGGCGAGCGCGTGGCCGAGGCGGCAGAAATCCAGGGGGGAACTCCCACCCCTGCCCGGCGCCGCTGGCTGCGGCGGGCGGTGGTCCTGCTCGCCGGGACGCCGGTGCTGGCCGCTCTGATCTACGCTCCCGCCCCGCCGGCGCAGGCCGCCGACGGCTCGGTCGACGTCCAGCTGGACGAGGTGAGCCCCAGCGCTCCCGTCAAGAGCGACACGCTGACGATCTCCGGCACCGTGGTCAACAACAGCTCCGAGACGATCAAGGGCGCCCACGTCGGGCTGCGGGTCGGACCGATGGTGAGTGACCGGTCGGCCATCGACGAGGTCGCGGAACGCAAGGGTTTCCGGCCGGGTGTGGATCCCGGGGAGATCGACAGCGCCTTCGCCGTGAAGCTCGACTCGCTCCCCTCCAAGGTCGGCAAGCCGTTCTCCATCAAGGTGCCGGTCAACAAGCTGGAGCTGGGCGCGGACGGCGTCTACCAGCTCGGGGTCTCCGTATCCGGGACGACCGACAGCCGGCCCGCCGAGCGGGTCCTCGGCATCCAGCGGACCTTCCTCCCCTGGCAGCCGGATCCCGCCGCGAAGCGCTCCTCGCTCACCTACGTGTGGCCGCTGATCTCCACGACCCGCGTCACGGCGGAGAGCGGCTCGGACGAACTGCAGACCCCGGTGTTCCTCGACGACTCCCTCGCCCAGGAGCTGGCGGCGGGCGGCCGGCTGGAACGGATGGTCGCGCTGGGCAAGGACCTGCCCGTCACCTGGGTCATCGACCCCGACCTGCTGACCACCGTCGACGCCATGACCAAGGGCTACCGGGTCCGCAGCCCCGAACCCGGCGGCAAGCCCGTCCAGGGCAAGAACAAGGCCGTGGCCGAGCGCTGGCTGAGCGACCTGGAGAACGCCGTCCAGGGCAAGAAGGTCGTCGCGCTGCCGTTCGCCGACCCGGACATCGCCTCCCTGGCCCACCACGGCAAGGACGTCTCGGGAACCCTCGGTCAACTGCGACCCGCCACCGACAAGGCGAAGCAGGCCGTCGAGACGGTGCTGCACGTCACCCCGTCCACCGACTTCTCCTGGCCCGTGGAAGGCGCGATCGACCCCGCGATCGTGAACGTCGCCACCTCGGCCGGAGCCCACAACGTCCTTACGCGCAGCGACAGCCTCCAGGAGAGCGGTGCCCTCGGCTACACGCCCTCGGCCGCCCGACCCATCGGCGCCGGCACCACGGCCGTGGTCGCCGACGCCGAGCTGTCCACCGCCTTCGGCGGCGACATGTCCCATGCCGCGAACTCCACGCTCGCCGTGCAGCAGTTCCTCGCGCACAGCCTCGCGCTGAACCTGCACAACGGCGACGAGCCCCGCAGCTACGTGGTCGCGCCCCAGCGCATGCCCACCGTCAGCCAGGCCGACTCGATGGCCCTCGCGCTGCGCGGCCTCCAGGGCGCCCGCTGGAGCCAGCCCTCCGATCTGGAGGCGGCGGCCGCCGCCAAGCCCGACCCGGGCGCCTCGACCCAGGTGCCGGGCGCCGGGCAGTACCCCGAGTCCCTGAGCAAGCAGGAACTCCCGGTGTCGGCCTTCGAGAAGATCCGCACCACCCAGAACACCCTGGACCACTTCAAGGTCATCCTCACGGCGCCGGACCGGGTCGAGATCCCCTTCGGCAACACGACCAACCGGGAGATGTCCACGTCTTGGCGGGGCCGCCCCGAGGAGGGCCGCCTCTACCGGGAGGAGGTCCAGCAATACCTGATCGGGCTCACCGAGAAGGTCAAGGTCATCCCCAAGTCCGACGCGACCCTGTCCGGGCACAGCGCGACGATCCCCGTCAGCGTGCAGAACAGCCTCGTCCAGGACGTGCACAACCTGGTGCTCCGCGTGAAGTCCGCCAACCCCACCCGCCTGATGTTCGACGACAGCGGGGAGGCGCAGCAGGAGGTGAACGTCCAGGGCGGGCACAGCCAGACGGTGAAGTTCATCGCCAACGCCACCGCGAGCGGGCCCGTCGAAGTCACCGCGCAGCTCTTCACCAAGGACGGCGTGCCGTACGGCAAGGAGCGCACCTTCACCGTCGATGCGACGGAGATCACGCCCACGGTCATGCTGGTCATGGCGGGCGGCGTGCTGCTGCTGGTCCTCGCAGGCATCAAGATGTACGCGAGCCGCAAGCGTGTCGCGGCCCGCACGGCCGCGGAGGAGAGCACGCAGCCGAGTGACGAGTCCCCGGACACCGGACCGCAAAGCGCCGAGGGGTCCGGCCCGAGTGAGACAGTGGACCGTTGAGCGATGCCGTGGCCGGTCGGCCTGGGGACGATGAGGTGGGGTTGCGATGAACGCGCCGTACGACGGTGACCGCGCGCAGGGCGCTGGTGGGCAAACGCCCTCCCAGGGCACTGCGCCGGGCACTCCCGTGCCCGGGCAGGTTCCGGCGCCCGGGCCCGCGCCGGACCACGACCCCTACGTCCAGGACGCCTACGCCTACGACCCGTACCGGGCGCAGGACCTGTCGGCGCAGGATCCGGTCGCCGAGGTCATGTACGACCGGGCGTCCCACCCGCCGCCGCCCCCCGGCACCTACCAGGAAGCGGCCCCGCTCTACGCGGCTCCGCAGGCGCCCTCCCACGGCCCCGACCCGCGCGTCTGGGCCCAGACGCCGCCGCCCGAGCCGGACGGCCCCTCGCGTCACCTGCCGTACGGGGACCACGCCACCACCACGCAGTTCGTCGGCGTGGACTCCTTGGTGACGGGGGCGGCCGAGGACCCGCCGGAGCCGGACGCCTTCGCCCACCTGTACCGGGACCAGCAGGCGGCCCCCCGCACCCCGGTCGAGGAGGCCCCGGTGGCCGCCCCGGCCCCCACCAAGCCCGCCGGGCGCGCTTCCAGCCTGCTCAAGTCGAGCGCGCTGATGGCCGCCGGCACGATCGTCTCCCGCCTCACCGGCTTCGCCCGCACCCTGATGATCGCCGGCGCCATCGGTGTCGCCGCCCTCAACGACAGCTACCAGGTCGCCAACACCCTGCCGACCCTGATCTATGTGCTCGTGGGCGGCGGCGCCCTCAACGCGGTCTTCATCCCCCAGCTCGTCCGGGCCATGAAGAACGACGACGACGGCGGCGAGGCCTACGCCAACCGGCTGCTGACCCTCGTCGTGGTCCTGCTGGGCGCGGTCACCACCGTCTGCGTCCTGGCCGCCCCGCTGTTGATCGGGATGATGTCGCAGGACATCGCGGACAACCCCGAGCGGCTCGACGTGGCCGTGGCCTTCGCCCGCTACTGCCTGCCCACCATGTTCTTCATGGGCGTGCACGTGGTCCTCGGTCAGATCCTCAACGCGCGCGGCCGGTTCGGCGCCATGATGTGGACCCCGGTCCTCAACAACATCGTCGTCATCGCCACCTTCGGCGCCTTCATCTGGGCCTTCGGCGGCTTCACCTCCACGGGCATGACGGAGGGGAGCATCACGCCCGAGGGCGTCCGGCTGCTCGGCATCGGCACCCTGCTGGGCCTGGTCGTCCAGTCCCTCGCGATGCTGCCCTACCTGCGCGACGCCGGGTTCAAGCCGCGCCTGCGCTTCGACTGGAAGGGCCACGGCCTCGGGAAGGCCGCGGGCCTCGCCAAGTGGACCTTCTTCTTCGTGCTCGTCAACCAGCTCGGCCTGATCGTCGTCACCCAGCTCGCCACCACGGCCGGATCGCTCGCCGGTACGCAGGGCCACGGCGGTACCGGTATCACCGCCTACAACTACGCCCTGCTGCTGTGGCAGATGCCGCAGGCCATCATCACCGTCTCCGTCATGACGGCCGTCCTGCCCCGCATCTCCCGCTCCGCGCACGACGGTGACGCCGCCGCGGTCCGTGACGACATCTCCTACGGCCTGCGCACCTCGGCCGTCGCGATCGTGCCCTGCGCCTTCGCGTTCCTCGCGCTCGGCGTCCCGATGGCCACCCTGTTGTACGCCGGGTCCGGCGCGGACGACGCCCGCAACATCGGCTTCGTCCTCATGGCCTTCGGTCTGGGCCTGATCCCGTACTCCGTCCAGTACGTCGTCCTGCGCGGCTTCTACGCCTACGAGGACACCCGGACCCCCTTCTTCAACACGGTCATCGTGGCCGCCGTCAACGCCGGTGCCTCCACCATCGCCTTCTTCGTCCTCCCCGCCCGCTGGGCCGTCGTCGGCATGGCCGCCGCCTACGGACTGGGCTACGCGGTGGGCGTCGGTGTCGCCTGGCGCCGACTCAAGAACCGTCTCGGCGGCGACCTCGACGGCGCCCACGTCATGCGCACCTACACGCGGCTCATCGGGGCCTGCGTGCCGGCCGCCGTCGTCGCGGGTGGTGTGGCCTACGGGGTCACCCAGTGGCTGGGCAGCGGAGTCGTCGGTTCCCTCGCCGCTCTCGTCGCCGGCACCATCGCGCTGGGCGCGGTGTTCCTGATCGCCGCCAAGCGGATGCGGATCGAAGAGCTCAACTCCATGGTCGGGATGGTCCGTGGACGTCTGGGGCGCTGATGCGGACGCCCACCGCAGGACCCGACCTCCCTGGCGTGTCGTGCAGAGCGCCGGACTGTGGGCACAATTGGCATGGCTTCGCGGACTGGCCGACAGCGCGTAACGGATGGGGAGGCGGGGACGACGGTGGCGGAACGTAGCACGGCTGCCGTCGACGTGGCCGACAACAGCGGCGACGAGCCGCTGGTCGCAGGAGCGGCCAAGGCCACGGCCGACGGGGTGGACACCCAGAACGGACGAGCCGCGGACGGACCCATGCCCGACAAGGACGGCGAACGCACGCACGCGGCCCCCGTGGCCGCGCCGGAACTCCACAGCGGCCACAAGCTCGCCAGACGCTACCGCCTGGAGGAGTGCGTCACCCGTCTGGACGGATTCAGCAGCTGGCGCGCGATGGACGAGAAGCTCCGTCGTGCCGTCGGCGTTCACCTGCTGCCCGCCGACCACCCGAGGGCCCGTACGGTGCTGGCCGCCGCCCGCTCCTCCGCCCTGCTCGGCGACCCCCGGTTCGTCCAGGTCCTCGACGCCGTGGAGGAGAACGACCTCGTCTACGTCGTCCACGAGTGGCTGCCCGACGCCACCGAACTCACCGCCATCCTCGCGGCCGGACCGCTGGAGTCCCACGAGGCCTACCAGCTCGTCAGCCAGGTCTCCCAGGCCATGACCGCCGCCCACCGCGAAGGGCTGGCCCACCTGCGGCTGACGCCCAGCGCGATACTGCGCACCTCCACGGGCCAGTACCGCATCCGCGGCCTCGCGGTGAACGCCGCGCTGCGCGGCATCACTAGCGAGACCCCGCAGCGCGCGGACACGGAGGCCATCGGCGCGCTGCTGTACGCCGCGCTCACCCAGCGCTGGCCGTACGAGACGGACGCCTATGGCCTCGCCGGCCTGCCCAAGGGCGTGGGCCTGATCGCCCCCGACCAGGTCCGCGCCGGAGTCCACCGCGGCCTCGGCGAGCTCGCCATGCGCGCCCTCGCCAACGACGGGGCCACCGCGTCCCGTCAGGAACCCGCCTGCACCACGCCGGAGGAACTGTCCAGGGCCGTCACCGCGATGCCGCGCATCCGGCCGCCGGAGCCGGCCTTCACGGCACCCCCGGAGTACCAGCACACCACGTACCAGCAGGGCAGTTACGGTCGGCCCCTGGCGCCCGGCGGCCCCGCCGCCCAGGTCGCGGCGATTCCGCCGCCGCCGCTGCAGAGCCGTACCGGCCGGGCCCTGAAGTGGGGCGTCGCCGCCCTGTTGATCGCCGCACTCGGCCTGGGCAGCTGGCAGCTCGCCGACTCGCTCCTGGAGCACCGCAACCAGGGCAACGGCAACAACGGCAACCAGCAACAGCAGCAGTCCAACGACGACGCACCGGTCAAGAAGGCCCCCGTACCGCTCTCGATCAAGGACGCCGCGGAGTACTACCCCGACGGGAACCCGCAGAACTCCGACGGCGTCGCCAAGACGTACGACGGTGACGCCTCCTCGTACTGGCGGACCAAGAGCTTCTTCGAGGGCCCGAAGCTGACGATCAAGAGCGGCGTCGGCATCGTCTACGACCTCGGGGCCGAGCGCGAGGTGAACGAGGCGTCGATAGGGCTGCGGTTCACGGGTGAGCACACCACCTTGGCGCTGTACGCGGCCGACTCCCTGGACCCGGACCTGAAGACGACCGTCGCGCCCGCCAAGAAGATGGCGGGCACCACGGCGAAGGAGCGGAACGTGCGCCTGACCGTCGAGAAGCCGGTGAAGTCGCGCTACGTACTGCTGTGGATCACCGCCATGCCCGAGGCTCCCGTCGACGCCTTCAGCAGCGCCGGCTACAAGCAGGGCATCACGGATGTGAAGTTCACGGGCTGACGGACGGCAGGGGAGGGCTCACCGTTGGACCACGCCACGACCGGCGACCACAGCGACCAGGAACTTCTGACGCTGCACGTCGCCGGTGATCCCGACGCCTTCGGTGAGCTCGTACGCCGCCACCGCGACCGGCTGTGGGCCGTGGCCCTGCGCACCCTCGGCGACCGCGAGGAGGCCGCCGACGCCGTGCAGGACGCCCTCGTCTCCGCCTACCGGGCCGCCCACACCTTCCGCGGGGATTCGGCCGTCACCACCTGGCTGCACCGCATCACCGTCAACGCCTGTCTCGACCGGGCCCGTAAGGCCGCCTCCCGCCGAACGTCCCCCCTCAACGACACGGACCGCCTGGAGCGGCTCCTGGAGCCCCACGAGTCCGCCGAGGCTCCCGCGGAGCGCCAGGACCTCCACCGGCAGCTGCTGGCCGCTCTCGGCACCCTCCCGGCCGATCAGCGGGCCGCCCTCGTCCTCGTGGACATGCAGGGATACCCCGTCGCCGAAGCCGCCCGGATCCTGGACGTCCCCACCGGGACCGTGAAGAGCCGGTGCGCGCGCGGCCGGGCGAAACTCGTCCCGATGCTCACTCATCTGCGCACGAATGCCGCGGATAACAGCACCTCGGAGCGGGGAAGGAACCGGACGCCGGGGACGCCCGTCCCACCAGCGGCAGAACCCCGGGACCCAGACCCAGACGCTGTGAAGGGCGGAGGTGGACGACCGTGAGCCCCACGACCGGAACGATCCGGCACCCGGAGGTCTCGGAGATCTCCGACCTGACCGAAGGACTGCTCGCCCCGTCGCGCGGCGCCGAAGTGCGCCGCCATCTCGGGGAGTGCTCCCTGTGCGCGGATGTCCTGACCTCGCTCCAGGAGATCCGGGGCCTCCTCGGCACCCTTCCGGGGCCGCCGAGGATGCCCGCCGCCATCGCAGGCCGGATCGACGCGGCCCTCGCCGCCGAAGCGCTGCTCGACTCGACCGGCACACGCACGGCTTCCACCGCCCCCGCGCCGGCCTCCGACCGTGCCCACGCGGATGCCGACGTTTCACGTGAAACACCGAGCGATCACACACCGAGTGATGGGGAGCAGGGCGCTGGGGCGCCGACCGCGGGGGTGTCGACCGGCGTTTCACGTGAAACATCGCCCGAAGGCTCCGACCGCACCACGGGCCGAGGTGCGTCCAGCCACCCCTCGGGTCACCCGTCCGGCTCCACCGGACCAGGTCGCCGCCGGGCCCGTCGCCGCATCGCGGTGCTCGCGGGGCTGGCCGGGGCAGCCGTCTGCGTGCTGGCCGTCTTCCTCGTCGACGGGCTGACCGGAAGCACCTCCCACGACTCCGCCACCGCCGTTCGCGGTGACTCCTCGGCCGCCGCGGAGCGTACGCCGGGCGCGGGGTACACCGCGCAGGGCCTCCAGGACAGCGTCCGCCGACTCCTGGCCGCCGGAGACACCGGCACCACCGGGAACACCGCGAAGACGGGCGACGCCGTGGAGTCCCCGCCGGCCGCGACCAACAAGACGATGGGGTTGGAGAACATCCCCGCGCCGGCCCCCTCCGACCGCCGGGGCGCCGCGGAAGCGAACCCCGTACCGCCCTGTGTCCAGCAGTCCACCGGCCGCGTCGACGCCCCGCTCGCCACCGACCGTGGCACCTACGAGGGCACGGACGTCTACCTCGTCGTTCTGCCGCACCCCGGCGACCCGGCCCTCGTGGACGCGTACGTGGTGCCGGCCGCCTGCACGGACTCCGCCACGAAAGCTCCGGGAACGCCGCTCCTGACGCGCACCTATCCCCGCGGCTGACCTGTTCCGGTTCCTTACTGGACAAGCGGGGAATGCGCGCGCCGTAGGATCCGTTGGGTGGGGTGAGAGTCCGCACCGGCCCCCGGTAGGCAACACGCAGTCCGCAGAGACGAGGAAAGAACCCGTGAGCGACGTACGAAACGTGATCATCATCGGCTCCGGGCCGGCCGGTTACACGGCCGCCCTGTACACCGCACGCGCTTCGCTCAACCCCCTGGTCTTCGAAGGCGCCGTCACCGCCGGCGGCGCGCTCATGAACACGACCGAGGTCGAGAACTTCCCCGGCTTCCGGGACGGGATCATGGGCCCGGACCTCATGGACAACATGCGTGACCAGGCCGAGCGCTTCGGCGCGGAGCTCATCCCCGACGACATCGTCTCCGTGGACCTCACCGGTGAGATCAAGACGGTCACCGACACCGCCGGTACGGTGCACCGCGCCAAGGCCGTCATCGTCACCACCGGTTCGCAGCACCGCAAGCTGGGCCTGCCCAACGAGGACGCCCTCTCCGGGCGCGGGGTCTCCTGGTGCGCCACCTGTGACGGATTCTTCTTCAAGGACCAGGACATCGCCGTGATCGGCGGTGGCGACACCGCGATGGAGGAGGCCACCTTCCTCTCCCGCTTCGCCAAGTCGGTCACCATCGTCCACCGTCGCGACAGCCTGCGTGCCTCCAAGACCATGCAGGACCGCGCCTTCGCCGACCCGAAGATCAAGTTCGCCTGGGACAGCGAGGTCGCGGAGATCCACGGCGAGCAGAAGCTCTCCGGGCTCACGCTGCGCAACACCAAGACCGGTGAGACCTCCGAGCTCCCCGTGACCGGCCTCTTCATCGCCGTCGGCCACGACCCGCGGACCGAGCTCTTCACCGGCCAGCTCGACCTGGACGACGAGGGCTACCTCAAGGTGGCCGCGCCCTCCACCCGTACGAACGTCACCGGTGTCTTCGGTGCCGGCGACGTGGTGGACCACACCTACCGTCAGGCGATCACCGCGGCCGGCACCGGCTGCTCCGCCGCTCTCGACGCGGAGCGCTTCCTGGCCGCCCTCTCGGACTCCGAGCACGCGCACGCGGCCGTCTGACCCGCTGTTCCCTCCCCACACCCCACACCCCGCAGGAAGAAGGAGCCCGCTGTGGCCGGCAACCTGAAGAACGTGACCGACGCCGACTTCGACACCGTCGTCCTCGCCAGCGAGAAGCCCGTGCTGGTGGACTTCTGGGCCGAGTGGTGCGGTCCGTGCCGCCAGATCGCGCCCTCGCTCGAGGCCATTGCCGCCGAGTACGGCGATCAGATCGAGATCGTCAAGCTCAACATCGACCAGAACCCGGCCACGGCCGCCAAGTACGGGGTCATGTCCATCCCGACCCTGAATGTCTACCAGGCGGGCGAGGTCGCCAAGACCATCGTCGGCGCCAAGCCGAAGGCCGCCATCCTGCGCGACCTCTCGGACTTCGTCGAGGTCAAGGCCGCCGGCTGATCCAGCGGTGTTGCACGTGAAACGGGCCGCCCCCTCAAGGGGCGGACCGTTTCACATGTTCAGGTCGTACTCACAACGGACGCAGCGCCGGCTCCTTGCGCGCTCCGCCGAGCAGACGGTCCAGAGCCAGCTCCACGTCTTCCTTCCAGGACAAGGTCGTCCGCAGTTCCAGGCGCAGCCTCGGGTGCGCGGGATGGGGACGGACCGTCTTGAAGCCCACGGCGAGCAGATGGTCGGCGGGCAGCAGGCACGCGGGCCGCTCCCACCGCGCGTCGCCGAACGCCTCGATCGCCTTGAAGCCTCGACGCAGCAGGTCCTTGGCGACCGTCTGAACCATCACCCGGCCCAGGCCCTGGCCCTGGTAACCCGGCATGATCCATGCCGTGATCAGTTGCACCGCGTCCGGGGACACCGGACTCGTCGGGAACGAGGCAGCCCGCGGCACGTAGGCCGGCGGGGCGTAGAGGACGAAGCCCACCGGAACCTCGTCCACGTAGACCACCCGGCCGCAGGAACCCCAGTCCAGCAGAACGGCGGAGATCCAGGCCTCCTTCTGAACCTCCGACGTACCCGCCTTGACCGCGGCCCCACCGCTGACAGGATCCAGCTCCCAGAACACGCAGTTCCGGCAACGGTTGGGCAGGTCCTGGAGGTTGTCCAGGGTGAGCGGTACCAGCCGACGACCCATGACGGCATCGTATCCACAGCCCCCGCGCCCCTCACGTGCGGACGGCTCCCGGCGGCCACCGAATGGCGTCGCTGCGCAAAGCGGGGCTGGAAACGGGGGCCGAAATCAGGCGCTGACGCGCGGGCGGGCCGCACCGGCTCACGCCGGCACGGCCCGTCCCTCGGCCATCCGGGCTACTCCCCCGATGGCCCCTGCTCCAGGACCCGTCCCTCACCGGGCGCCAGGGTGCCCAGAATCCGCTCCAGGTCCTCCATGGACGCGAACTCGACGGTGATCTTGCCCTTCTTCTGACCCAGGTCGACCTTCACCCGGGTCTCGAACCGGTCCGAGAGGCGCGTCGCCAGTTCGCTGAGCGCCGGCGCCACCCGCGCGCCGGCCCGCGGGCCCTTCGGCTTCGCCGGGCCGGAAGGCTCCGAGCCCATCAGGAACACGATCTCCTCGACCGTGCGGACCGAGAGGCCCTCTTCCACGATCCTGGTCGCCAGCAGCTCCTGCTGCTCGGCGTCCTCCACCGGCAGCAGCGCTCGCGCGTGTCCCGCCGACAGCACGCCCGCCGCCACCTTGAGCCGAACCTTGGGCGGCAGCCTCAGCAGCCGCAGCGTGTTCGAGACCTGGGGACGCGAGCGCCCGATCCGGTCCGCCAGCTGGTCGTGGGTGCACTTGAAGTCGTGCAATAGCTGGTCGTACGCCTCCGCCTCCTCCAAGGGGTTCAGCTGTGCCCGGTGCAGGTTCTCCAGGAGGGCGTCCAACAGGAGCTTGTCGTCCTCGGTCGCCCGGATGATCGCGGGGATCCGCTCCAGTCCGGCCTCCTTGCAAGCCCGCAGGCGCCGCTCACCCATGATCAGCTCATAGGCGTCGGGACCCGACTGCCGGACGACCACCGGCTGGAGGAGCCCCACCTCCTGGATGGAGGTCACCAGTTCCGCCAAGGCGTCCTCGTCGAACACCTCGCGCGGCTGGCGCGGGTTGGGCTTGATCCGCTCCAGAGGCAGCTCGGCGAACATCGCCACCGCCGCTCCGCCGGTCTCCGGCTCCGTGGACTCGGCGGCGCTCGCCGCCACCCGATCCACGGCCGTCTCCGGCTCCGGTGTTTCACGTGAAACAGCCGCCTGCGACAGCGAAGCCAGCTTCGCCGCGGCGATGCCCCGCTCCGATGTCAGCACCGGCATCGCCGACGGAGACGTCGAACCGGCGCCGACCGGCGTCTTCTCCTGCGGAGCAGCCGGGATCAGCGCTGCGAGCCCCCGCCCCAGCCCCCTACGTCGCTCACTCACTGGATCCCCTCCGCCATACTCTGCGTACTGTTGGTGCCCGCGCCCGCATGGGCGTTCAGGCCGTCGTAATGGATTCCGGCACCGCGCAGGGCGATCTCCCGCGCCGCCTCCAGGTAGGAGAGCGCGCCGCTGGAACCCGGGTCGTACGTGAGCACGGTCTGGCCGTAGCTCGGGGCCTCCGAGATGCGCACCGAGCGCGGAATGCTCGTGCGCAGCACCTCCTTGCCGAAGTGCGTGCGCACCTCCTCCGCCACCTGCGAGGCCAGCCGCGTCCTGCCGTCGTACATCGTCAGCAGGATGGTCGACACGTGCAGCGTCGGGTTCAGGTGCGAGCGCACCAGGTCGACGTTGCGCAGCAGCTGACCGAGACCTTCCAGCGCGTAGTACTCGCACTGGATCGGGATCAGCACCTCCGCACCCGCGACCATGGCGTTGACGGTCAGCAGGCCCAGGGAGGGCGGGCAGTCGATCAGGATGTAGTCGAGCGGCTGCTCGTACGCCTGGATCGCCCGCTGGAGCCGGCTCTCGCGGGCCACCAGCGAAACCAGCTCGATCTCCGCGCCGGCCAGGTCGATCGTGGCGGGGGCACAGAAGAGACCCTCCACGTCGACCACGGGCTGCACGACTTCCATGAGCGGACGGCTGTCCACCAGGACGTCGTAGATCGACGGGACCTCGGCGTGGTGGTCGATGCCCAGTGCCGTGGACGCGTTGCCCTGCGGGTCCAGGTCGATCACCAGGACCCGGGCACCGTGCAGGGCCAGCGAGGCGGCCAGATTCACGGTCGTCGTGGTCTTGCCCACGCCGCCCTTCTGGTTGGCCACCACCATGACGCGGGTGTCCGCGGGCCGTGGCAGCGCCACGCTGGAGCGTCCCAGGCCCTCGATGTCCACGTGCGCGGCGCGGCCGATGGGGCTCTCGCTGATGTCGTCGTTGTCGACGAGGGGCGGTGGCGATGTTTCACGTGAAACATCGCTTGGCGATGCAGAGCGGGGACCTGGGACCGGATCGGTCATCGGCCCCGCGAGGTTGGCGTCGGACCGCACGGTGTCACTCTCCTCGGCAGCGGGCTCGCGATGAACAGAGCCTGCCATGTCACCGGGGTCGCGAACCAGCGGGGCCCGTACTCCTGTGGATGAATCCACCGTTGTGGACAACTCCGTACCCCCCGTGTCCTTGCGGGAACGGGGGGCGGCAGCCGCACGGCCGCGGCTGATGATTCCGTGCAGCAAAGAGCGACGTTTCACGTGAAACACGATGCCCGGACAGGGTCTTCAGGCCGTCACGACACTCCGCAATCCCGACCTATAGAGCCCAACACGCCCGAAATCCCCGACCGCGCCCCCCTTATGGAAGGGCCTTGGCAACACTCAGCGGCGCCGGCGCGTCCTGCTCGTCCGCGCGGCCTTGGCCCGCTTGGCCGCGAACCTCACCCCGCCCGGGCTTTCTCCGACCTCGACGCGCACGACCGTGGACAGGGGATCCACGATGCCCTCGCCGACGTGGAGCACCGAGGTCTTCACCACGCCGAGCTTGGCCAGCGCGACCTTGGCCGCCACCAGCTCCTCGTCCGCCGTGTCGCCCTTGAGCGCCAGCATCTCGCCGTACGGACGCAGCAGCGGAACGCCCCAGCCCGCCAGGCGGTCCAGGGGCGCCACCGCGCGGGCCGTCACCACGTGCACCGGCTGGACCTTGCCGAGCATCTCCTCGGCCCGTCCGCGCACCACCGTCACGTGGTCCAGCCCCAGCAGCTCCACGGCTTCCTGGAGGAAGTTCGTGCGGCGGAGCAGGGGCTCCAACAGGGTGATCTTGAGGTCCCGGCGGACCAGGGCGAGCGGGATGCCGGGCAGACCCGCGCCCGAGCCCACGTCGCAGACGGTGACGCCCTCGGGCACCACCTCCGACAGGACCGCGCAGTTCAGCAGGTGCCGTTCCCACAACCGGGGCACCTCGCGCGGTCCGATCAGACCGCGCTGAACTCCTGCGTCCGCCAGCAGCTCCGCATACCGCACAGCTTCCGGGAAAAACTCACCGAACACCGCGCGCGCCTCTTCAGGCGCCGGGGGAAGCTCAGCTGCCTCCGTCACGGGGACCGTCCTTCCGTACAGAACCGCTCACGCCAAAACCGTGTCGTTCAACTGTCAGGCTTACAAACATCGGCCCCGCCTGCGACACAGACGGGGCCGACCACATGATGTTCCGGTCAGGCCGGGAGCACAACGACGAAGCGCTGCGGCTCCTCGCCCTCGGACTCGCTCTTGAGACCGGCGGCCGCCACGGCGTCGTGGACGACCTTGCGCTCGAACGGGGTCATCGGAGCCAACTTCAGCGGCTCGCCCGATCCCTTCACGTCCGCTGCGGCCTGGGCACCCAGGGCCGTGAGCTCCTCGCGCTTCTTCGCCCGGAAGCCGGCGATGTCCAGCATCAGCCGGCTCCGGTCCCCGGTCTCCCGGTGCACGGCCAGGCGCGTCAGCTCCTGCAGAGCCTCCAGGACCTCGCCGTCGCGGCCCACGAGCTTCTGCAGGTCGCGGCCGGAGGAGTCACTGACGATGGAGACCGCGGCCCGGTCGGCCTCGACGTCCATGTCGATGTCGCCGTCCAGGTCGGCGATGTCCAGCAGACCCTCAAGGTAGTCGGCCGCGATCTCACCCTCCTGCTCCAGGCGGGTCAGGGTGTCGCCACTCTCAGCGGCGGCGGTGGTGGTGCCTTCCGTCACGGGAGGGACTCCTTCTTACTTCTTGGAGGGCTTGCTGGGGGGCGTCTGACGCTTCGCCTTCGTCTGCCGCTTCGGCTGCTGCCGCTTGGTCGCGACACCGCCGCTCGCCGCATCCGCGTCCGCGGTGGCCTCAGTACTCGTGATCACGGAGCCGTCCGCCTGCGCGGCCATGCCCTGCTTGGTGAGCGCGGTGATGAACTTCCGCTCGTTGTCGTTGCGCTCCGGGCCCTTGGCCACGATCGCCGCGACGATCTTCTTCTTGCTCCGGCCCCTGACGGCGCCGTGCGCACTGACCCGCTTCAGCAGACGGGTCAGGTACTCGTCCTGTGCCTTGCTGCCCGGCGTCGGGTTCTGGTTGATCACGTACATCTGCTGGCCCATGGTCCACACGTTCGTGGTCAGCCAGTAGACGAGGACACCGACGGGGAAGTTGATGCCCATGACCGCGAAGATCACCGGGAAGATGTACATGAGCATCTTCTGCTGCTGCATGAACGGCGTCTTGACCGAGAGGTCGACGTTCTTCTGCATCAGCTGGCGCTGCGTGTAGAACTGCGACAGCGACATCATGATGATCATGACCGCTGTGACGATGCGCACATCGGTGATCGAGGCGTCCAGGCCGGCGACCTTCTCGGCGCTGTCCATGAACTTCGCGGCCAGCGGGGCACCGAAGATGTGCGCCTGGCGGGCGCTCGCCAGCAGCGGACCGTCGATGTAGCCGATCTCTTTGCCGTTGGCGATGCTCGCCAGCACGTGGTACAGCGCGAAGAAGAACGGGGACTGCGCCAGGATGGGAAGGCACGAGGAGAGCGGGTTGGTGCCCGTCTCCTTGTACAGCTTCATCATCTCTTCGGACTGACGCTGCTTGTCGTTCTTGTAGCGCTCCTGGATCGCCTTCATCTTCGGCTGGAGCGCCTGCATGCCACGGGTCGCCTTGATCTGCTTCACGAAGAGCGGGATCAGGCAGATACGGATCAGGACCACCAGGGACACGATGGACAGGCCCCAGGCCCACCCACTGTCCGGACCGAAGATCGCGCCGTACAGCGAGTGGAACTGCACGATGATCCACGACACGGGTGTGGTGATAAAGCTGAACAGACTGGCAATCGTGTCCACTAATCAGGCTCCTTGAGCATTGCGAGATCTACGCAACGCACTGCGCAGCTGCTCGTGCCAACGCGGGCGTTTCCGGGGTGGGACATGATCCACACCACCCGGGGACCACGGATTGCACCGCAGGATCCGCCAGGCGGTCAGAACCGTCCCCTTCACCGCACCATGCCGGTCGATGGCCGCGAACCCGTAGTGCGAGCACGAGGGGTAATAGCGGCACACCGGCCCGAGCAGCGGACTGATCGTCCACTGGTACAGCTTGATCAAAGCGAGCAGCGGGTACTTCATCGAGCGACGCCTCCCAGCAGCCGCGCCAAGGCGGCGTCCAGGTCGCGGGCCAGCTCGTCATGGCCGGCATCGCCCGATCCGGGCAGGGCCCGCACTACCACCAGGCTACCGGCGGGCAGCTGGGCCAGCCGATCGCGGACAAGATGGCGCAGACGACGCTTCACCCGGTTACGGACGACCGCGACGCCGACGGCCTTGCTGACGACGAAACCCGCACGCGGCGAGGGATGGATCTCCCCCGGCGCGTGCGGGTCCGTTGCACCGCTTGTTCTTAGGTGGACGACGAGGAGCGGGCGTCCTGCCCGCCGACCCCGGCGCACCGCGCTCGCGAAGTCCTCACGCCGCCTCAGCCGATTTTCGGGAGACAGCACGACGTCACGACCTGCGCGTTGTTACGCGGAAAGGGCGGCGCGGCCCTTGCCACGACGGTTCGCGAGGATCGCGCGACCGGCACGGGTACGCATCCGCAGGCGGAAGCCGTGGGTCTTGGCACGACGGCGGTTGTTCGGCTGGAAGGTGCGCTTGCTCACTCGGGGGCTCCAGAGAATGAATCGTTATGGCGGTACATCGCCTGGCTGTCACCGTGCGCCCACGAGGAACTCGCGTGTTCGCCCGAGTGGACACCGCTAAATGATCACTGACGTGACCTTCGCCCATCGGTAGGCAGGCGGCAGCAGCCATCGACAATTCGACCTCGTCACGGTACGCGCGGCTACGCCATCCGGTCAAACCGAGCTCGTCTGACGCACACTGTGCACAGGCTGTGGACAACGACTTGAACCGTGGCCATCGGCCTGACTACCGTTGCCCGATCCCTGTTTTTTGTCCCGACCGTCCCAAAGAACCACACCTTCGTGGGACGGGACCCCCTGTGAGAGAGCGTGCTCTGTGGCTGACGTACCCGCCGATCTTGCCGCAGTGTGGCCACGCGTGCTCGAGAAGCTGCTCGGCGAGGGTCAGCAAGGCATCGAGCCCAAGGACAAGCAGTGGGTCGAACGATGCCAGCCGCTGGCCCTGGTCGCCGACACCGCGTTGCTCGCCGTCCCCAACGAGTGGGGCAAGCGCGTCCTCGAAGGCCGCCTCGCCCCGCTGATCAGCGACGCGCTGAGCCGTGAGTGCGGCCGGCCCATCCGCATCGCCATCACCGTCGACGACTCCGCGGGCGAGCCCGCGCCGTCCTCCCCGCCCTCCGCGCAGCGCGAGGGCTACGAGCCGTACGGCGGCCAGCGCCCCGGCGGTCACACCGGTCACACCGGCCCGGGCGACGACCTCCCCACCGCCCGCCCCGCCTATCCGGACTACCAGCAGCAGCGGCCGGAGCCCGGCGCCTGGCCCCGCGGCGGTCAGCAGGACGACTACGGCTGGCAGCAGCAGCGGCTCGGCGGCTTCCCCGAGCGCGACCCGTACGCCTCCCCCCAGCCGGGCTACCTCCAGCAGCCCGAACCCGGCGGCTACGACCAGGGCTCCTACGAGCAGTCCAAGTACGGGGACCAGTCCTCCTACGAACAGCAGAAGTACGAACAGCAGAAGTACGGGAACCAGAAGTACGAGAGCCAGCAGTACGAGCAGCCCTCGCCGCGCCCGGCGCCCGGCCGCCCCGCGCCGCCGCCGTCCCCGTCCGGCGGGTCCACGGGGCCCCTGGAGCCGACCGCACGACTGAACCCGAAGTACCTCTTCGACACCTTCGTCATCGGTGCCTCCAACCGCTTCGCGCACGCCGCCGCGGTGGCCGTCGCCGAGGCGCCCGCGAAGGCGTACAACCCCCTCTTCATCTACGGGGAGTCGGGCCTCGGCAAGACGCACCTGCTGCACGCCATCGGGCACTACGCGCGGAGCCTCTACCCCGGCACCCGGGTGCGGTACGTGAGCTCGGAGGAGTTCACCAACGAGTTCATCAACTCCATCCGCGACGGCAAGGGCGACGCCTTCCGCAAGCGCTACCGCGAGATGGACATCCTGCTGGTCGACGACATCCAGTTCCTCGCGAGCAAGGAGTCGACGCAGGAGGAGTTCTTCCACACCTTCAATACGCTGCACAACGCCAACAAGCAGATCGTGCTGTCCTCGGACCGGCCGCCCAAGCAGCTCGTCACCCTTGAGGACCGGCTCCGCAACCGCTTCGAGTGGGGTCTGATCACCGACGTCCAGCCGCCCGAGCTGGAGACCCGCATCGCGATCCTGCGCAAGAAGGCCGTCCAGGAGCAGCTCAACGCCCCGCCGGAGGTACTGGAGTTCATCGCCTCCCGCATCTCGCGCAACATCCGCGAGCTGGAGGGGGCGCTGATCCGGGTGACGGCGTTCGCGAGCCTCAACCGGCAGCCGGTCGACCTCGGGCTGACCGAGGACGTGCTCAAGAACCTGATCCCGGGCGGCGAGGACAGCGCGCCCGAGATCACCGCCTCCGACATCATGGCCGCCACCGCCGACTACTTCGGGCTGACCGTGGACGACCTGTGCGGCTCCTCCCGGAGCCGGGTGCTGGTCACCGCGCGGCAGATCGCCATGTACCTGTGCCGGGAGCTGACGGACCTGTCGCTGCCCAAGATCGGGGCCCAGTTCGGCGGTCGGGACCACACCACCGTCATGCACGCGGACCGCAAGATCCGGGCCCTGATGGCGGAACGACGGTCCATCTACAACCAGGTCACGGAGCTCACCAACCGCATCAAGAACGCCTGACGCGGGCTCCGGGCAGCCGTGCCGGGCCCTTCACACGCGAGAACAGGGGCGCTTCCGGGCCGAACCGGGGGCGCCCTTTTCCGATCGCGCGCCCCTGCTCTGTTCGAATACGCCCCCTGCAGAGCAACTCATCCACAGATTGGCCGACTTTCTTCCGTCCACAGCCTGAGGACAGTTTCCGCCGCCCACAATCTGTCCACAGGACCGCAGGTTGAGGGCCCATCAGGGCAGGTCAGCCACCTGTGGAATTGTGCGCAAGCCCGATCCACAGCCTGTGGACAAAAAATTCATCCACAGGCTCATCCACGGCTTCGTCCACCGCCGGCCCACAGGTTCCCGCACCCTGTGCACAGGTTCCCCAGGGTTCTCCACACCGTTGTCCACTGTTCGGCAACGCGGCACCTCCCGTCACCGCCCCGAGTGAAAGCGGTCACACGGACGTCGACGTTTGGGCTGTGGAGTACTGGGGAAAAGCTGGGGACGCACCTGTGGAGTAGTGAGGGTCGTCTGGGGACGGCCTGTGCAGAAGTTTTCGTTCTCCACAGGGACACCGTGTTGTCCACCGGTGCCGCCCACAGGGTGTGGGGATAAAAAACCGGGGTTGACCTGGGAAAACGGGCTTATCCACCGTTTCCACAGGCCCTACTACTACCCCCATGGAGAGTTAGCCCGGTTTCGGTTTTCAAGCAGGTCCTGTGCACAACTCGTCGATCGAGCTCGCCGCCGCCTCGTCCCCGACTTGACCGCCGGCCGCACCGACTGTCGGCGCCGTACGTCAGACTGGTCCCCGGCAACCGGTCGAGGCACCGACGAGCCGACGACGAGGCCGGCAGACGAGCGAGCAACAGCAGGAGGCGGTTCCGGTGAAGATCCGGGTGGAGCGCGACGTACTCGCAGAGGCGGTGGCCTGGGCTGCCCGCAGCCTCCCGGCCCGGCCGCCGGTGCCGGTACTCGCGGGCCTGCTGCTGAAGGCCGAGGAGGGAAAGCTGTCCCTCTCCGGCTTCGACTACGAGGTCTCGGCCCGGGTCTCCGTCGAGGCCGACGTCGAGGAGGACGGCACCGTCCTGGTGTCCGGCCGCCTGCTCGCCGACATCTGCCGTGCCCTGCCGAACCGGCCGGTGGAGATTTCCACAGACGGTGTACGGGCGACCGTGGTCTGCGGCTCCTCGCGGTTCACCCTCCACACCCTGCCCGTGGAGGAGTACCCGGCGCTGCCGCAGATGCCGACCGCGACCGGCACCGTGCCCGGTGAGGTCTTCGCCTCCGCCGCCGCCCAGGTCGCCATCGCCGCCGGTCGTGACGACACGCTGCCCGTGCTGACCGGTGTCCGCATCGAGATCGAGGGCGACCGCGTCACCCTCGCCTCCACCGACCGCTACCGCTTCGCGGTCCGCGAGTTCCTGTGGAAGCCGGAGAACCCGGACGCCTCCGCCGTGGCCCTGGTGCCCGCGAAGACCCTCCTGGACACCGCCAAGTCCCTCACCAGTGGCGACACCGTCACGCTGGCGCTCTCGGGCTCCGGCGCGGGCGAGGGCCTCATCGGCTTCGAGGGCGCCGGCCGCCGCACCACCACCCGGCTGCTCGAAGGCGACCTGCCGAAGTACCGCACCCTCTTCCCGACGGAGTTCAACTCCATCGCGGTGATCGAGACCGCCCCGTTCGTCGAGGCCGTCAAGCGCGTCGCCCTCGTCGCCGAGCGCAACACCCCGGTCCGGCTGAGCTTCGAGCAGGGCGTGCTGATCCTCGAAGCCGGTTCCAGCGACGACGCACAGGCTGTGGAGCGCGTCGACGCGAAGCTGGACGGCGACGACATCTCGATCGCCTTCAACCCGACCTTCCTGCTGGACGGCCTCAGCGCGATCGACTCGCCGGTCGCGCAGCTGAGCTTCACCACCTCGACCAAGCCGGCGCTGCTCAGCGGCCGCCCCGCGGTCGACGCGGAGGCCGACGAGGCCTACAAGTACCTGATCATGCCGGTGCGCCTGTCCGGCTGACGTCGTGCCCTTCGGGCCCGTTCCCGCAGGCCGCGGGGCCGGGCCCGACGGCGTCCACAGGACGGGCTCCGGGGAGTCCAGAACGCCTGGGAACTCCCTGGACGGACGCCACGGCCCGTGGGGCCGCCGTGCACGCCCCGGCGTAGGCTCGGATCCGGTGGGTGACCCGGTGCGCCGGGGAGCCTGCGGCAACGACGGCCACAACGCGTAAGGAACCAGTTGATGGAGCTTGGTCTCGTCGGTCTCGGCAAGATGGGCGGCAACATGCGCGAGCGCATCCGCCGCGCAGGCCACACCGTCATCGGATACGACCGCAACCCGGACCTCGCGGATGTCCACACCCTGCGGGAACTTGTGGACAGCCTGCAGGCCCCCCGCGTGGTGTGGGTGATGGTCCCCGCCGGTGCGGCGACCCAGTCCACCGTCGACGAGCTGGGCGAGCTGCTCTCGCCCGGCGACATCGTCGTGGACGGCGGCAACTCGCGCTGGACGGACGACGAGAAGCACGCCGAGGAGCTGAAGGCCAAGGGCATCGGCTTCGTCGACTGCGGCGTCTCCGGCGGCGTCTGGGGCCTGGAGAACGGCTACGCGCTCATGTACGGCGGCGACGAGAAGCACGTCGCGGCCGTCCAGCCGGTGTTCGACGCCCTCAAGCCCGAAGGTGACTTCGGCGCCGTGCACGCGGGCAAGGTCGGCGCGGGCCACTTCGCGAAGATGGTCCACAACGGCATCGAGTACGCCATGATGCAGGCCTACGCCGAGGGCTGGGAGCTCCTGGAGAAGGTCGACTCGGTCACCGACGTCCGCGAGGTGTTCCGGTCCTGGCAGGAGGGCACGGTCATCCGTTCCTGGCTGCTGGACCTCGCCGTCAACGCGCTGGACGAGGACGAGCACCTGGAGCAGCTGCGCGGTTTCGCGCAGGACTCGGGCGAGGGCCGCTGGACGGTCGAGGCGGCCATCGACAACGCGGTGCCGCTGCCGGCGATCACCGCCTCGCTGTTCGCGCGGTTCGCGTCCCGCCAGGACGACTCCCCGCAGATGAAGATGATCGCCGCGCTGCGCAACCAGTTCGGCGGCCACGCGGTCGAGAAGAAGTAGCACCACCAGCACCCGTACCGAAGAGCACCAAGAGCACGAACAGCACCACAGCAGGAAGCCGGGGGAGGTCGGCGCATCATGCACGTATCGCATCTCTCCCTGGCAGATTTCCGCTCGTACGCCCGGGCCGAGGTACCCCTCGGTCCGGGCGTCACGGCTTTCGTGGGTCCCAACGGGCAGGGCAAGACGAACCTCGTCGAGGCCATCGGCTACCTCGCCACGCTCGGCAGCCACCGGGTCTCCTCGGACGCGCCCCTCGTCCGGATGGGCGCGGAACGCGCCGTCATCCGGGCAGCCGTCACCCAGGGCGAGCGGCAACAGCTCGTGGAGCTGGAGCTGAACCCGGGCCGCGCCAACCGCGCCCGCATCAACCGGTCCTCGCAGGTCAGGCCCCGGGACGTACTGGGAATCGTACGGACCGTGCTGTTCGCCCCCGAGGACCTCGCGCTGGTCAAGGGCGACCCCGGCGAGCGCCGCCGGTTCCTGGACGACCTGGTCACCGCCCGGTCGCCGCGGATGGCGGCCGTCCGCTCCGACTACGAGCGGGTGCTCAAACAGCGCAACACCCTCCTGAAATCCGCGGCGATGGCCCGCCGGCACGGCGGCCGCTCCATGGACCTGTCCACCCTCGACGTGTGGGACCAGCACCTGGCCCGCGTCGGCGCGGAGCTGCTGGCCCAGCGGCTCGACCTGATCGGGACGCTGCTGCCGCTCGCCGACAAGGCCTACGAACAGCTCGCGCCCGGCGGCGGCCCCCTCGGGCTGAGCTACAGGTCCTCGGCCGGCGAACCCGTCGACAGCGGCGACGCGCGCACCCGCGAGGCGCTCCACGAGGTCCTGCTGGCCGCGCTGACCGGGGTCCGCAAGCAGGAGATCGAGCGCGGCGTCACCCTCGTGGGCCCGCACCGCGACGACGTCCTGCTGCGCCTCGGCGAGCTGCCCGCCAAGGGCTACGCCAGCCACGGCGAGTCCTGGTCGTACGCGCTGGCGCTGCGGCTGGCCTCCTACGAGCTGCTGCGCTCGGAGGGCGCCGAGCCGGTGCTGGTCCTCGACGACGTGTTCGCGGAGCTGGACACCCGGCGCCGCGAGCGGCTCGCGGAGCTGGTCGCTCCCGGCGAGCAGGTCCTGGTGACGGCGGCGGTGGACGACGACGTGCCGTCGGTCCTGACGGGGACCCGCTTCGCGGTCTCCGGCGGCGAGGTGACCCGACTGTGAACGCCGGCGGGCAGGAGGAGCGCAGGACCCCGGAACCCTCCGGGGTCGACCTGGCGCGCCAGGCCCTCGCCGCCGCCCGGGAGCAGGCCCGGGCCCGGGGCAACGCGGTCAGCGGCAAGAAGCGCCCGTACCAACCCGGGCTGCGCTCGGGCGCCCGGGCGGACGGTCGGGACCCGATGCCGCTGATGGCCGCGCTGGACCGGCTGCGCACGGAGCGCGGCTGGGAGATGCCGATGGCGGTGGCCGGGGTGATGGAGCGCTGGCCCGAGATCGTCGGCCCGGAGATCGCGGCGCACTGCGTGCCGGAGCGCTACGAGGACCGCGAGCTGGCCGTGCGCTGCGATTCCTCGGCGTGGGCGGCACAGCTGAAGCTGTTGGCCCCGCAGCTGGTGGCGCGGCTCAACGGTGACCTCGGTCAGGGCACCGTCCGGTTGATCAAGGTGCAGGGGCCGGCCGGCCGGCCGAAGGGGTACGGACCCTGGCGCAGCCCGGGCAGTCGGGGCCCGGGCGACACGTACGGGTGAGCCGGCGCCGCGGGGCGCCTCCCGCCCGCCCCTCCCCGAAGCCGTCGTTCCCTTGGGAGCGGCGGCTTCCGGCCTGTCGCGGCCCGGCCGCGGCGGGGCCGGCGGGACCCGGTCGCGGGTGGTGTCCCTCACGGTAGTCGCGGGTTGACAGCCCGAAGCTCTGGATGCCCGTGTGAGCCACTTTGAGCCCCTCCCCGGATATGGGGAGTCGGAGAGAGGAGGTTCAGGGCGGCACATGCGTACTCAGGTACCGGCAAACCCCCATTCATGTCAGTGGTACCGGTAGACTGGAGACAATCCCGCCCGGTTGCGGGATCACCAGTCGAGTACCGGTGACAAACGCTGACAACGCAGATCGACGCAGCCGCTCCTGCTTGCATGCCTGCTGGCCCGGAGTACGGCCTGTGCTGTGCCAGAAAGGGCGCTTCGTGGCCGATTCCGGCAACTCCAACGACAAGAACGAGTCCACCGCCGGCGGCGAGGTCGCCGAGGCCGGTGGATCTTCGTATACCGGAAGCAACATCCAGGTCCTGGAGGGCCTGGACGCGGTCCGCAAGCGGCCCGGCATGTACATCGGATCGACGGGTGAGCGCGGCCTGCACCACCTCGTCTACGAGGTGGTCGACAACTCCGTCGACGAGGCGCTGGCCGGGCACGCGGACACCATCGACGTGACGATCCTGCCCGACGGCGGGGTCAGGGTCATCGACAACGGCCGAGGCATCCCGGTCGACATCGTCCCCTCCGAGGGCAAGCCGGCCCTGGAGGTCGTGCTGACCGTCCTGCACGCGGGCGGCAAGTTCGGCGGCGGCGGCTACGCCGTCTCCGGTGGTCTGCACGGCGTCGGCGTCTCCGTCGTGAACGCCCTGTCGACGAAGGTCGCGGTCGAGGTCAGGCGCGACGGCTTCCGCTGGACCCAGGACTACAAGCTCGGCGCCCCGACGGCCGCCCTCGCCAAGAACGAGGAGACCGAGGAGCACGGCACCTCGGTCACCTTCTGGGCCGACCCCGACATCTTCGAGACGACCGAGTACTCCTTCGAGACGCTCTCGCGGCGCTTCCAGGAGATGGCCTTCCTCAACAAGGGCCTGACCCTGTCGCTGACCGACGAGCGCGAGTCGGCGAAGGCCACGGTCGGCGCGGACGACCCCGACGCGGACATCGCCGAGCCCCCCGCGCGCACGGTGAAGTACTACTACGAGGGCGGCATCGTCGACTTCGTGAAGTACCTCAACTCGCGCAAGGGCGAGCTGATCCACCCGACCGTCATCGACGTCGAGGCCGAGGACAAGGAGCGCATGCTCTCGGTCCAGATCGCGATGCAGTGGAACTCGCAGTACACCGAGGGCGTCTACTCCTTCGCGAACACGATCCACACGCACGAGGGCGGCACCCACGAAGAGGGCTTCCGCGCGGCGCTGACCGGCCTGGTCAACCGCTACGCGCGGGAGAAGAAGCTGCTCCGCGAGAAGGACGACAACCTCGCCGGCGAGGACATCCGCGAGGGTCTGACGGCGATCATCTCGGTGAAGCTGGGCGAGCCGCAGTTCGAGGGCCAGACGAAGACCAAGCTGGGCAACACGGAGGCGAAGACCTTCGTGCAGAAGGTCGTGCACGAGCACCTGAACGACTGGTTCGACCGCAACCCGGTCGAGGCCTCGGACATCATCCGCAAGTCGATCCAGGCGGCCACCGCGCGCGTCGCGGCCCGCAAGGCCCGCGACCTGACGCGCCGCAAGGGTCTGCTGGAGAGCGCCTCGCTGCCGGGCAAGCTGTCCGACTGCCAGTCGAACGACCCGACCAAGTGCGAGATCTTCATCGTCGAGGGTGACTCCGCCGGCGGTAGCGCGAAGTCCGGCCGCAACCCGATGTACCAGGCCATCCTGCCGATCCGCGGCAAGATCCTGAACGTCGAGAAGGCCCGGATCGACAAGATCCTCCAGAACACCGAGGTCCAGGCGCTGATCAGTGCCTTCGGTACCGGTGTGCACGAGGACTTCGACATCGAGAAGCTCCGCTATCACAAGATCATCCTGATGGCGGACGCCGACGTCGACGGCCAGCACATCAACACCCTGCTGCTGACCTTCCTGTTCCGCTTCATGCGGCCGCTGGTCGAGGCCGGGCACGTGTACCTCTCGCGCCCGCCGCTCTACAAGATCAAGTGGGGCCGCGACGACTTCGAGTACGCGTACTCGGACCGCGAGCGCGACGCCCTGGTCGAGCTCGGCAAGCAGAACGGCAAGCGGATCAGGGAAGACTCGATCCAGCGCTTCAAGGGTCTGGGCGAGATGAACGCCGAGGAGCTGCGCGTCACCACCATGGACGTCGACCACCGCGTGCTCGGCCAGGTCACCCTGGACGACGCGGCGCAGGCCGACGACCTGTTCTCGGTGCTGATGGGAGAGGACGTCGAGGCCCGACGCTCCTTCATCCAGCGCAACGCCAAGGACGTTCGGTTCCTCGACATCTGAGTCGGCTCTCATGACCGCCTGAAAGGACTTCTGACCAGCAATGGCCGACGAAACCACCCAGCCCGCCAAGAACACCGAGAATTCCGCGGAGGAGCAGCCCGTGCTGCGGATCGAGCCCGTCGGGCTCGAGACGGAGATGCAGCGCTCCTACCTCGACTACGCGATGTCCGTCATCGTCTCCCGCGCCCTGCCCGACGTCCGGGACGGCCTGAAGCCGGTCCACCGGCGCGTGCTGTACGCGATGTACGACGGCGGCTACCGACCCGAGAAGGGCTTCTACAAGTGCGCCCGCGTCGTCGGTGACGTCATGGGCACGTACCACCCGCACGGCGACTCCTCGATCTACGACGCGCTGGTCCGCCTGGCCCAGCCGTGGTCGCTGCGCATGCCGCTCGTGGACTCCAACGGCAACTTCGGCTCCCCGGGCAACGACCCGGCGGCCGCGATGCGCTACACCGAGTGCAAGCTCATGCCGCTGGCCATGGAGATGCTCCGGGACATCGACGAGGAGACCGTCGACTTCACGGACAACTACGACGGCCGCAACCAGGAGCCGACGGTCCTGCCGGCGCGCTTCCCGAACCTGCTGGTCAACGGCTCCGCGGGCATCGCGGTCGGCATGGCGACCAACATCCCGCCGCACAACCTCCGCGAGGTCGCGGCCGGTGCCCAGTGGGCGCTGGAGCACCCGGAGTCCTCGCACGAGGAGCTCCAGGACGCGCTGATCGAGCGGATCAAGGGCCCGGACTTCCCGTCCGGTGCCCTGGTCGTGGGCCGCAAGGGCATCGAGGAGGCGTACCGCACCGGGCGCGGCTCCATCACGATGCGCGCGGTGGTCGAGGTCGAGGAGATCCAGAACCGCCAGTGCCTGGTGGTCACGGAGCTCCCGTACCAGACCAAC
This sequence comes from Streptomyces sp. NPDC048383, assembly GCF_040651775.1. Taxonomy (NCBI): domain Bacteria; kingdom Bacillati; phylum Actinomycetota; class Actinomycetes; order Kitasatosporales; family Streptomycetaceae; genus Streptomyces; species Streptomyces sp. NPDC048383. The sequence continues at coordinate 244,392 of NZ_JBEZKS010000001.1, forward strand.
CCCGACAACCTCGCGCAGAAGATCGCCGACCTGGTGAAGGACGGCCGGGTCGGCGGCATCGCCGACGTCCGCGACGAGACCTCGTCCCGGACCGGCCAGCGCCTGGTGATCGTCCTGAAGCGGGACGCGGTCGCCAAGGTCGTGCTGAACAACCTCTACAAGCACACCGACCTGCAGTCGAACTTCAGCGCCAACATGCTGGCCCTGGTGGACGGCGTGCCGCGCACCCTGTCGATCGACGCCTTCATCCGCCACTGGGTGCAGCACCAGATCGAGGTCATCGTCCGGCGCACGCGCTTCCGCCTGCGCAAGGCGGAGGAGCGCGCGCACATCCTGCGCGGTCTGCTGAAGGCCCTGGACGCCATCGACGAGGTCATCGCCCTCATCCGGCGCAGCAACACCGTCGAGATCGCGCGCGAGGGCCTGATGGGCCTCCTGGAGATCGACGAGATCCAGGCCAACGCGATCCTCGAAATGCAGCTGCGGCGCCTGGCGGCCCTGGAGCGGCAGAAGATCGTCGCCGAGCACGACGAGCTCCAGTCGAAGATCAACGAGTACAACGCGATCCTGGCCTCCGAGGAGCGCCAGCGGCAGATCGTCAGCGAGGAACTCGCGGTCATCGTCGAGAAGTTCGGCGACGACCGGCGTTCCAAGCTGGTGCCCTTCGACGGCGACATGTCCATGGAGGACCTGATCGCCGAAGAGGACATCGTCGTCACGATCACGCACGGCGGCTACGTCAAGCGCACCAAGACCGAGGACTACCGCTCGCAGAAGCGCGGCGGCAAGGGCGTGCGCGGCACGAAGCTCAAGCAGGACGACCTGGTCGACCACTTCTTCGTCTCGACCACGCACCACTGGCTGCTGTTCTTCACGAACAAGGGCCGCGTCTACCGGTCCAAGGCGTACGAGCTGCCGGACGCCGGCCGCGACGCCCGCGGTCAGCACGTGGCGAACCTGCTGGCCTTCCAGCCGGACGAGAAGATCGCCCAGATCCTCGCGATCCGCGACTACGAGGCGGCGCCCTACCTGATCCTGGCCACCAAGGGCGGCCTGGTGAAGAAGACGGCGCTCAAGGACTACGACTCGCCCCGATCGGGTGGCGTCATCGCGATCAACCTCCGCGAGACGGAGAGCGGCGCCGACGACGAGCTGATCGGCGCCGAGTTGGTGTCCGCCGAGGACGACCTGCTGCTCATCAGCAAGAAGGCGCAGTCGATCCGCTTCACCGCGACCGACGACGCGCTGCGTCCGATGGGCCGCGCGACCTCGGGCGTGAAGGGCATGAGCTTCCGCGGAAGCGATGAGCTGCTGTCGATGAGCGTGGTCCGGCCGGGTACGTTCGTCTTCACCGCGACCGACGGCGGCTACGCCAAGCGGACGCCGGTCGACGAGTACCGCGTCCAAGGACGTGGTGGTCTGGGCATCAAGGCAGCGAAGATCGTCGAGGACCGCGGGTCGCTCGTCGGCGCGCTGGTGGTCGACGAAACGGACGAGATTCTCGCCATCACGCTCAGCGGTGGTGTGATTCGCACGCGAGTCAACGAAGTCAGGGAGACCGGCCGTGACACCATGGGCGTCCAGCTGATCAACCTGGGCAAGCGCGATGCCGTGGTGGGCATCGCTCGTAACGCCGAGGCGGGTCAGGAAGCTGATGAGGCCGATGACATCGAGTCGGACATCGACTCGGACATCGAGGCCGGGGCAGCCGACGGACAGGCCGCCGAGGCCGCCGAGGGCACGGAGCCCTCGGCAGGGGAGCACGAGGAGTAAGCGTGAGTGGAGCCACGGGCGCCGGACCGGCCAAAACTGGAGCGAACGGTGCCCGTGGCCCCGCCGCGGACTCCCAGGGGGGAACCGTGACGGACACCCGAGAACCTAAGTCGAAGGCTCAGTCCAAGGCCCAGCCGAAGGCACCGACGGACAAGGGCCAGGACCGTGACGGCCAGCCGTACCAGCCCCCGCAGGCCTACGCGGCGCCGGCGGGCCCCGGTGCGCAGCGCGGAGCCCGGCCGGGAGTCCGTACGGCACCGAGGACGCGCAAGGCGCGGCTGAGGGTCGCCAAGGCGGACCCGTGGTCGGTGATGAAGGTCAGTTTCCTGCTGTCGATCGCGCTGGGCGTGTGCACGATCGTGGCGGCGGCCGTGCTGTGGATGGTCATGGATGCCATGGGCATCTTCTCGACCGTCGGCGGCACGATCAGCGAGGCGACCGGATCGAACGAGAGCAACGGGTTCGACCTCCAGTCGTTCCTGTCGCTGCCGCGGGTGCTGATCTTCACGTCGGTCATCTCGGTGATCGACGTGGTGCTGATGACGGCACTGGCCACGCTGGGCTCGTTCATCTACAACCTGTCGGCGGGCTTCGTGGGCGGCGTGGAACTCACGCTGGCCGAGGACGAATGACCTGCTGATCGACCCACTGACTGACCTGCGGGGAAGCCCGCGGGGAGGCCGGCGGGAACGGATTTTGGCTCGACCCGCTCCGTGCGCTAATCTTCAGGAGTCAGCGCGCGGCGCGGATGGGGCTATAGCTCAGTTGGTTAGAGCGCATCCCTGATAAGGATGAGGCCACAGGTTCAAATCCTGTTAGCCCCACAGTGAAGAAGGACCCCCGGGCCTCGGCCCGGGGGTCCTTCTTCGTTGGGTCGGTGGAGGGGTCGGGTGTCGGCCGACGGGCACCGGTCGGATATCGGTCGGTGTGTATTGTTGGCGGCCAGAAGTCCCCAACGTCAACGAAGGACGAGGTCGCGCGGTGAAGAAGCTGCTCCTGGTCGCACTGGCCGCCATCGGCGGGCTCCTCGTGTACCGCCAGATCCAGGCGGATCGCGCCGAGCAGGACCTGTGGACGGAGGCAACTGACTCCGTGCCCTCTGGTTCCGGTGTGTGAGACCCACGGTTGATCTCATGAAGCCCCGGCTGCCGCTGCTGCCGGGGCTTCGTGCTGCGCTGTGAGCAATTGTTCCAGTATGCAAAGTTTTGACTTGCGTGAGCAAACTCGGGGTGGGCTTGATGGTGCGCGTGCGGAAGACGCTGCTGGCCGGGGCGACGGCCCTCGGGTTGCTGGCCTGGCTGCCGGGAGCCGCGTACGCGGCCGGCCCCGGATCCCCGCCGCCGCTGCCGCAGTACCGACCGGCTGACGGCGCCACCCCCGTCGCGGGCAAGCCCTCCACGGCGGACGCCCCGCTGCTCGACGTCGGCGCGGTCTACGAGGACACCCTCGCGCCCGGCGAACGCGTCTACCGGCTCGGCCTCGACAGCACCTCCACCGTGTACGTCTCCGCGGTGCTGCGCCCGCCCGCCGGCGCCAAGGTGGGCTACAGCGACGGGTTGGAGGTCGAGGTCATGACCGCCGGCGGCAAGGCCTGTCCCGCCAACCCCGGCCGGATCTCCTTCGGTTACGACGCGGTGCCCATCGCGGCGGTCGGCTCCCGGCGGCTGGAGGAGGACGCCGACTGCCAGGCCGGGGGGACCTACTACGCGAAGCTCACCCGGTCCGCGGCGAAGGACTCCGACCGGGCCGCGTGGCCGGTGGAGATCCGGGTCCAGCGCGAGCCGGCGCCCGTCGCCGGGACCGCGCCGAGCGCCGCCGCCAGTGTCTGGCCCTCGGCGGCGCCGACGCTGCCCGGTACGGACCCCGTCGCCCGTAGCGGCGGCACCGGCTTCAACGACGCCCGGGCGCTGGACTCCGGGGTGTGGCGCGACGACCTGCGGCCCGGGCAGACGCGCTTCTACCGGGTGCCGCTGGACTGGGGGCAACAGCTGGGGGTCGGCGCGGAGATCGCGGCGGCCAGGATGACGAAGCAGTACGGCTCCGCCTCCAACGGGCTCACCGTGTCGCTGTACACGCCCTACCGCGCCCTCGTGCACTCCGAGGACACCTCCTACGACGGCAAGCAGGCGGCCGTCACGCTGCCGAAGACCGCGCCGGTGGCGTACGAGAACCGTTTCGCAGACGGCGCCGAGCAGCGGCCCGTGCGGCTGGCCGGCTGGTACTACCTCGCCGTCACGATGGGCGGCAAGGTGGGGGAGTTCACCGAGGACGCCACACCGGTGCCGCTGACGCTGCGGCTGGAGGTGACGGGTACCCCGGGCTCGGGACCCGCGTACAAGGAGAGCCTCACCGCGGCCGGGTTCGGGGTCGGCGGCGCCGACCGGACCGCCGCGAAGGAGGGGCTCACCGCTCCCGAGGCCGCCGCGGCCGAGGGCGACCGCTCCGTGATGCGGATCGTGGCGGGCGCGGGCTTCGGGACCGGGACGGTACTGCTCCTGGTGCTCGGCGCGTGGACGCTGCTGGCGCGGCGGGGCGGGGCGCGCAGGGCGGTCTGAGGGCGGCCGTACGGGCACCGGGGTGCCGGTGCCGGTGTCCGGTGTCCGGCGCCCGGGGTCAGACCTGGGTGAGGGCCCAGATGCCCAGGGCGAAGCAGAGCAGCGCCGCCGTGAGGATGCCGGCGGTGACCTTCGTCGGAGGCGGGGCGATGCCGCTCCGGCGGGCCGGTACGGGGGCCGGGTGCGGGGTGGTGGCCGGCTCGGCCGGCGAGCCCGGGTGGACCGGCGGCGGCAGGTGGAAGCTGCCCGTCTCCGAGGGCCCGTAGCCGGGCGGGGGTCCGAAGCCGGCGGTGGCGGCGACCGGGGGCGTACCGCGCGGATCGTCGGCCCGGGTGGGCGCGCCGCCGAAGGAGCCCGCCGTCGGGGCCGTGGCGGGGCCCGGATCGGCCGTGGGGCCCGCTGCGGAGCCGGGGGGAGTGGCGGGCGCGGCGTACGGCTCCGGCGCGGCCAGGGGGCCCGTGGGGGCTGCGGGGGCCGTGGTGCCGGTGGGGTCGGTGCTCGTGACGCCGGCGGGGGGCTGGGGGGCCTGGCCCGACTGGGAGGTCCGGGGGGTCCGGGGGCCCTGGGGGTCGAAACCGGCCGGGAGCGGGCCGAGTTGGTCGAACACCTCCACCGGGTCCGACTCGGGGGAGGGCGCCGGCAGCAGCTCGACGGCTCCGGCGAGGGCCTTGCGGGCCCCCGTGGCCGTCCGGAACCGCGTCTGGGGGTCGGGTTGCAGGAGGTTCGCGATGACGTCCCACAGCGGCACGGGGACGCCCTCGGGGGCGTCCGGGGTGCCGTGGGCCAGGAAGTGTTCGACCAGGGCCTGGGAATCGGGCTTGCGGCCCCGCAACAGGTACAGGGCGACCAGTCCGACCGCGTAGAGGTCGGCGGGGAAGTCGGGTTCGGCACCCATGAGTTGTTCCGGGGCGAAGTAACCCGGCGTGCCGACCACGTAGTTGGTCTCGGTCAGCCGGGGCTCGCCCTTGCGCATCGAGATGCCGAAGTCGGACAGCCGCAGGTGCGGCCGCCCGGTTCCGGTGGCCTCCATCAGGATGTTGGCCGGTTTGATGTCGCGGTGGACGACGCCCTCCGCGTGCACCGCCGCCAGCCCCGACAGGAGCTGGTCGAGCAGCGCGCACACGAAGCGGGGCGGCAACGGGCCGTAGTCCCCGATCACATGGGCGAGGGAGCCGCCGCCGACGAGGTCCATGGTGAACAGGACCTTGTCGTCGTCCGCCGCCCAGCTGGCGGGGGCCAGCACGTGCGGGTGGTCGATGCGCAGCGCCTGCTCGCGCACGAACCGCAGCAGGGTGTGGGCGTCGCTCTGCAGCAACACCTTCGCGGCGACGTAGCGGCGCCGCCGGTGGTCCCATGCCCGCCAGACGGCGCCCGCACCACCGCGTCCGATCGGATCGACCAGTTCGTACCGGCCGGCGAAGACCTCACCCATCGCTGTGCCCGTCCCCCGTCATCGTCGTGCGTCAGTTCTGGTGGGCCTCGTAGTGGGCCACCGCCTCCGCGGTGCGGCCCGCGCCGTACACCCGGAGGAACTCTGCCAGTTCCGGATGGCTGGGGGCGAGGGTGTCCGCCGCGTCGATGATGTCGCCGGCCGCCGAGACCGAGCGCAGCAGCGACTGGATCTCGCGGACGACGCGCTTGACGGTCGGAGCCCCGGAACTCGTCGTGGTCTGACCGCTGTTGCTGAGGACGGAGCCTCCCTGGGTGTTCTTGATCTCGTCCATCCGGTCCGTGGCCTCCGCCGCGCTGACGCTTCCGTCCGCCACCTGGCCGGCGAGGTCCTGGAGGGCCTGGACCCGCTGGACGACGGCCGGATTGCCGATCTTGGCGCGCTGGCCGCTCATCAGCTGGGACAGCATCGGCGCCGACAGGCCGAGGACGGCAGCGAGGCGGGCCTGGTTGAGTCCGAGGTCATCTATGAGCCGTCGGAACAGCGCGCCCAGCGGCTCCCCGTACCAACTGCGCTGAAGCTCCCTGGCTCTGGCCGTGGCCTCTTGCTGTACTGCGTCCACTCTTACTACTCCCCTTCGCTGGTGCGAACCTCGCGAGCATCTTACGGAGCGTGCTCGCGGGGCGGGAGTCCCTATCATTTTGCGGGATGAGGGGGTACACCGGGTACTCTGTCCTGCGGAACGACCTCTCCCTTCCGGGGGAGCGGCGCGTACCCCCTCACGGGGCCTTAGCTCAGTTGGTAGAGCGCTGCCTTTGCAAGGCAGATGTCAGGAGTTCGAATCTCCTAGGCTCCACGTGTAAAAGGTCCCCTGACCTGCGGAAACGCTGGTCAGGGGACCTTTTTTCGTACGGCGACCCCGGGCGGCTCCGGGCTCGTACGGGCCGAACGGGGCCTGGTTGCGGCCCTGTTCAGTGGCCCTGTTCGGGGGCGGCGCCGAGCGGGGCTCAGGAGCGTCGGTCCGTGCGCAGGAGGCCGGCCGCGAGGGCCGTGGCGACGATCAGCAGGCCGGCGCCGACGGCGAAGCCGAGGTGGTAGCCACCGGTCAGGGCTTCGGCGGGGCCGTGTCCGGAGGCCGTCAGGGCCTCGGTGCGGGAGGCGGCCAGGGTGGAGAGGACGGCGACCCCGAGGGCCATGCCGATCTGCTGGGTGGTGTTGAACAGACCCGACGCGAGGCCGGCGTCCTCCTCGCCCGCGCCGGACATCCCCAGGGTGGTGAGCGCCGGCAGGGCCAGGCCGAAGCCGGAGGCCAGCAGCATCACCGGCAGCAGGTCGGTGACGTAGTCGGCGTCGACCGGGAGTCGGGTGAGCAGGGCGAGTCCGACGACGAGCAGGGCGAGCCCCGCGAGCAGGACGGCCCGCTCGCCGAAGCGGGCGTTCAGTCGCGCCGAGACGCCGAGGGACACGGCGCCGATGGCCAGGGCGGCGGGCAGCATCGCGAGGCCGGTCTCGGCCGCGCCGTAGCCCTGGACCCGCTGGAGGTGGAGGGCGACCAGGATCTGGAAGGAGAAGAGCGCGGCCACCATCAGCATCTGCACCAGGTTCGCACCGGTCACGGTGCGGGAGCGGAAGATCCGCAACGGCATCAGCGGGTTCGCGGTCCTGGCCTGGCGCACGACGAAGCCGGCCAGCAGGGCGGCCGCGAGGGCCCCGAGCCCGAGGGTGTGCGCGGAGGTCCAGCCGTACTCCTCGACCTTGACGACGGCGTAGATCCCCGTCATCAGCCCCGAGGTGACCAGCACGGCGCCCAGTACGTCGGCTCCGGCGCGCAGCCCCAGGCCCCGTACGGAGGGCAGCGCGGGCAGGGCCAGGGCGAGCGCGGCGGCCCCGATGGGCAGGTTGATGAAGAAGATCCAGTGCCAGTCGAGGGCGTCGGTGAGCACTCCGCCGAGGACCTGGCCGAGCGAGGCCCCGGCCGCTCCGGTGAAGGAGAAGACGGCGATGGCCCGGGCGCGTTCGCGGGGTTCGGTGAAGAGGGTGACCAGGATGCCGAGGCTCACGGCGGAGGCCATGGCACTGCCCACGCCCTGCAGGAAGCGGGCGGCGATCAGCATCCCGGGGGAGGTCGCGAAGCCGGCGAGCAGGGACGCGACGGTGAAGACGGCGGTGCCGGCGAGGAACATCCGCTTGCGGCCCATCAGGTCGCCGAGCCGGCCGGCCAGCAGCAGGAGACTGCCGAAGGCGATCAGGTAGGCGTTCACGACCCAGCTGAGGCCGGCGGGGGTGAAGCCCAGGTCGCTCTGGATGGCGGGCATCGCCACCGTGACGATGCTGCCGTCGAGGATCGTCATCAGCATGCCGGTGGAGAGCACGGCGAGGGCGGTCCAGCGGGAGCGGAGGCCGCCGGCGGGTGGGGCGGCGGGGGTGGTGCGGGCGTCGATGGCGGTGGGCATCGGTCTCTCCAGTCGGGACGGGGCGCGGGGTGTGCGGGGCGGTGCGGCGCTCGGCGAATGATGTGACCGTAACAGATAGTTTCGTTGCAGACTATATTTTTCGGATCGAGTTGTACCCTGGATCCATGACAGCGATGGCGCCCACCCGGACCGAGCCCGACCTCTCCTTCCTCCTGGACCACACCAGCCACGTCCTGCGCACCCGCATGGCCGCTGCCCTGGACGAGATCGGCCTCACCGCCCGGATGCACTGCGTCCTGGTGCACGCGCTGGAGGAGGAGCGCACCCAGATCCAGCTCGCGGAGATCGGGGACATGGACAAGACGACGATGGTCGTCACCGTCGACGCCCTGGAGCAGGCCGGACTGGCCGAGCGCAGGCCCTCCGCCACCGACCGCCGGGCCCGGGTCATCGCGGTCACCGAGCGGGGTGCCGCCGTCGCCGCCGAGAGCACCCGGATCGTCGACCGGGTGCATTCCGAGGCCCTCGGGTCCCTCTCCGCGACCGACCGCGAAGCCCTCGTGCGCGGGCTGAAGCTGCTCGTCGGGGGCTCCCTGGGCACCCCGTCGGAGAGCCCGCGGCCGGCCCGCCGGGCCCGTCAGTAAGGGCCCGCGGGTGTCCCCCGTACGGCCCAGTCGCAGGGCCGCCGGGCCCGGGGTGTCCGAGAGTGGGGGCAGGCACCGAGCCAGGGGGCCACACACGCCGGAGGCGCACGCACATGGGACTCTTCGATTTCCTGAAGTCCGACAAGAAGAAGGAACACGAGGCGGAGAAGACGCGGGAACAGGTGGAACAACGGTCCGCGGCGGCTTCCCCGCCCGCGGCGCCCAACGCGCCGGCCGACATCGGATCCAAGTACACCGACGCGGCGGCGGCCACCAAGGCGGCCGCCGACCGAATGGCCGCGGCCGCGCCGCCGAAGCCGGCCGCGACGCACGCCGCGCCCGGCCCGACGTCCGCCGCGCACAAGGCGGTGCCCGTGGCGCCACGGCCCCCGGGCACGCCCAAGTCCGCCGCGGCGCCGCCCAGGAGCACCGCGCCCGGGGCCCCCGCGGCGCCCAGCCCGACCTCGGCCGCGCACAAGGCCGTTCCGGTGTCTCCCAAGCCCGCGGCCGCGCCCAAGCCGGCGGCGGCGAAGAAGCGCACCTACACGGTCCGGGCCGGGGACTCGCTGTCCGCCATCGCCCGCCGCGAGCTCGGCAACGAGGGCCGCTGGCGCGAGCTCTACGCCATGAACCGGGGCGTCGTCGGCCCCAACCCGGACCTCATCCACCCGGGCATGGTGCTCACCCTCCCGGGCTGATGCCGTGACGCGCGAAGGGGCCCGGATCCTGGTGGATCCGGGCCCCTTCGCGTACCGCCGTTCCTCGGAGCCGCTCCCGTGCGGGGGCCGCTGCCGTCGGAACCGTTCGTCAGAGCTGCTTGTTGGGGGTGCCCTCCGGGTCGGCCCCCGCCTCGCGCTCCTTCTGCGCCAGTTCCTCGTCGAAAGCGGCCGGGTCGGCGTCGCGGTCCGACAGCTCAGTGGCCGCCGGGGGCTCCACGAGCCAGTCCGGGTTGGACTGGCGGTCCCACCACTTCCAGGCGGCGAAGGCGCCCAGTGCCACGACGCCGAACAGGGCGACGCCGCGCGCCGCCCGACCGCACTTCGCGCGCCGTTCGTGGCGGCGCACCAGCTTCTGGACCTCCTTCGCCGACACCTGGCCGCGCAGCGCCGCGAAGGCGGCCGTGGACCGGGAAGCGGCCTCCTCCGCCACGGGCGTGGCGGCCGCGATGGCGCTCTCGATCCTCGGCTGGGTGTAGTCGGCGGCCTGCCGCGCCGCGTGGCGCGTGGAGACCACGGCCTGCGTCGCGGCCCGGTCCACGCCCGGCGGTACGTGGGTGCGCGCCTGCTTCAGGCGTGGATGCACATGGCTGTCGTACGTCGTACGGGCCTGCCGGGCGGCCTCGTTGGCCGCGTTCGACATGATCGGCGCCAGTCGCTCATTCGCCTCGTGTGCGTAGTGCACAGCCGCGTCCTTGGCGGTTTCCGCGTACGGCGCCACCACTTCCGCTGCGTGCCGGACGGTATCCCTGGCGCTTTCGGCGGCCAGGCGCACGCTGTCCTTGCGGGTCACGGGATTCTCCTCCTCGGTGGCGGACACGGTTCACCTTTCCACCCTTGCTCGGATCATGCCTGCCCTGACGCCGCCGGGCATGTGTGACAGGGCATACGGGTGGAGGATTTCTGTACGGCACTGCCCTCCGTGGGAGGATCGGGACTGACAGTGATGACTATGGAAGGCAGACTCGTGGCCGAGAAGCTCTACGCCACCCTGAAGACCAACCACGGCGACATCGAGATCGAGCTGCTGCCGAACTTCGCCCCCAAGACCGTCCGCAACTTCGTGGAACTCGCGACGGGCGCCCGCGAGTGGACCCGACCCACGGACGGCCAGAAGACCACGGCCCCGCTCTACGACGGCACCGTCTTCCACCGCGTCATCAGCGGCTTCATGATCCAGGGCGGCGACCCGCTCGGCAACGGCACCGGCGGCCCCGGCTACCAGTTCGCCGACGAGTTCCACCCGGACCTTGCCTTCACCAAGCCCTACCTGCTCGCCATGGCCAACGCCGGGCCGGGCACCAACGGCTCCCAGTTCTTCATCACGGTCGCCCCGACCGCCTGGCTGACCCGCAAGCACACCATCTTCGGCGAGGTCAGCAGCGCGGCGGGCCGCAAGGTCGTGGACGACATCGCCTCGGGCGCGACCAACCCGCGCACCGAGCGGCCGGTCGACGACGTGATCATCCAGTCCGTCGTCATCGAGAAGCGCGGCGCGAGCCTCGACAAGGGCTGACCGCTCCCCCGACCCGCCTCCCGGGAACCTTTCCGCCCCGCCCGTCCGTCCTGGTTGTGTACCGGACCGGCGGGGCGCCGCTGTCCCGCCGCCGATCGAGGGGACCGATGGACACCGACCGTCTGCCGGGCTGCTACCGCCACCCGGACCGTGACACGGGCATCACGTGCGCCCGCTGTGAGCGCCCCATCTGCCCGGAGTGCATGATCAGCGCCTCGGTGGGCTTCCAGTGCCCCGAGTGCGTGCGCGGCGGCTCGGGTACGGGGCACGCGGCCGCGGCCAACACCCCGCGCACCGTCGCGGGCGGGATCGTCGCCGGCGATCCGGTACTCGTCACCAAGGTCCTGATCGGGATCAACGCGGCCGTGTTCCTCGCCGCGTTCCTCGTTCCGGGGCTGGCCATCCAGCTGGAGCTGCTGGGCCGCTACGTCGAGTACTGGGGAGCCCCCGTCGAAGGGGTCGCCACCGGCCAGTACCACCGGCTGCTGACCTCGACGTTCCTGCACGTCGAGTGGTGGCACATCATCGGCAACATGCTGGCCCTGTGGGTGATCGGCGGCCCGCTGGAGGCGGCCCTGGGCCGCGTCCGCTACCTGGCGCTCTACCTGCTGTCCGGGCTCGGCGGCAGCGCGCTCGTGTACCTGCTGACCGCGCCGAACACCCCGACGCTCGGCGCCTCGGGCGCCATCTGCGGACTCCTCGGCGCCACCGTCGTCCTCGCCCGCCGGCTGCGGTACGAGATGCGGCCGGTGATGGTCACGCTGGTGCTGATGTTGGTGGTGACCTTCGTACCGTTCGGCGGCAGCTGGTCGGTGTCCTGGCAGGCCCACATCGGCGGGCTGGTGACCGGTGCGCTGGTGGCGCTGGGCCTGCTCGGCCCGGCCACGGGCAGGAAGCGCACACTCATCCAGTGGGGCACGTGTGCGGCGGTGTTCCTACTGGCGGTGGCGGTGGTCCTGGTCCGGACGGCCGCACTCACCTGATCACACCGGCGTCAACTCTCCACAGAGTTATCCACAGATCTTCTGTCTTTTCCTCAGGTGTGGATGACGCTGTGGATAACTCATGGGGAGAGCTTGCGTTCCGGCGCCGGATGCGCCTCGGGCCGACGCCGGACGCGTGCTACTTCCACTGCGTGGAGACGCCGAACCCCGCTGCGATGAAGCCGAAACCGACCACGATGTTCCAGTTGCCCAGGGCCTCGACCGGCAGCTGGGTATCGGTCACGTAGAAGACGACGATCCACGCGAGACCGATGAGGAAGAACGCCAGCATGACCGGCGCGACCCAGCTGCGGTTCGTCAGCCTGATCGTTTGCGCCTGCTTCGCCGGCGGCGGGGTGTAGTCGTCCTTCTTGCGGATACGTGACTTCGGCACGAGGGGCTCTCCTGTCGATGCGCTGGGGGACCTTGCCTGCCCCGGGCGTCCGTTAGCGTAGTGGACCTGTGGCGTTGAAGGAGAAGGGTACGTTGAGCAATTCCGACGACTCCTCCGCGGGTCCCCGTATGCGGGCCGGATCGGTCCGGCTGCTGACGGCCGCCGTTTTCGCCCTGGCCGGCCTCATTTTCGTCACCAGCTTCAACACGTCCAAGGGTACGAACATCCGCACGGACACGTCTCTGCTGAAGCTGTCCGACCTCATCCACGAGCGCAGCGCCGACAACGCCGAGCTGGAGAGGAGCGCCGCGGCCCTGCGCCGCCAGGTCGACGCCCTCGCCGACCGCGACGACGGCAGCACCAAGGCCGAGGACGCCAAGCTGGCCGCCCTGCGCACAGCCTCGGGCACCGAGGAGCTCTCCGGCAAGGGTCTGACCGTCACCCTGAACGACGCGCCGCCGAACGCCACGGCCCGCGTCCCGGGCGTGCCGGAACCACAGCCGAACGACCTCGTTATCCACCAGCAGGACCTCCAGGCCGTGGTGAACGCCCTCTGGCTCGGTGGCGCCGAGGGCATCGAGGTCATGGGACAGCGGCTGATCTCCACCAGCGCGGTGCGCTGCGTGGGCAACACCCTCATCCTGCAGGGCCGCGTGTACTCGCCCCCCTACAAGGTGTCGGCGGTCGGTGACCCGGGCGCGTTGCGCAAGGCCCTGGCGGACTCCCCCGCGCTGCAGAACTACCAGCTCTACGTCAACGCCTACGGGCTGGGCTGGAAAGTGGACGAGGAGAAGAAGCTGACACTGCCCGGCTACTCCGGCACAGTGGACCTCCACTATGCGAAGCCGCTGGAGTCCGCCGCGCCCTGACGTCGTACTGCGCCTGGTGGTACGGACGTTCAGCGAGGTGTGCCTGACGGTCGGCACGCTCATCGTCCTCTTCGTCGCCTACGTGCTGCTGTGGACCGGGGTGAAGGCCGACCGCGCCATGGACGGCGAACGGGACCGGTTGCGCGCCGGCTGGGCCGCCGCGGCCCCGGGGGCTCCCTCGGCCCCGTCCCCGCCCTCCCGGCGGCCCGGGGAACCCGCCGCGGCCCCGGCCGCGACCGCGCCCCCCGCGCCCCCTCCGACGGGCGGCCGGGCCTTCGCCGAGATGACCGTCCCGCGCTTCGGCGCCGGCTGGACCAAGCCCGTCCTGGAGGGCACGGACCCCGAGCTGCTGAAGAAGGGCCTCGGCCACTACGCGGGCTCGGCCCTGCCCGGCGGAACCGGCAACTTCGCCGTCGCCGGGCACCGGCGGACGTACGGAGACCCGTTCAAGGACGTCCCGAAGCTGCGGGCGGGGGACACCGTGGAGGTCCGGGACGCCACGCACCGGTACACGTACACGGTCCGCGCCCCCGCCCTGCGCGTCCTGCCCACCGAGACGGGGGTCGTGGACGCGGTACCGGAGAAGTCCCCCTTCACCGCGCCCGGCAAGTACCTCACCCTGACCACCTGCGAGCCGGAGTGGGGCCACAGCCACCGTCTCGTCGTCTGGGCGGAACTCACGGACACCCGCTCCGCGGAGCCCGCCCGAGCAGGGGGATCGTCCGGGTGACCCACCCCGCGGGGCCGCTGCCTTTAGGCTGTGGCGGTACCGCCCCCGCGGTGCGTGGAGCGAAAGGGACGCGGACGGAATGTACGGCTGGATCTGGCGGCACCTGCCGGGCAATGCGTGGCTGCGCGCGCTGATCTCACTCGTACTGGTCCTGGCGGTGGTGTACGTGCTGTTCCAGTACGTCTTCCCGTGGGCCGAGCCGCTCCTTCCGTTCAACGATGTGACGGTGGACGAGGGATCGGGAGCCACTCCGTGAGCGCGCGCATTCTGGTTGTCGACAACTACGACAGCTTTGTCTTCAATCTGGTCCAGTACCTCTACCAGCTCGGCGCCGAATGCGAGGTGCTGCGCAACGACGAGGTCGAACTCTCCCACGCCCAGGACGGCTTCGACGGCGTGCTCCTTTCCCCCGGACCCGGCACTCCGGAAGAGGCCGGCGTCTGCGTCGACATGGTCCGCCACTGCGCCGACACCCGCGTCCCGGTGTTCGGGGTCTGCCTCGGCATGCAGTCGATGGCCGTCGCCTACGGCGGCGTCGTCGGCCGGGCCCCCGAGCTGCTGCACGGCAAGACCTCGCCCGTGGTGCACGAGGGCCTGGGCGTCTTCGCCGGACTGCCCTCCCCCTTCACCGCAACCCGCTACCACTCGCTCGCGGCCGAGCCCCTCACCCTGCCCGACGCGCTGGAGGTCACGGCGCGCACCGAGGACGGGATCATCATGGGCCTGCGGCACCGGGAGCACGACGTCGAGGGCGTGCAGTTCCATCCCGAATCGGTCCTGACCGAGTGGGGGCACCGGATGCTCGCGAACTGGCTGGTCCGCTGCGGGGACGCGGGAGCCGTCGAGCGCTCGGTGGGGCTGGCCCCGGTGGTGGGCAAGGCCGTCGCGTGACGACGGTCGCGCCGTCCGCGCCCACCGAGGGCCGGGCCGCGCGGCGCAAGGCCGCCCAGGAGGCCGCGAAGCGCTCGCACGCACGGGGGCGCCGCCGGGGCGGGCGGGGCCGCAGGCGCGGCCGTCCACGCTCCGGGGGGCCGGTCGTGGTGCTGAGCCGGGCGGTCGGTGAGCTGTTCATCACCGTCGGCCTGGTGATGCTGCTGTTCGTCACCTATCAGCTCTGGTACACGAACCTGCTGGCGCAGCGGACCGCGAACGGGGCCGCCGGCTCCCTGCGGCAGACCTGGGAACGCGCCCCGGACCCGGCGACGGCCGGCGGGAGCGCGCCCCCGCCGGCCGCCTTCGAACCGGGGCAGGGGTTCGCGATCCTGCACGTCCCGAAGCTGGACCTGAAGGTGCCGGTCGCGGAGGGCATCAGCAAGCCGAAGGTGCTGGACCGGGGCATGGTCGGGCACTACGGCGAGGGCGCGCTGAAGACGGCGATGCCGTCCGACCCGCAGGGGAACTTCGCGGTGGCCGGCCACCGGAACACGCACGGCGAACCCTTCCGCTTCATCAACAGGTTGGCGCCGGGGGACCCGATCGTCGTGGAGACGCGGGACGCGTTCTACACGTACGAGATGACCTCGATCCTGCCGCAGACTCCCCCGACGAACGTCTCCGTGATCAAGCCGGTGCCCGAGGGCTCCGGATTCACCGGCCCGGGCCGGTACATCACACTGACGACCTGCACTCCCGAGTTCACGAGCACCTACCGGATGATCGTATGGGGCAGGATGACCGAAGAACGCCCCCGCAGTCAGGGCGCACCGCCCGCGCTGAACAGCCCGTAAGGACGAATCCGCAGTGTCTCGTGCCCGCCGCCGCTCCGCACCGCCGCCCCGAAACCGCAGCGTGATCGCCGGGTTCCTGAGCCTGCTGGGGGAGCTCCTGATCACGACGGGCCTGGTCCTGGCCCTGTTCGTGGCGTACTCGCTGTGGTGGACGAACGTCCTCGCGGACCGAGCGGCCTCGGCGCGCGGCGACGAGATCCGCCAGCTCTGGCAGGAGAGCCCGCCGCCCGCCGCCGGCGCGCCCGCCGAACCCGGCGCCCTCGACACCGGGGACGGCATCGGCTTCCTGCACGTACCGGCGATGAAGAACGGCGAGGTGCTGGTCAAGCCGGGTACCGCACCGGACACCCTGGACGACGGGGTCGCCGGGTACTACACGGAGCCGGTGAAGTCCGCCCTGCCCTGGGATGCCAAGGGCAACTTCTCGCTGGCCGCGCACCGTGACGGGCACGGGGCGAAGTTCCACAACATCGACAAGATGAAGAACGGCGACGCGATCGTCTTCGAGACCCGGGACACCTGGTACGTGTACAAGGTCTTCGCCGAGCTGCGGCAGACCTCGAAGTACAACGTGGACGTCATCAGCCCGGTCCCGAAGGAGTCGGGCCGCACGGCCCCCGGGCGCTTCATCACGCTGACCACCTGCACGCCCGTCTACACCTCGAAGTACCGGTACATCGTGTGGGGCGAGCTGGTGCGGACGGAGAAGGTGGACGACAAGCGGACGCCGCCGGCGGAGTTGCGCTGAGTGCCGTCGGCTCATGTTTCACGTGAAACGGGGCCTCAGCCGTTCACGTGAGACAGGGTCTCCGTCGTTTCACGTGAAACAGGCCCGGCCCCTCTCCGTGGAGAGGGGCCGGGCCTTGTTCGTGCGGGGTGGGGCGGGCGGTCAGCGGCCGCCCAGGCCACCGATGAAGCCTCCGCCGCCGCCGTTGTTCCCGCCGCCCTGCTGGCCGCCCTGGCCGCTGCCGGGCGAGGTGTGGACGTTGATGACGGTGCCCGCCGGCTGCGGGGTACCGGCCGTGGGGTCGGACTGCAGGATCGTGGCGTTCTCGTCCGCCGGGCCGGACAGCACCGATCCGAAGACCAGGCCCGCCCGCTTGAGGTCGTCCTTGGCCTGGGCCACCGTCCGACCGAACAGCAGCGGTACCGGGGTCGGCGCCGCCGCCGCCTTGGCGATGCTGACGTTGACCGGGGTGTCCTTGGTCAGCTGCTCACCCGGCTGGTACTGCTGCTGGACGATCGTTTTGGGCGCCGCCCCGGGCTGCTCGACCTCGGTGGTGCTGCCGAGCTTCAGCTTGGCGGCCGTGAGCAGCTTGATCGCTTCCTCCCGGGTCTTCCCGGTGAGGTCCGGGACGGTGCCCTTGGAGACTTCCTTGGAGACGATCAACTTGATGACCGAGCCCTTCTCGGCCTCGGTCCCGCTCTTGGGGTTCTGCTCCAGGACGATGCCCGGGCTGGCGTCGGACGACTCCCTGAGTTCCTTCTCGACCTGGAAGTTCTTGCTCTTCAGCGTGGACTCGGCGAGCTCGTACTTCATGCGCACCACGTCGACCACCGGGACCTTGGGGGCGCCCGCGGACACCTTCACCTTGACCTCGGTGCCCTTGTCGACCTTCAGGTCGGCGGCCGGGACCTGCGAACAGATGTTGCCCTTCGGCTGGTTGTCGCAGGGCTCGTCGCCCTCCTTGACCACCTTGAGGCCCACGCTCTGGGCCCGGCCCTGTGCCGATTCGAGGGTGTCGCCGATGAACTTCGGCACGTTGGGCCGGTTGTCGGCGGTGTTGCTGGAGAGGGCCTGGCCGATCAGGATCGCGCCGACCAGGACCAGCACGCCGGCGAGGACGAGCAGGACCGTGGAGGCCCGGCTCTTCTTCTGGCGGCGGCCGTGGCCGTTCTGGTCGTAGCCGCCGCCGTGGCCCTGGTCCCCGTAGCCGTTGTCGCCCGGGGGCATCGGCGGCAGCATCGAGGTCTGGCCCGAGTCGGGGGAGCGCAGGGCGGTGGTGGGCTGGTCGTAGCCCTGGTGGCCGTAGCCGCCCTGGTCGGGGTAGCCGTACCCGGCCGCTCCCATGGAGGCGGTGGCGGCGACGGGCTGGCCTTCGAGGCAGGCCTCGATGTCGGCCCGCATCTCGTCCGCGGACTGGTAGCGGTAGTCGGGGTCCTTGACCAGTGCCTTGAGGACGATGGCGTCCATCGTGGGCGTGATCTCGGGGTCGAAGTTCGACGGGGGCTGGGGCTCCTCGCGGACGTGCTGGTAGGCCACGGCCACCGGGGAGTCCCCGACGAACGGCGGCCGGACGCACAGCAGCTCGTAGAGCAGGCAGCCCGCGGAGTAGAGGTCCGAGCGCGCGTCGACCTGCTCGCCCTTGGCCTGCTCGGGGGAGAGGTACTGGGCGGTGCCGATCACGGCGGCCGTCTGCGTCATCGTCATGCCGGAGTCGCCCATGGCGCGGGCGATGCCGAAGTCCATGACCTTGACCTGTCCGGTCCGGGTCAGCATCACGTTGGCGGGCTTGATGTCGCGGTGCACGATGCCGGCACGGTGCGAGTACTCCAGGGCCTGGAGGATGCCGATGCACATCTCCAGGGTCCGCTCGGGCAGCAGCTTCCGGCCGGAGTGGAGCAGCTCGCGCAGGGTCGAGCCGTCGACGTACTCCATCACGATGTACGGGATGGAGATGTTGTCGACGTAGTCCTCGCCGGTGTCGTACACGGCGACGATCGCCGGGTGGTTGAGCGACGCGGCCGACTGGGCCTCACGGCGGAACCGGGCCTGGAAGGACGGGTCGCGGGCGAGGTCGGCGCGCAGGGTCTTGACGGCGACGGTACGGCCGAGCCGGGTGTCGTGGCCGAGGTAGACCTCGGCCATGCCACCACGGCCGAGCACGTGGCTCAGCTCGTACCGGCCGCCGAGGCGACGCGGCTCTTCCATAACGTTTGCAGCCCTCTCCGTCAGTCCCGACCGCACCGGTGTGTGGTCCGGCGGTGTGCTGTTCGCGGCAAGGCTACCGGCCGATCGTCGGTGATCCGTTCGTGACCACAGGCTGATATCGGACCGGTACCGGGCACTCGGACCCCGCCCCCGCGTGTCATCCCTTGTTCTTCAGTACGGCTTCCATGACGGCCTTGGCGACGGGAGCCGCCTGACCGCCGCCGCTGATGTCCTCGCGGTCGGCGCCGCTGTCCTCGATGACCACGGCGACCGCGACCGGCGAGGTGCCGTCGGGGTTCTCGGCGTAGGAGATGAACCAGGCG
Organism: Streptomyces sp. NPDC048383; assembly: GCF_040651775.1. NCBI lineage: Bacteria > Bacillati > Actinomycetota > Actinomycetes > Kitasatosporales > Streptomycetaceae > Streptomyces > Streptomyces sp. NPDC048383. The sequence goes on from NZ_JBEZKS010000001.1 coordinate 263,358, forward strand.
TAGGGGCGCTTGGCGTTCTTCTCGCCGTGCTGAGCGGTACCGGTCTTGCCGCCGACGACGGTGTCCTTGATCTTGGCGTTGCTGCCGGTGCCCTTGTCGACGACGTTGACCATCATCTGCTGGAGCTTCTGCGCGTTCGCGGCGGAGAGGGGTCGGCTCATCTCCTGCGGCTCGTGCTTCTCGATCACGTCGAGGTTGGGCGCGGTCAGCTGGTCGACCATGAACGGCTTCATCAGCTTGCCGTCGTTGGCGATGGCGGCGGAGACCATGGCCATCTGAAGGGGGGTGGCGGCGGTGTTGAACTGGCCGATGGAGCTCTGGGCGTTGCCGTCCCGGCCCATGGTCTTGTCGTAGACGCTCGCGAAGGCGCGGACCGGGGTGTCGATGGTGTCGTTGAAGCCGAACTTCTCGGCGGTCTGCACCATCTTGTCGCGGGTGACCTTGTCGCCCAGGTTCGCGAAGACCGAGTTGCAGGACACCCGGAGCGCTTCGTTGAGGCTGGCCTTCTCGCAGCCGCTCGCGTGGTTGACCATCGGCGTGCGGGTGCCGGGCAGGATGTAGGGCTCGGGGGTGTCGGTCGGCGCGTTGATGTCGGTGACGACGTCGTTCTCGAGCGCGGCGGCGGCGGTGACCACCTTGAAGGTGGAGCCCGGCGGGTAGGTCTCGCGCAGGGCGCGGTTGACCAGGTTCTTGTCCGGGCTGGCGTTCAGATCGGCCCAGGCCTTGCCGTCGGCCTGGGAGAACCCGGCGAAGCTGGACGGGTCGTAGGACGGGGTGCTCGCCAGGGCCAGGATGGCGCCGGTGCGCGGGTCGATGGCGGCGACGGCGCCCTTGCGGTTGCCGAGACCGGTGAAGGCCGCCTTCTGGGCGGCCGCGTTCAGGGTGGTGACGACGTTGCCGCCCTGCTTCTTCTCGCCGGTGAACATGCCGATCGTGCGGTCGAAGAACAGCCGGTCGTCGTTGCCGGTGAGGATGCCGTCGTCGATGTTCTCCAGCTGGGTGGAGCCGAACACCTGCGAGGCGTACCCGGTGACGGGCGCCCACAGGGGGCCGTCGACGTAGGTCCGCTTGAACTTGAAGTCGCTGCCGGGGGTCTCCGCGGAACCCGTGATGGGCTGCCCGCCCTGCACGATGATGTTGCCGCGCTCGGTGGCGTACTGGGCGATCAGGACCCGACGGTTCTCCTTGCGGGTGCTGAGGTCCTCGGCCTGGACGTACTGCAGCCAGTTGGTCCGGATGAGCAGCGCGAGGACGAGCAGCCCGCAGAACAGCGAGATGCGGCGCAGGGGCTTGTTCATGACGGGCGGACCACCTGGGTCATCTCGGAGTCGGGGGACGGGGCGGGGGCCGGGGCGGGTCGGCGTGCGGTGTCGCTGATCCGGATGAGGATCGCGATGAGCACCCAGTTCGCGAGGACCGAGGAGCCGCCCGACGCGAGGAACGGCATGGTCATGCCGGTGAGCGGGATGAGGCCCATGACGCCGCCGGCGACGACGAAGATCTGCAGGGCGAAGGCGCCGGAGAGCCCGATGGCGAAGAGCTTGCCGAAGGGGTCGCGGGCGGCGAGGGCGGTGCGCACGCCCCGCTCGATGATCAGGCCGTAGAGCAGGAGGAAGGCCATGACGCCGGTGAGGCCGAGTTCCTCGCCGACGGTGGAGAAGATGAAGTCGGAGTTCGCGGCGAAGCCGATGAGGTCGGAGTTGCCCTGTCCCCAGCCGGTGCCGAGCACCCCACCGGAACCGAAGCTCATGATCGACTGGCCGACCTGCTCGCAGGCCCCCGACGTCGCGTAGCAACCGAAGGGGTCGAGCCAGGCGTCGACACGGGCCTGGACGTGGCTCGCGAAGGACGCGACGACCACGGCCCCGCCGATCGACATGAGCAGACCGATGACGATCCAGCTGGTCCGCTCGGTGGCCACGTACAGCATGATCACGAACATGCCGAAGAACAGCAGCGAGGTGCCGAGGTCGTTCTCGAAGACGAGGACGAGCAGGCTCATCGCCCAGATCATCAGGATCGGGCCGAGGTCGCGTCCGCGCGGCAGGTAGAGGCCCATGAACCGGCGGCTGGCCAGCGCCAGGGCGTCGCGCTTGACCATGAGGTAGCCCGCGAAGAACACCGCGATGACGATCTTCGCGAACTCGCCGGGCTGGATGGAGAAACCACCGACGCTGATCCAGATCTTGGCGCCGAAGACGTCCGCGCCCAGACCCGGGACGACCGGCAGGATCAGCAGGATCAGCGCGCCGGCCATGGAGATGTACGTGAACCGCTGGAGCACGCGGTGGTCCTTGAGGACCAGCAGCACCACGGCGAACAGGGCGATGGCCATCGCCGTGTACATCATCTGCCGCGGCGCGGACTCCGAGAAGGCGCCGAAGTTGTTCTTGGCGAGCTTCTGCAACCGCTCCGACTGGTCGAGCCGCCAGATCAGGACGAGACCCAGACCGTTGAGCAGCGTGGCGATCGGCAGCAGCAGCGGGTCCGCGTACTTCGCGTAGCGGCGCACGATGAAGTGCGCGATGCCGGCGAGCACGGCGAGGGCGAGCCCGTACAGCAGCATGCCCGGAGGGAGCTCGTCGTGGATCGCCAGGCCGACGTTGGCGTACGCGAAGATCGGGATGACCACGGCGAAGACGAGCAGCATGAGCTCGGTGTTCCGCCGGCTCGGCGCCTCGATGGCGCCGATGGTGGTCGTGTTGGTGACAACGCTCATGGTGTGGCAGGCCCCCTGTGCCCGCGTATCTCTACTGCTTTTCGCACAGACCGGCCATCGTCTGCTCCGTGGGAGTCAGAACGGGGCCGGGCGTCTGGTTGTTCTGCGCCTCGGCGGCGCGGCGGGTCTCGTCCTTCTTGCAGGCCGCGACCTGGGTGCCCAGCTCGTCGACCTTCTTGCGGGCGCCGTTGAGACTGCCTTCGGTGATGGTGGCCTCGACCTGCTTGCGCTTGAAGGACGGCAGGTACTTCAGTTCGATGTCGGGGTGATCCGTCTCCACCTTGGAGAGGTGGATCCAGGCCAGGTTCTGGCTGATGCCGCGGTACACCGCGACGTGCTCGCCCTTGACGCCGATGTAGTACTGGGTCTGCGTCCACCGGTGCGCCGCGTACAGCCCACCACCCACGACACCGGCCACGATCAGCAGGATCAGGGTGCGGGTGGTCCACTTGCGCCCTTTGCTGCGGCGCCTGCGCGGGTGGTCGTACGTGTCCTCGTACTGCGCGTCGGCTTCGTAGGCGTCGGGTTCGCCGAAGCTGCCGTAACCGCCGCCGCCCGGGTTCTGGTCGGGGTGTCCGTAACCCTGGGCCTCGCCGCTGCCGGGAGGGCCGAAGGACCCGGCGGGCGGAGCGGCCTGCCGGCCGAGGCCGGAGGCGCGTCCGGCCGGGGTCTGCATGGCGTTGCCGCCGTCGAAGAGCTGGTGCTGGTTCTCGGCGACCGCGCCGACGACGATCGGGGTGTCGTTCAGCTGGGCGGCGAGGGTGTCGCCGCTGTCGGTGTCGAGGACGTCCGCGACGATGCAGGTGATGTTGTCCGGACCGCCGCCGCGCAGGGCGAGCTGGATCAGGGACTGCACCGTCTCGTTGGGGCCGTGGTAGTCGGCGAGGGTCTCCTCCATGGTCTGGTGGGAGACGACGCCGGACAGTCCGTCGGAGCAGATGAGGTAGCGGTCACCCGCCCGGACCTCGCGGATCGAGAGGTCGGGCTCCACGATGTCGCCACTGCCCAGCGCCCGCATGAGGAGCGAGCGCTGCGGGTGGGTGGTGGCTTCCTCTTCCGTGATGCGCCCCTCGTCGACGAGGCGCTGCACCCAGGTGTGGTCCTGGGTGATCTGGGTGAGGACGCCGTCGCGGAGCAGGTAGGCGCGCGAGTCACCGACGTGGACGAGCCCGAGGCGCTGACCGGTCCACAGCAGGGCGGTGAGCGTGGTGCCCATGCCCTCCAGTTGGGGGTCCTCCTCGACCATCACGCGCAGCTGGTCGTTGGCCCGCTGCACGGCCACGCTGAGCGCGGTGAGGATGTCGGAGCCCGGGACGTCGTCGTCGAGCTGCACGAGGGTCGAGATCACCTCGGAGCTGGCGACCTCGCCGGCGGCTTGGCCGCCCATGCCGTCGGCGATCGCGAGGAGCCGGGGACCGGCGTAGCCGGAGTCCTCGTTGCCCTCGCGGATCATGCCCTTGTGCGATCCGGCGGCGAAACGCAGGGACAGACTCATGCGCACCTGCCCTGTCGACGCTGCCTCCGGGTACAACCGGTCTCGAGCCACACTGCCCACCCTCCGGTCGGGAGCGCGCTCGGGTCCGTGTCCCCGGTGGGACGGACCGCCGCGGCTCGCTCGCTCCGCTCGCTCATTCTCGTACTACTTCCGCAGCTCGATGACGGTCTTGCCGATGCGGATCGGTGCGCCCGGCGGAATGGGCGTCGGGGTGGTGAGCCGGGTCCGGTCGAGATACGTGCCGTTGGTGGACCCGAGATCCTCGACGATCCACTGGCCGTCACGGTCGGGGTAGATCCTGGCATGCCTGCTGGAGGCGTAGTCGTCGTCCAGCACGATCGTGGAGTCGTGGGCACGGCCCAACGTGATCGTCTGGCCGGCGAGGGCCACCGTGGTGCCCGTGAGGGTGCCTTCGGATACGACGAGTTTGGTCGGCGCACCCCGGCGCTGGCGCTGCTGGGGTGGCGCGGACTGCCGCCCGGCCTGCTGCGGCGCACTGGTGGCGCCGCCGCGGCGCGAGCCGCGTTGGGTCACTCTCGTGCCGAACAGGTCGCTGCGGATGACCTGAACGGCCACGATGACGAACAGCCACAGAACGGCCAGGAAACCCAACCGCATGACCGTCAGGGTCAGCTCTGACATTGCCCCCGCTTCACCCTTCGGCTTGCCGGTAAATGATGGTGGTGCTGCCCACGACGATCCGCGAGCCGTCGCGGAGCGTAGCGCGGGTGGTGTGTTGTCCGTCCACCACGATGCCGTTGGTGGACCCGAGATCCTGGATCGTCGGGGGTGTTCCGGTCCGGATCTCACAGTGCCGGCGCGATACGCCGGGGTCGTCGATCCGCACATCGGCCTCGGTGCTTCGGCCGAGTACGAGCGTGGAGCGCGAGATCTGGTGGCGTGTGCCATTGATCTCGATCCAGCGGCGCGTGGTGCCGGGGGCGCCGGTGGGAGCCGGGCCGCCCGGTCCCGGGCGGTTGCCGGGTCCGCCCGGAGGCGGTCCCGAGGGCATGGGCGGGGCGGCGACCGGCGGATAGCCGTATCCGCCCTGCTGACCCTGCTGCTGTTGCTGCCCGGCCTGCGGTCCGTCCTGGGAGGTGCTGGAAGCCAGCGTACGACTGCGAACCCGGTACAGACCGGTGTCGAGGTCGTCGGCCTTCTCCAGGTGCACCTTGATCGGGCCCATGAAGCTGTACCGCTGCTGCTTGGCGTAGTCGCGGACGAGGCCCGCGAGTTCGTCGCCGAGCTGGCCGGAGTAGGGACTCAGGCGCTCGTAGTCGCCCGCGCTGAGCTCCACGATGAAGTCGTTCGGGACGACGGTCCGCTCGCGGTTCCAGATGGTGGCGTTGTTGTCGCACTCCCGCTGGAGGGCTCCGGCGATCTCCACCGGCTGGACCTCGGACTTGAACACCTTGGCGAAGGTGCCGTTCACCAGACCTTCGAGTCGCTGCTCGAACCGCTTCAGAACTCCCATGGGGCACCTCCTCCGTCGTTGTCGCCCTGTACTGCTTACTGATCGTATCCACGCGTGGCGGATTCGGCTGGTTCCCCTCCGGTCCCGTGCGCAGGAGTGTTGGTGCTCACAAGGGATCGTAGGGGTGCTCAGGTGACAGTGTCCCGCACCCGGCGGGGAGTGCGGGAGGGGCCGTCCCGGACGCCCTGCCGGAGTGCCGAAAAAGCGATGTGAATCCACCCCGTCCGACGTGCTAATCTTTCGACGTCGCCAGGGGAACGGCCCGAAAGGGAAGATCCACTGGAGAGCTGCTCGGGCGAGTGGCGGAACGGCAGACGCGCTGGCTTCAGGTGCCAGTGTCCTTCGGGACGTGGGGGTTCAAATCCCCCCTCGCCCACATCGAGGAAGCCTCGATCCGGAATCCGGATCGGGGCTTCCTGCATTGTCGGCCATCGGGCCCCTCCCGTGGAGGAGGGCACGGCCGAGTGACGGCGGCGGGTTCGCCGCCGGGGCCACGGCCGCCCCGAATTCCTTCGGTTTTCCGTCCGTCGGCCGCGGTCCGCCCGCCGTCCGACTTTCGTCGCGCGGGCTGCGACGAAAGGAGGCTGACCGGAGGTGTGGCGGGTGTCTAGGGTCGCTCGGGTGGATACGAGGGCGAGAGCGCGGGCGGGCTGGGACTGGCTGACAGGGCCGGAGCCCTGGTCCCGGGGCGCGTTCGCGGGGGACCTGACGATCGCCGCGGTGATAGCGCTGCTCGGCGTGGGCGTCGACGAACTCAGCCAGAGCTCCGGGCTGAAGACGACCGCGGCCGCCGTGCTCGTGGTCGCGCTCACGCTGCTGCGCCGGCGGCTGCCCGCGACGACCCTGATCGTGGGCGCCGCGGCCAGCGGGCTGCTGCCCGGTGTGTTTCTCGTGACGATCGTGCTGGGCTGGTCCGCGGGCCGGCGGATCGTCGGCGTCGGTCGGGCGCTGAGCGTCTTCGTCGTCGCCTTCGTCGCGGAAGTGGGCATCAGCCTCATCGACCAGTGGTCGCAGCTGCGTCCGCTGCTGGTGATCGTGTTCTCCACGCTGATGTTCCTGGCGTCGACGGTCATGCCGGGTCTGGCCAGCCGGTACTGGCACCAGCGCCGGACCCTGCTGAGCGCCCTTCAGGAACGCAACGCCCAGCTCGTGCGCGAGCGGACGATGGTGGCCGGGCAGGCCAGGCTGCGGGAGCGGCAGCGGATCGCCCAGGACATGCACGACAGCCTGGGCCACCAACTGGCGCTGATCTCCGTGCACACCGGGGCGCTGGAGGTGGATCCAGCGATCACCGAGCGGCAGCGCGAGGCGGTCGGCGTGCTGCGGCAGGCCTCCGTTGCGGCGATGCACGAACTGCGCGAGGTCGTCGGCATCCTGCGGGACGGGGTGGAGGCGCCGCTGCCCGCGGAGGAGGCGCAGCCCGCCGCCCGTGGGGTCGCCGGGATCGGCGGGATCGTGGAGGCGGCGCGGGGCTCCGGGACCGACGTACGACTTTCGGTGACGGGGCAACCCCGTCCCCTGGCCGCGGCCTGCGACCACGCCGCGTACCGGATCGTGCAGGAGGGGCTGACCAACGCCTACAAGCACGCTCCGGGGGCCGCGATCACCGTGGAACTGCGGTACGAGGACGACTCCCTGGTGGTGGAGATCGCCAACGGGCCGGCGGCCGGCCCCGGGGTCGGCGAGGTGGTGTCGGGCGGGCAGGGGCTCACCGGGCTGCGGGAACGGGCCCGGTTGGTCGGCGGCATGGTGCACGCGGCCGCTGCCGAGGGCGGGGGCTTCCGGGTGGCCGGGGTGCTCCCGTACGGCGCGGAGCCGGCCGGGTTGGTCGACGACGTCGCCGACGACTTCGGGCAGCGTTCGCAGGCCGTGGCGACGGCGGCGAAGGGAGCGCCGCCGCTGGACTGGGCGGCGGTGGACCGCGAACTGGCGACGCCCCTGCGCAATCGGACGGGGGGCTGGGCCCTGGGCTGTGGGATCGCCGTCGCGGCCCTCGTGCTGCTGATGATCGTCGTGGGTGCCGGGGTGGCGTTGTTGGTGGGCTCCGCGAACAAGGCGATGATCGGCCGCGACGAGTACGACGCGGTGCGGATCGGCGAGGCGGAGCAGACGATCCGGGACCGGCTGCCCTCCGGGGACAGCATCCTGACGTCGGGCCTCGACCGTAAGGGGCCCGTCCGGCCCGAGGGGGCGGAGTGTCTGGCGCTGTTGTCGGAGGACGACTCGGACGACCTGTCCACCGACGACGTGTTCCGGTTCTGCTTCAGGGACGGCAAGCTCGTCGAGAAGCAGACCTACGAGGTCAAGCAGTAGGAGCGCGGTGACAGCCAAAGTGATCAGAGTCGTGATCGCCGACGACGAGCCACTGATCCGGGCGGGCATCAGGATGATCCTGACCTCCGCGCCGGACATCGAGGTCGTCGCGGAGGGCGGGAACGGCCGGGAGGCGGTGGAACTCGCCCGCTCCCACGCGCCCGACGTGGTGCTCCTCGACATCCAGATGCCGGTCATGGACGGACTGACCGCGCTGGGCGAGCTGGGGCGGGCCGTACCGGACGTGCGGGCGTTGATCCTGACCACCTTCGGTGAGAAGGAGAACGTGCTGCGGGCGCTCGGTGAGGGCGGCGCGGGCTTCCTGCTGAAGGACTCGGCGCCGGGCGAGCTCATCGGCGCGGTCCGGGCGGCCGCCGCCGGGGACGCCTACCTCTCCCCCTCGGCGACCCGGCACGTGGTCGACCAGTTGGCGACCGGCCGGGTCGCCGGCCGGGGCGAGGCCGCCCGGCGGCGGGTGGCCGAACTGAGCGAACGCGAACGCGGGGTGCTGGCCCTGCTCGGGGAGGGCCTGTCCAACGCGGACGCGGGCGGCCGGCTGCACATGAGCGAGGCCACCGTGAAGACGTACGTGAGCCGGATCCTCGCGAAGTTGGGCTGCGACAACCGCGTACAGGCGGCCCTGCTGGCCAGGGATGCCGGGCTCTAGATACGGTCGGGCCGAAAACGGCCGGGCCGGCAGGGAGTCGGCCGCCTCGGCCGACACGAGCGACAGGTGCGGGGGCGGCGGGACATGGTGACGGTACCGGAGCAGAGCACGGTGGGCGGGAGAGCCGGCGGGGTCGCGGCCGCGATCACGGCGGCGTCGTCGGAGCCCGCGGGCGGGCGGATTCCGCAGGTCGAGGGGTTCGCTCCGCGGCCGCTGGCGGGCTCGGCCAAGGAGGCCGGCAAAGCCCTGCGCCGGCGGGTGCCGCGTGCGGCCCACGCCCATTTCGGGGCTCCCACCGACCGGCCCGACGCGGTGCGGGCCGTCGAGGAGTCCAACGAGGGCAGGGTTCCCGAGCTGACCCCGATACGGGTGGGCCGGATGGCCGCGAACCCCTTCGCGTTCCTGCGCGGGGCGGCCGGGCTGATGGCGCACGACCTGTCCGGAGGCCCGGTGACCGGCGTCGCGGCGCAGATCTGCGGCGACGCCCACGCGGCCAACTTCGGTCTGTACGGGGACGCGAGCGGCCGGCTCGTCATCGACCTCAATGACTTCGACGAGACCGTCGTCGGGCCGTGGGAGTGGGACGTGAAGCGGCTGGCCACCTCGCTGGTGCTGGCCGGGCGGGTGGCGGGCGCGGACGAGGACACCTGCCGGGCGGCGGCGCTGGACGCGGCGGGCGCGTACCGCAGGACCATGCGGCTGCTGGCGAAGCTGCCGGCGCTCGACGCGTGGAACGCCATCGCGGACGAGGAGCTCGTCTCGCACACCGACGCCCGGGACCTGCTCGGCACGCTGGAACGGGTCTCCGCGAAGGCCCGCAACAACACCTCGGCCCGGTTCGCCGCCAGGTCCACCGAGATCGGGGCCGACGGCGGGCGGTGCTTCGTCGACGCGCTGCCGGTGCTGCGCCGCGTCGGTGACGAGGAGGCGGGGGCCGTGGCGGCCTCGTTGGGCCCGTACCTGCAGACCCTGTCGGGGGATCGGCTGCCGCTGCTGGCGCGCTACGCGATCCAGGACGTGGCGTTCCGGGTGGTGGGGACGGGCAGTGTCGGGACGCGTTCGTACGTGGTGCTGCTGCTCGATCACCGGGGTGATCCGCTGGTGCTCCAGGTGAAGGAGGCCCGGCCGTCGGTGCTGCTGCCGTACCTGCCCGGGCTGGGCTTCGACGCGGCGGTGGAGGAACACGAGGGCCGTCGGGTGGTGGCCGGGCAGAAACGGATGCAGGTGGTGTCCGACATCATGCTGGGCTGGACCACGGTGGAGGGGCGCCCCTTCCAGGTGCGCCAGTTCCGCAACCGCAAGGGCAGCGTGGATCCGGCGGCGCTGACCGCCGCGGAGTTCGACGACTACGGGCGGATGACCGGCGCCCTGCTGGCCCGGGCGCACGCGCACAGCGCCGATCCGCGGCTGCTGGCGGGGTACTGCGGCAAGAACGAGGAGTTGGACGAGGCGATGGCCGCCTTCGCGATGGCGTACGCCGACCGGACCGAGGCGGACCACGCCGACCTGGTGGCGGCCGTCCGGGCCGGGCGGATCGCGGCGGAGGCCGGGGTCTGAGGGAGTGCCGGCGGAGCCCGGGAGCGTGCGTCATGAAGCCCGCGGGGACGTTTCACGTGAAACCGGGCGGTGTTTCACGTGAAACACCGCCCGGGCGGACGGGCCGTAGGCTGGCCGGGTGAGCGAGCAGACCGAGCACCCCGAGCGCACTGAGCACCCCGAGCCGGCAGTCCCCGGCGGGCCCGAGGCTTCCGCGGCCTCGGCGGCTCCCCCGGACTCCGCCGACGAGCGTCCGGAGGCGCGGCTGGACCGGGCCGTGCGGGCCGCCGAGCAGGCCCTCATCGAGTTCGAGATCGCGGTCGAGACCTTCCGGGTCGAGGTCGAGAACTTCTCCCGCCTCCACCACCAGAAACTCGGGCCGATGTACTCGCGGCTCGACGAACTCGACGCGTTGATCGCGGAGGCCAAGGCGGAGCGCAGCGGGGATCCCGAGGACCTGCGGCGGGCCGGTGAGGCGCGCTCCCTGGTGATGCCGATGCCCGGCGTCGACGAGCTGTTCCACGACTGGCTGGACTCCGACGGGATGCCGGACGACGCGTCCGCGATGCTCACCGGCCGGTCGGTCAAGCCCCCGCAGCGGGTGCGGCCCTCGGAGGAGGTTCGTCGGCTCTACCGGGAGCTGGTCCGCAAGGCGCACCCGGACCTCGCCCAGGACGAGGCCGAGCGCGAGCGCCGGGACGCGTTCATCGCGCGGGTCAACGCCGCCTACGGGCGCGGGGAGGAGCAGTCGCTGCGCGAGCTGGCCGAGGAGTGGGCGGCCGGTCCGGTGCCGGCGGCCGCGCGGCCGAGCGAGAGCGAGGAGCTGTACGCCCGGCTGGAGTGGCTGGCCCGGCGCAAGGAACTGTTGTCCGTGCTGGCCCGGGAGCTGGAGGACAGTGCGATCGGGTCGATGCTGCGGATGGCGCCGGACGACCCCGACCGGCTGCTGGAGGAGATCGCGGAGCAGCTGCTCGCGCAGGTCTCCGAGCGCGAGGCGGAGCTGAAGGCCCTCGCCGGGTAGGTTGGCAGGCCAGATCCGCGAAGAGAGAAGGCGACAGCTATGAACTTCGGACCGCTCCCCTCGGTGGACGCCGCCGCGGTGCCCTCCGAAGGCTTTGTCCTGGACGTCCGCGAGGACGACGAATGGGCGGCCGGGCACGTCGAGGGCGCGCTGCACATTCCGATGAGCGACTTCGTGGCGCGCTTCGGTGAGCTGACCGAGGCCATCGCGGAGGACGGCCGGGTGCACGTGATGTGCCGGGTCGGCGGCCGTTCGGCCCAGGTCACCCAGTACCTGGTGCGCCAGGGCATCGACGCCGTGAACGTGGACGGCGGAATGCAGGCCTGGGAGGGCGCCGGGCGCCCGATGGTCACGGACAACGGGAACCCGGCCTTCGTGCTCTGACGTGCTCTGACGCTCTGCTAGGGCACCCTCGCGGGCCGGTTCAGGCGAGGGGGTGGGCGGCCAGCAGGTCGCCCAGGGCCTCCTCGTGCGCCGCGGCCGGCCCGAGTTGCAGCTCCAGTTGCTTGGCCCAGGCGTGGAAGCGGTGCAGCGGGTAGTCGGTGTCGGCGCCGAAGCCGCCGTGCAGGTGCTGGGCGGTCTGCACGACCCGGCGTACGCCCTCGGAGGCCCAGATCTTGGCGACCGCCACGTCACCGGAACTGGGCAGGGGGCCGCCCGCGCCGTCGGTCGCCGCGTCGAGGCGCCAGGCGGCCTGCCAGAGGGTGACCTCCATGGCGCGCAGATCGATGTAGCGGTCGGCGGCCTGTACGGCGACGGCCTGGAAGGTGGCCACGGGGAAGCCGAACTGCTCCCGCTTGCCGGTGTATTCGCTGGTCATGGTGAGGACGCTCTCGCCGAGGCCGAGTGCGAGGGCGCAGGTTCCGGTGGCGAGGAGCTGACGGAGCCGGTCCCAGGCGCCGGGGGCTTCGATGAGGTGGGTCGTGGGCACCCGGACCCCGTCGAGGGTCAGTTCCGCGAGCCGCTCCCCGTTGGTGGAGTACTGGTCGGCGAGGGTGAGCCCGCCGGCGGGCCGCGGGACGAGCGCGAGCACGGCCTCGCCGTCGCCCCGGTGGGCGGGTACGGCGATCCAGTCGGCGCTGTGCGCCCAGGGGACGGAGGTCTGCACCCCGTCCAGGGTCCATTCGGCGCCGTCGCGGCGGGCGATGACGGCGAGTTCGGCGGGGTCGTGGCCGGTGCGGCCGTGCGCGGCGACGGTCAGGACCAGCGTGCCGGCGCCGGCGCCGGGCAGCAGGGCGGAGGCCAGTTCGGGGCTGCCGTGGGCCTGGACGGCCATGGCGGTGGCGCAGTGTTCCAGCAGCGGTACCCGGGCCAGTACCTTCGCCGCCTCGCGCAGCACCAGGCACAGGGCGATGGTGTCGAGGCCGGCGCCGCCGTGTTCCTCGGCGAGGACGAGGCTCAGCAGGTCGGACCCCGCGAGGCTGCCCCACAGCGGCCGGTCGAACTCGTCGGCGACGGCGCCCGGGGTGAGTGCGGGGCTCGGCACGCTGTCGGGGGCGACGTCCGCGAACACGGCCTTGGCCGCCTCGACGGCCGCCTGCTGTTCTTCGGTGAAGGTGAAGTCCACTGCCTGTCCTCCCGCGTGCACCGGAGCGGTCCCGCTCGCGTATCTGACGGTCCGTCAAGATAGAGCAGGCGGGAGGAATTGCACAGGGGGGAGGGCCCGGGCCGTCCGGGTTCGCTCGGCGGCCCGGGTCCCGCGCCGCTGCCGTCCGGCAGCTCCGCGGTTCAGCGGTCACCGGCCGGCGGGTCAGCGGTCGAAGTCGATCTCCACTTCCTCGCTCACCGCGTGCGACTGGCAGGCCAGCACGAACCCGGCGTCCGTCTCCTCGGCCTCCAGCGCGAAGTTGCGGTCCATCCGGACCTCGCCGCCGACCAGGAACACCCGGCAGGTGCCGCACACGCCGCCCTTGCAGGCGTACGGGGCGTCCGCGCGGCCCCGCAGCACGGCGTCCAGCAGGGATTCGCCCTCCTGGACGGGCCAGGTGCCCGACCGGCCGTCGAGCCGGGCGGTGACGCGCACGCGGGACGGCGCGGCGCTCGGGGCGGGGGTCTGCGGCGCGGTGTCCTCGACGTGGAAGATCTCCTCGTGCACCCGGGTACGGGCGACGCCGAGTTCGCCCAGGGCCCGCTCGGCGCCCTGGACCAGTCCGTACGGTCCGCACAGGAACCAGCCCGTCACCTCGGCGACCGGCAGCAGCGCGGGCAGCAGGGCCGTCAACCGCGCCTGGTCGAGCCGGCCGGACGGCAGGCCCGCCTCCTGCTCCTCGCGGGACAGCACGGTCACCAGCTGGAAGCGGTCGGGGTAGCGGTCCTTGAGGTCCGCCACGTCGTCCAGGAACATCGTCGAGGCGGCCGAACGGTCGCTGCGGACCAGGCAGAAGCGGGCGTCGGACCGGGCGGCGAGCAGGCTCGCGGCGATCGAGAGGACCGGGGTGATCCCGCTGCCGCCGACGACGGCCGCGTAGTGCGCGGCGGCCGGGGCCGCGGCGGGGTCCAGCACGAAGCGACCGGCCGGGACCATCACGTCGAGCACGTCCCCGGCAGCGATCTCCTTGTGCGCGAACGTGGAGAACTCGCCGCCCTCCACGAGCCGCACCCCGACCCGCAGCGCGACGGGGCCCGGGCCTGCGACGGTCGGGGCGGGCGAGCAGATCGAGTAGGTGCGGCGGACGCCGCCGCCCTCGGAGCCGGTGCGGCGCAGGGTGAGGTGCTGGCCGGGCGCGTGCCGGTACTCCTCGCGCAGTTCCGGGGGCACGGCGAGGGTGAGCGCCACCGAGTCGTCGGTGAGCCGCTCGACCGCCGCCACCGTCAGCGCGTGGAAGGCGCCGTGGCGTGCGGGGCGCGTGGGGCCCGGGTCCGCCGAGGGCACAGACACGGCCATCTACAGCTCCTTGAAGTGGTCGAACGGTTCGCGGCAGGCGACGCAGCGGCGCAGCGCCTTGCACGCGGTGGAGGAGAACCGGCTGAGCAGCTCGGTGTCGGTGGAGCCGCATTGGGGGCAGCGCACCGACAGGGTCAGCGGGACCGCCCCGCCGGCGGCGTGCGGACGGGGCGGCGCGATGCCGAACTCGGCCAGCTTGCGCCGGCCTTCGGCGCTGATGTCGTCGGTCGACCAGGCCGGGGCGAGCACGGTGACGACCCGCACCTCGGGGATGCCGTGGCCGGTCAGCACCCGCTCGATGTCGGCCGACATGGCCTCGATCGCCGGACAGCCGGTGTAGGTCGGGGTGAGGGTGACCTCGGCGTGCCCGTCCGGGTGCATTCGGACTCCGCGCATCACGCCCAGCTCGGCGAGCGTGAGCACCGGCAGTTCCGGGTCGGGGACGGAGCCGGCGAGTTCGGCCAGCTCCGCCTCCAGGCGGGTCATGCCCAGGGCTCCCGCGGTCCCGGTCACCAGGACGCTCCCGGGTGGCTGCGGTGCAGGTGCTGCATCTCCGCGACGAGCCGCCCGAACGGCTCGGTGTGCAGGCCCTCGCGGCCCGCGCCGGCGGCCCAGGCCCCCGTACGCGGCCCTTCGGGAAGGGCGAGGCCTGCCCGCTCCAGGACGCCGCCCACGGCGGTCAGCCAGCGAGCCTCCAGGTCGGCCCGGTCCAGGCCGAGGCCGTCGGACCCGTCGAGGCCGTCGGATCCGTCCAGTCCGGTGAGGGGCCGGAACATCTCGCCGGTGTACTTCCACAGCGAGTCGAGCCCGGCCCGCATCCGCCGGCGGCTCTCCTGCGTGCCGTCACCGAGGCGCAGGGTCCACTGCTCGGCGTGGTCGCGGTGGTAGGCGGTCTCCTTGACGGCCTTGGCCGCCAGCGCCGCGAACGGGCCGTTCCCGGCGGCCAGCGCCCCGTACAGCTCGTGCTGGTGGAAGGAGAAGTAGAGCTGCCGGGCGATGGTGTGGGCGAAGTCGCCGTTGGGCTGCTCGACCAGTTGGAGGTTGCGGAAGGACCGCTCCTCGCGGAGGAAGGCCAGTTCGTCCTCGTCGCCCACCATGGACAGCAGGACGCGCGCCTGGCCGAGCAGGTCGAGGGCGATGTTGGCGAGGGCCACCTCCTCCTCCAGGACGGGGGCGTGACCGGCCCATTCGCCCAGGCGGTGGGAGAGGATCAGCGCATCGTCGCCGAGGGCGAGCGCGGCCGCGGCCGTCGAGCCGGTGAGGAGGGTGGTGTCGGTGCTGCTCACAGGTGACGCACCCCCTCGGGGATGTCGTAGAAGGTGGGGTGCCGGTAGGGCTTGTCGGCGGACGGCGCGAAGAACGGGTCCCGCTCGTCCGGCGAGGAGGCGATGATCTCCGTGGAGGGCACGACCCAGAGGGAGATGCCCTCGCCGCGCCGCGTGTAGAGGTCGCGGGCGTTGCGCAGGGCCATCTCCGCGTCCGGGGCGTGCAGGCTTCCCGCGTGCGTGTGCGAGAGGCCGCGGCGCGAGCGCACGAACACCTCCCACAGGGGCCAGTTCTGCGTCATGCCTGTACCTCTCGTCCGGTGCTGGTGTGCTTCTCGGCGTAGGCCGCCGCGGCCTCGCGGACCCAGGCGCCTTCCTCGTGCGCCGTCCGACGCTGGTTGATCCGCTGCTCGTTGCACGGGCCGTTGCCCTTGAGCACGTTCCAGAACTCCGACCAGTCGATGGCGCCGAAGTCGTGGTGCCCGCGCTCTTCGTTCCACTTGATGTCGGGGTCGGGCAGGGTCAGGCCGAGGGACTCGGCCTGCGGGACGGCGATGTCCACGAAGCGCCGGCGCAGCTCGTCGTTGGAGTGCCGCTTGATCCGCCAGGCCATCGCCTGGGCGGAGTGGACCGACTCGTCGTCGGGCGGGCCGAACATCATCAGGGAGGGCCACCACCAGCGGTTCACGGCGTCCTGCGCCATCGCGTGCTGCGCCTCGGTGCCCTGCGAGAGGGCGAGGAGCAACTCGTACCCCTGGCGCTGGTGGAAGGACTCCTCCTTGCAGATGCGGACCATGGCGCGGGCGTACGGGCCGTAGGAGCAGCGGCAGATCGGCACCTGGTTGGTGATCGCCGCGCCGTCCACGAGCCAGCCGATCGCGCCGACGTCCGCCCAGGTCAGGGTGGGGTAGTTGAAGATCGAGGAGTACTTCTGCTTGCCGGCGTGGAGCTTGTCGAGCAGCTCGTCGCGGCTGGTGCCGAGGGTTTCGGCGGCGCTGTAGAGGTAGAGGCCGTGGCCCGCCTCGTCCTGCACCTTGGCCATCAGGATCGCCTTGCGGCGCAGCGAGGGCGCCCGGGTGATCCAGTTGGCCTCGGGCTGCATGCCGATGATCTCCGAGTGGGCGTGCTGGGCCATCTGTCGGACCAGCGAGGCGCGGTACTCGTCGGGCATCCAGTCGCGCGGCTCCACGCGCTCGTCCGCCGCCACCGCGGCGTCGAAGGCCGCGGCGAGCTGCGCGACGAGGTCTTCCTCGATGCCGCCCGTCGCGCCTGCCGCCGCTGCCGTGCCCGGGCCCGATTCCGGGGTCACTGCGACCATCTCGGCTCCCTGTCAGATTCTTCCGTCCGCCCGACCGACCGATCGTTCGGTTCATCCTCTTCAATGGTGAGACGGCGGCCCGTAGGGTGTCAACCTCTGTGGGCAACCCTGTGGACGCCGGATGATCGGGGCGGGATGGTTTCGAACGAGCACGGGCCTGCGGAAGGAGTCCTTCCGACGGCCGTTCCGGCACCTTCCGGCCCGGCGGAGGACGCCCGCGCGGCGCCACCGGAGGCCGCGGATCCCGTACTGGATCCCGCCCCGGATTCCGGCCCGGATCCGGCCCCGTCCGAAGGGCCGGACGGGCCCGCCGCGCCGCCCCGGACCCCCGGCATGGCGGGCCTGCCCACCCCGTACCGGATCGTGGCGGCCTTGGGGCTGGCGGCCGTGGCCGTCGCCGCCGGCCTGCACCTGGCGCTCGTCTTCCTGCACGTCGCGCCCTCGAACACGCTGAGCAAGCAGCACGCGGACCTGGTCGACGGATGGGTCTATCCCGAGTTCGAACAGAACTGGAAGCTCTTCGCGCCCAACCCCCTCCAGCAGAACATCTCCGTGCAGGTGCGGGCCGAGGTCCGCGCCCCCGGGGGCGATGTGGTCACCGGAGGCTGGCGCGACCTGTCCGCCGAGGACGGCGCTGCCATCCGGCACAGCCTGCTGCCGAGCCACACCGAGCAGAACGAGCTGCGTCGCGCCTGGGACTTCTTCACGGGCTCCCACGACGAGAACAACCGCCCGAACGGCGACCGCGGCGCGCTCGCCGAGGAATACCTGCGCCGGATCGCCCTGGACCGGATCACCGAAGGCGAGGGCAGTGGCGCCGCCGGCCGCCGGATCGAGCGGATCCAGCTGCGCTCGGCGACCGCCGCCGTCGCGGCGCCGAGCTGGAGCACCGAGAAGACGGACACCCAGACGTACTACCGGGAGCTGCCGTGGTGGACGGTGTGAAGCGGCCGGGTCCCCGGGCCCGGGCGGCCGCCGCCCTGACCCGGGTGACGGGGCGGGCGCTGGGCCCGTACCAGAGCGCCGTGGTCCGCATCGGCTTCGCCGGGACCTGGCTGTTCTTCCTGCTGCGCGAGCTCCCGAACCGCCACGAGCTGTACGGGCCCGACAGCCCGTGGAGCTGGCAGCTGGCCGAGCGGCTCATCGCTTCGAACCGGGCGTTCACGGTCCTGATGTGGTCGGACTCCACGCTGTGGTTCGAGATCGTCTACGCCCTCTCCGTGCTCGCGAGCCTGCTGCTGGTGCTGGGCTGGCGCACCCGTGCGACGTCCGTGGTCTTCATGGTCGGCGTGTTGTCCCTGCAGAACCGCAGCGTCTTCATGGGCGACGGCGGGGACAACGTCATCCACCTGATGGCGATCTACCTGGTCCTCACCCGCTGCGCTCAGGTGTGGTCGCTGGACGCGCGCCGGGTCCGGCTGCGCGGCAGCGCCTCGGCGGGCGCGGCGGGGCCGGTGCTGTGGGGCGTGCTGGGCGTCGTACTGGCGTACGGGGCGCTGATCGGGCGGTTCAGCACCGGTTGGCTGGCCGCGTTCGCCGCGCTGTGGGTCGGGCTCGGGCTGTGGTGGCTGGTCGACCGCTTCGAGCCGGACGGCGACGCCCGGGCGGTGCTCGACGTACTGGCGAACGTGCTGCACAACGCCGGAATGCTGGTGATCATGGCGGAGGTGTGCCTGATCTACGCGACGGCCGGCTGGTACAAGATCCAGGGGTCGCGCTGGCAGGACGGGACCGCGCTGTACTACCCGCTCGGGTTGGACTACTTCACGCCGTGGCCGGGGCTGTCCGGGCTGCTGGCGGGCAGCGGGACGCTGGTGATGCTGCTGTCGTACGGGACGGTGGCGGTGCAGGTCGCCTTCCCGTTCACGCTGTTCGACCGGCGCGTGAAGAACGTGCTGCTGGCGGTGATGATGCTGGAGCACGCGGGCATCGCGCTGCTGCTGGGGCTGCCCTTCTTCTCGCTGGCGATGATCGCCGCCGACGCGGTGTTCCTGCCGACGGCCTTCCTGGTGTGGCTCGGGGCGCGGGCCGCGGCGCTGCGTCCCGTACGGGGGCGGGGGCCGGGCCGAGGGCGGGTACGGGTGCCGGTCGCGCGGGAGCCCGGGGCGGAGCAGGAGCCCCGGGCCCCGCAGGAGCCCGTCGCGGCGGAACCCGGCGCGCCGGCGCGCTGACGGCGACGGAGGCGACGGAGGCGGCGGCGGCCGAGGCCGCGGCGGTGACGGCAGGGGTGGTGACGGCAGCGGTGGTGGAGCGCGGGGCTGGGGCCGGCGCCCCGCCCCCGGCGTCGTAGGGTCGGCGCATGAGTGAGCAGCGGAGTCCCGAGGAGACCGTGCGCCGGTGGCGGGAGGAGGCGGGGCGGGACGGGGCCGTCCTGCTCGACGGGTTCCACGCGCTGAAGCACGCCCTGCGCTTCGGCGCGGAGATTCGGGCGGTCGTCGCCGACGACCCCGACGCCGTACGCGCCTTGGCCGCAGAGCTGGCTCCGGACGTGGCCCCGGAGGTGGGACGGCTGGTGCTGCGGGCCCCGCTCAAGGACCTGCTGCCCCGCGTCCACCCGACCGGCGTCGCGGCGCTCGCCGTCCGGCCCGACCGGGCCGCCGGGCGGGCGGCGCTGGCCCGGCGGCCCCGGCCGGCGCCGATCGTGGTCCTCGACAACCCGCGCAACCTCGGCAACGTCGGCGCCGTCGTCCGCCTCGCCGCCGGTTTCGGCGCCACGGGCGTCGTCACCCGTGGCGACCTCGACCCCTGGCACCCCAACGTGGTCCGGGCCGGCGCCGGCCTGCACTACGCCACCACGGTCGAACGGCTCGCCCTTGAGGAGCTGCCGGCCGGGCCGCTGTACGCGCTCGACCCGGAGGGCGCGGACATCCGCGGCCTCACCCTCCCCGACGACGCCCTCCTCGCCTTCGGCTCCGAGCGGCACGGCATCTCACCGGAGCTGCGCGCCCGGGCGGACCACCTGGTCTCCCTCCCGATGCGCCCCCAGGTCTCCAGCTACAACCTGGCCACCAGCGTGGCCATGACCCTCTTCCACTGGGGCGGCCCCCCGGCCGGAGCGCAGGGCGGCGAGGACGCCTAGGGGCGGCCGCGCCGCAGGATCACGGAGCGGGACTGGCATGTCCCGCCCGACAGTCCGCAGGCGCGGGCCCTGGCCACCGGGCCGGCGACGCTGTCCCGGATCGGGCACGGCGGCTTCGCGGAGGTGCTCGACGCGTACGCGACGGCGGCGGAGGCCGTGGCGCGGGCCGACCTGGCGCACGTGGGGCGCGGGGGTCGGCGCGGGAGCACCTCATCGAGGAGGTCGTGGTCGGCATCGTCATGGGCGACGCGATGTTCGCGGCGGCCCTGCGCAGGATGGCGCGGCTGGACGGCTCCTCGCGGGCTTCGGAGCGGGAGGAGCCGACGGGTCCGACGACCCGGACGGCCGGTCTTCCCGGCTGAGCCGGGGCGGCCGGGCCGCCGGTACGGGGACCGCCCCGGTCGGGGCCGGCCGATACCGGGGGCCCGCCCCGACCGGGATCCCCGGCCGATACCGGGGGCCTGGGCCGACCGGGGGCGTCCCGGTCGGCCCGGCGCCCCGTACGGGTTACGCCTGGCGGCGGACCTCCACCACCCGGAACCGGTTCGCGACGAACGCGCCGTCGCACAGGGCGGCGTTCGCCGCCGGGTTGCCGCCGGAGCCGTGGAAGTCGGAGAACGCCGAGGTCTGGTTGACGTAGACCCCGCCGGTCAGGTTCAGCGAGAGCTGCGCCGACTCCTCCAGGCAGACCTCCTCGATGGCCCGCTCGGTGTCCGGGGACGTCGTGTAGGCGCCCACGGTCATCGCGCCCTTCTCCCGCACCGTGCGGCGCAGCAGCTCCAGCGCGTCGGCGGTGGAGTCCACCGCGACCGCGAAGGAGACCGGACCGAAGCACTCCGAGAGGTAGGCGGCGTCCGGGTCCGGCTTGCCGGCGTCCAGCTTGACCAGGACCGGGGTGCGCACCACGGCGTCCGGGAACTCCGGGTTGACCACCTCGCGGGAGGTCAGCGCGACCTCGCCGAGGGAGGCGGCCGCCTCCAGGCGGGCCTTGACGTCCGGGTTGACCAGCGCGCCGAGCAGGGCGTTGGCCCGGGCGTCGTCGCCCAGCAGGCCGCCGACCGAGGCGGCGAGGTCGGCGACGACCTCGTCGTACGACTTGTGGCCGGCGTCCGTCCCGATGCCGTCGCGCGGGATCAGCAGGTTCTGCGGGGTGGTGCACATCTGGCCGCTGTACAGGGACAGCGAGAACGCCAGGTTGGAGAGCATCCCCTTGTAGTCGGAGGTGGAGTCGACGACGACGGTGTTGACGCCCGCCTTCTCCGTGTAGACCTGTGCCTGGCGGGCGTTGGTCTCCAGCCAGTCCCCGAACTCCGTCGAGCCGGTGTAGTCGATGATCCGGACCTCGGGGCGCAGCGCGAGGGTCTTGGCGATGCCTTCGCCCGGGCGCTCGACGGCGAGGGCCACCAGGTTCGGGTCGAAGCCGGCTTCGGCGAGGACCTCGCGGGCCACCTTGACGGTGAGCGCCAGCGGCAGGACGGCGCGCGGGTGCGGCTTGACCAGCACCGGGTTGCCGGTGGCGAGGGAGGCGAACAGGCCCGGGTAGCCGTTCCAGGTGGGGAAGGTGTTGCAGCCGATCATCAGTGAGACGCCACGCGGGACGGCCGTGAAGGTCTTGCCGAGCTCCAGCGGGTCGCGCTTGCCCTGCGGCTTCGACCAGTCGGCCCGGCCGGGGACCCGGGTCTGCTCCTCGTACGCGTAGGCGATGGCCTCCAGGCCACGGTCCTGGGCGTGGGGGCCGCCCGCCTGGAAGGCCATCATGAAGGCCTGGCCGCTGGTGTGCATGACCGCGTGCGCGAATTCGTGCGTTCGCGCGCCGATCCGGGCCAGGATCTCGACGCAGACCAGGGCGCGGGCCTCGGGCCCGGCGTCCCGCCAGGCGCTCATGCCGGCCCGCATCGCGGGGATCAGGACGTCCGGGTCGGCGTGCGGGTACTCGACGCCCAGCTCCGGGCCGTACGGGGAGACCTCGCCGCCCGTCCAGCCGTCGGTGCCGGGCTGGTCGAGGTCGAAGCGGGTGCCGCGGACGGCCTCGAAGGCGGCGAGCCCGTCGGCCGGGGCGGTCTCCCCGTACGCCTTGGGGTGTTCGGGGTGCGGGGACCAGTAGGCGCGGCTGCGGATGGCAGCCAGCGCCTGGTCCAGGGTGGGCCGGTGCTTCTCGGACAGCTGGGGGAGGGTGAGCTCGGCGGCCATCAGGGACCAACTCCTCGTTGAGCCGGGCAGGATCAGGCTGAGATCAGGCAGGGGCGGGTGAAGAAGAGCAGACTGCAGTTAGAGTAACCGAACGATCGGTCGGGACAAGAGGGCCCGGCAGGCCTGTGGATAAGTCGGTGCGGGAGGATCAGGACATGACAGCAATCGAGCGGTCCCGCACTGTGGCGGTCGTCGGCGCCGGCACCATGGGGCAGGGCATCGCCCAGGTCGCCCTCCTCGCCGGTCACCGGGTGCTGCTCCACGACATCGACCCCGCCTTCGCCGAGGCCGGGGCGGGCCTGGTGCGCGACCGCGTCGAGCGGATGGCGGCCAAGGGCCGCCTGGACCGCGCCGAGGCCGAGGACGCGATCGGCCGGATCGGCGCGGCGCGCACCCTCGCCGACCTCGCCGACGCGGCCCTCGTCATCGAGGCCGTCGTCGAGGACGCCACGGTCAAGCGCACCCTCTTCGCGGCCCTGGAAGCGGTGATCGCGCCCGAGGCGGTGCTGGCCACCAACACCTCCTCCCTCTCGGTCACCGAACTCGCCGCCGACCTGCGCCACCCCGGCCGCTTCCTCGGCCTGCACTTCTTCAACCCCGCGCCGCTGCTGCCCCTCGTCGAGGTCGTCAGCGGACACGCGACCGACCCCGCCGTGGCCGAGAGCGCCCACGGCACGGTGCTCGGCTGGGGCAAGACCCCGGTCAACTGCTCCGACACCCCGGGATTCATCGTCAACCGGATCGCCCGCCCGTTCTACGCGGAGGCCTTCGCGGTGTACGAGGAGCGCGGCGCCGACCCGGCCACCATCGACGCCGTGCTCCGCGAGAGCGGCGGCTTCCGGATGGGGCCGTTCCAGCTCACCGACCTGATCGGCCAGGACGTCAACGAGGCCGTCACCCGTTCCGTCTGGGACTCGTTCTTCCGCAGCCCCAAGTTCACCCCCTCGCTCGCCCAGCGCCGGCTGGTCCAGTCGGGTCGGCTCGGCCGCAAGTCCGGACAGGGGTGGTTCCCGTACGGGGAGGACGTCCGGCTGCCCGAGCCGCACACCGCGGGGCCCGAGGAGGCGCCGGACAAGGTCACCGTGGTCGGCGACCTCGGCCCGGCCGCCGTCCTGGCGGAGCTCATCGAGGAGGCCGGCATCGCGGTGACGGCCACCGGACACGGCGGTCCGTACATCCAGCTGCCCGGTGAGGGCCAGCTGGTGCTCGCGGACGGCAAGACCTCCGTCGAGTTCACCGACGTCGTCTACTTCGACCTCGCCCTGGACTACCGCGGCGCCGGCCGCGTCGCGCTCTCCGCGAGCGAGGACGTCAGCGCGCGGACCCTGGCGGAGGCCGTCGGTCTCTTCCAGAAGCTGGGCAAGAAGGTCTCCGTCATCGGCGACGTCCCCGGCATGATCGTCGCCCGGACCGTCGCCATGCTGATCGACCTGACCGCCGACGCCGTGGCGCGGGGCGTCGCGGACGCCGCGGACATCGACACCGCGATGACGCTCGGCGTCAACTACCCGCTGGGCCCGACCGCCTGGCACGAGCGGCTCGGCCCGGACTGGGCGTACGACCTGCTGCACAACCTGGACGAACGCTGTCCCGGCGGCCGCTACGCGCCCTCGCTGGCGCTGTTCAGGCTGGGCTACGCGGCGGGCGGGGAAGACGAGGGGGAGGACACGGCATGACCACGGTCAGGCGGGACACCTACACCCCGGAGACGCTGCTCGCGGTGGCCGTCCAGGTCTTCAACGAGCGCGGCTACGACGGCACGTCGATGGAGCACCTCTCCAAAGCGGCCGGCATCTCCAAGTCCTCCATCTACCACCACGTCGCGGGCAAGGAGGAACTGCTCCTGCGGGCCGTCAGCCGCGCGCTGGACGGCCTCTTCGCCGTCCTCGACGAACCCGGCGCCGTACGCGGCCGGGCGGTGGAGCGGGTCGAGTACGTGACGCGGCGGACGGTCGAGGTGCTGCTCGGCGAACTGCCGTACGTGACGCTGCTGCTGCGGGTCCGGGGCAACACGCGCACCGAACGCTGGGCGCTGGAGCGGCGCCGCGAGTTCGACCACCGGGTCGCCGACCTGCTGAAGGCCGCCGCCGGCGACGGGGACCTGCGTGCGGACGTGGACATCCGGCTCGCCACCCGGCTGCTGTTCGGCATGGTGAACTCGCTCGTCGAGTGGTACCGCCCGCACCCCGGCGCGGACCACGGGCAGCTCGCCGACGCGGTGGTCCACATGGCCCTCGACGGGCTCCGCGCGACCCCGAAGGGGCGCGACGCCGCTTCGTAGGGACGCGGCGGCGCGACCCGCGATGTGAGTGCGACCGAGTGCGCCCCCCGGAATCCGGGGGGCGCACTCGCGTTGTCGAACGCCCCCTCGCACCACCCGGTCGGATCAGTCGTACCGGTGTCCTGTGCGGGGCGGTCGTTCACTCCTCCGTGAGGGCCGGCCCGGTGGCGGGGCCCGGGTCGAGGAGGTCCGTCTCCTCGAAAACCAGCAGCGTGCGCGTGGAGAGGACCTCCGGGATGGACTGCAGACGCGTCAGGACCAGCTCGCGCAAGGTCCGGTTGTCCGGGGTGTGGACGAGCAGCAGTACGTCGAAGTCGCCGCTGACCAGTGCGATGTGCGCCGCGCCCGGCAACTCGCGCAGCTGCTCGCGCACCGTCCGCCAGGAATTCTGGACGATCTTCAGGGTGATATAGGCGGAAGCGCCCTGACCTGCTCGTTCGTGGTTCACCCGGGCGGTGAACCCACGGATCACCCCGTCGTCGATGAGCCGGTTGATCCGGGCGTAGGCATTGGCCCGCGACACGTGGACCTGCTCGGCCACCGAGCGTATGGAGGCCCGGCCGTCGGCCTGGAGCAGCCGCATGATCGACCGGTCGATCGGATCCAGGGGGCGGGAAGGCACCGGAGGGGCGCCCGTGACCGCCCCCGGCGGGACCGGGCCGGAACCGGCTCCGGCCATTTGTTCATCCGGCATTGCCCGATGCCTCCCTCTCCTGGACGTCCTGCACCCATCCCACGGCCCCGGCGCCAGTTTGTCCACAGCCTGGAGCCGCCTGTAGCCAAATTGCCCGGACAACCGAACAATCGGTTGGTGAGGGGCCTCACATCCGGGGCACTCCCTGCCCGCTTCCCACGAGGAGGTGTACGCCGCCATGACGGTCCAAGAGCTGCCCGGTGCCGGTGCGTCCCACCGTGTAACCCCGCCGCCCGCCTGGAGGCCCCGTACGGACGCAGCGGCGCTGCTTCCGGACCCCGAGCCGTACCGGGTGCTGGGCACCGAGGCGGCCGACCGCCTCGACCCGGCGCTGATGCGCCGGTACTACGCCGAACTCGTGCGCGGCCGCCGCTACAACGCGCAGGCCACCGCGCTGACCCGGCAGGGCCGTCTCGCCGTGTACCCGTCCACCGTCGGCCAGGAGGCCTGCGAGATCGCGGCCGCGCTGGTCCTGGAGGAGCAGGACTGGCTCTTCCCGAGCTACCGGGACACCCTGGCGGCCGTGGCCCGCGGCCTGGACCCCGTACAGGCGCTCACGCTGCTGCGGGGTGACTGGCACACCGGGTACGACCCGCGCGAGTACCGGATAGCCCCGCTGTGCACCCCCCTCGCCACCCAGCTGCCGCACGCGGTGGGCGTCGCCCACGCCGCCCGGCTGCGCGGGGACGACGTCGTCGCGCTGGCCATGGTCGGTGACGGCGGCACCAGTGAGGGCGACTTCCACGAGGCGCTGAACTTCGCGGCCGTCTGGCAGGCCCCGGTGGTCTTCCTGGTCCAGAACAACGGCTTCGCCATCTCCGTCCCGCTCGCCAAGCAGACCGCGGCGCCCACGCTGGCCCACAAGGCCGTCGGCTACGGCATGCCCGGCCGACTGGTCGACGGGAACGACGTCGCGGCCATGCACGAGGTCCTCACCGAGGCAGTCCAGCGAGCCCGCGCCGGCGGCGGACCCACCCTCATCGAGGCCATCACGTACCGGATGGAGGCCCACACGAACGCGGACGACGCGACCCGCTACCGCACCGACGCCGAGGTGGAGGCCTGGAAGGCGCACGACCCGGTGGAACTGCTGGAGCGCGAGCTCACCGCCCGCGGGATCCTCGACGAGGACGGCATCCGGGAGGCGCGCGACGCGGCCGAGGCGATGGCCGCGAACCTGCGCGAGCGGATGAACGCCGAACCGGTCGTGGACCCGATGGACCTGTTCGCGCACGTCTACGCGGAGCAGACCGGACGACTGCGCGAGCAGGCCGACCTGCTGCGCGCCGAACTGGAAGCCGAGGAAGAGGCGTGAGCACGGTGGCACAGCGGGCGGTGAAGCCCGCGACGATGGCGCAGGCCCTCACCCGGGCCATGCGCGACGCGATGGCCGAGGACCCGACCGTCCACGTGATGGGCGAGGACGTCGGGGCGCTCGGCGGGGTCTTCCGGATCACGGACGGCCTCGTGAAGGAGTTCGGCGAGGACCGAGTGACGGACACCCCGCTCGCGGAGGCCGGGATCCTCGGCACCGCGGTCGGCATGGCCATGTACGGGCTGCGGCCGGTCGTGGAGATGCAGTTCGACGCGTTCGCGTACCCGGCCTTCGAGCAACTCATCTCGCACGTCGCGAAGATGCGCAACCGCACCCGGGGCGCGATGCCGCTGCCGATCACCATCCGCGTCCCGTACGGCGGGGGCATCGGCGGCGTAGAGCACCACTGCGACTCCTCCGAGGCGTACTACGTGGCCACGCCCGGTCTGACGGTCGTCACCCCGGCGACCGTCGAGGACGCGTACGGGCTGCTGCGCGCGTCGATCGCTAGCGACGACCCGGTGGTCTTCCTGGAGCCCAAGCGGCTGTACTGGTCGAAGTCGCCGTGGTCGCCGGACGCCCCGGACGAGGTCCCCGGGATCGGGAAGGCGCTGGTCCGCCGGGCGGGCACGAGCGCCACGCTGATCACCTACGGGCCGTCGCTGCCGGTCTGTCTGGAGGCGGCCGAGGCGGCCCGCGAGGAGGGCTGGGACCTGGAGGTCGTGGACCTGCGCTCGCTCGTCCCGTTCGACGAGGACACGGTCGTGGCCTCCGTACGCCGGACCGGGCGCGCGGTCGTGGTCCACGAGGCCGGCGGCTTCGGTGGACCGGGCGCGGAGATCGCCGCCCGCGTGACGGAGCGGTGCTTCCACCACCTGGAGGCGCCCGTGCTGCGCGTGACGGGCTTCGACATCCCATACCCGCCGCCGATGTTGGAGAAGCACCACCTGCCCGGTGTGGACCGGATCCTGGACACCGTGGCCCGCCTGCAGTGGGAGAACTGATGCCGCAGGTACTGGAGTTCAAGCTGCCCGACCTCGGGGAGGGGCTCACCGAGGCGGAGATCGTCCGCTGGCTGGTGGCCGTGGGCGACGTGGTCGAGATCGACCAGCCGGTCGTCGAGGTCGAGACCGCCAAGGCGATGGTCGAGGTGCCCTGCCCGTACGGCGGCGTGGTCACCGCGCGCTTCGGCGAGGAGGGTACGGAACTCCCGGTCGGCGCCCCGCTGATCACGGTGGCCGTCGGTTCGGGCACCATGCCGGAGCCGGAGCCGGCGGAGCAGTCGTCCGGGTCGGGCAACGTGCTGGTCGGCTACGGCACGGACCACTCCCGGCCGGCGCGGCGCCGTCGGGTCCGTCCGGCGGGTGCGGCGCAGGCCGCTCCGGCGGAGGTGGTTGTGGCCGCTCCGCAGGCCGCCCCGGCGGTCGTGGCCGCGGCCGCTCCGGTGGTCGCCGGCGGGCCCGTTCCGGTGATCTCGCCGCTGGTGCGCAAGTTGGCCCGGGACAACGGGCTCGACCTGCGGGCCCTGCACGGATCCGGTCCGCAGGGACTGATCCTGCGGGCCGACGTCGAGGCGGCCCTGGCGGGCGCGCCCACGCCGTCCGTCACGTCCGCGGCGCCCGTCGCGGCGGCCCGACCCGCCCTTCAAGGCGAGCGGATCCCGCTCAAGGGACTGCGCGGGGCCGTCGCCGAGAAGCTCTCGCGCAGCCGGCGCGAGATCCCCGAGGCCACCTGCTGGGTCGACGCGGACGCCACCGAACTGATGGCGGCCCGGGCCGCGATGAACGCCGTGGACGGGCCGAAGATCTCGGTGCTGGCGCTGCTCGCCCGGATCTGCACGGCCGCGCTCGCCAAGTACCCCGAGCTCAACTCCACCGTCGACCTGGCGGCGAACGAGATCGTCCGGCTCCCGGCCGTGCACCTCGGTTTCGCCGCGCAGACGGAGCGGGGGCTGATGGTCCCGGTCGTCCGGGACGCGCAGGACCGCAGCCCGGAGTCCCTGTCGGCCGAGTTCGCCCGGCTGACCGAGCTGGCCCGGGCGGGGAAGCTGGCACCGTCCGACCTCACGGGCGGGACGTTCACGCTGAACAACTACGGGGTCTTCGGGGTCGACGGCTCCACTCCGATCATCAACCACCCCGAGGCGGCCATGCTCGGCGTGGGCCGGATCATCCCCAAGCCGTGGGTGCACCAGGGGGAGCTGGCCGTGCGCAAGGTCGTCCAGCTGTCGCTGACCTTCGACCACCGCGTCTGTGACGGCGGCGCGGCCGGCGGTTTCCTGCGGTACGTCGCCGACTGCGTGGAATCCCCGTCGGTGCTGCTGCGCAGCCTCTGATCGGAGACCTCCACCGCGAGGTCTCCGCCGCGACGCCTCCATCGCGAGGCCTGCGGTGCGAAGCCTCTGATCCGAGGCCTGCGATCCGCAGCCCCGGGCCGCCCGTCCTGAACCGGGCGGCCGGGGCCGCGGCCGAGGACTCCCGGGGCGGCGGCCCCGGGAACACGGCCGGGCGGGACCCCCACCCCGCCCGGCCGTACCACCCGTTCCGCCGCGCGTCCGAGTTCCGCCCGTCCGAGGCGCAGGACGCGTTCCGGCCCTACACGGTCAGCAGCAGCTTGCCGACATGGGCGCTGGACTCCAGCACCCGGTGGGCCTGCGCCGCCTCGGCCATCGGGAACGTCGCGTGCACCACGGGGCGCACCCGCCCCGCAGCCACCAGTGGCCACACGTGTTCGCGTACGGCCGCGATGATGGCGGCCTTCTCCTCCAGCGGCCGGGTCCGCAGCGAGGTGGCGGTGATGGCCGCGCGCTTGGCCAGCAGGGTGCCCAGGTTCAGTTCGGCCTTCACGCCGCCCTGCATCCCGATCACGGCGAGTCGCCCGTTGACGGCCAGCGCGTCCAGGTTCCGCGCCAGGTACTTCGCGCCCATGATGTCGAGGATCACGTCCGCGCCGGCGCCGCCGGTGGCGGACCGCAGCTCCTCCACGAAGTCCTGCTCGCGGTAGTCGATGAGGATGTCCGCGCCCAGCTCCGCGCAGCGCGCGAGCTTCTCCTTGCCGCCCGCGGTCACCGCGACCCGTGCGCCGACCGCCTTGCCGAGCTGGATCGCCATCGTGCCGATGCCGCTGGAGCCGCCGTGCACGAGCAGGGTCTCGCCGGGACGCAGCCCGGCGACCATGAACACGTTGGACCACACCGTCGCGACGACCTCCGGCAGCGCGGCGGCCGTCACCAGGTCGATGCCCGCCGGCACGGGCAGCAGCTGCCCCGCCGGGACGGCCACCCGCTCCGCGTAACCGCCGCCGGACAGCAGCGCGCACACCTCGTCGCCCACCGACCAGCCGGACACGCCCGGCCCGAGGGCGGCGATGCGGCCGGAACACTCCAGGCCGGGGTAGGGGGAGGCGCCGGGCGGAGGATCGTAGAAACCCTGCCGCTGGAGGACGTCGGCGCGGTTCACGGCGCTCGCCGCGACCGCGACGATCACCTCCCCCTCGCCGGCCACCGGATCGGGTACGTCGGCCCGGACCAGGGCCTCGGGGCCACCGGGCTGCTCGATCGTGATCGCATGCATGGCCCGGAGGCTACGCGAAGGCGCCCCGCGACGGCAGGACGCCGCCGCGTACGACCCGGCGCGCGGCCCCGCACCGACCCGGCACCGACCCGGCGCGGCCCCGGCACCGACCCGGCACCGACCCGTCCGGGGGGCCTACTCCACCGGGCCGAACGTCACATTGGGCGAGAGCGGACGCGTGGCGCGCACGATGCTGATGACCCGGTCCGTCAACTGGAGCGGGCTCGCGTGCGGGTCGTCGTAGGCGAGCAGACGGTGGCCGCGCAGCACGCTCACCACCAGGTCGTCGGTCTCCCGCACGCTGCGGCCCACCTCGGACTTGTTGACGGGGCGTTCGATCAGGTCGAGGCCGCTGCCCTGCTGGATGAGGTCCTCCATCACGGTGCCCGCGCTCGGGCTGAGCACCGACAGCCCGAGGAGCCGTCCGGCCGCGCTCGCGCTGGTGATGACCGCGTCCGCGCCGGACTGCTTCAGCAGCGGCGCGTTCTCCTCCTCGCGGACCGCCGCGACGATCTTCGCGCCCCGGTTGAGCTGGCGTGCCGTCAGCGTCACCAGGACCGCCGTGTCGTCCCGCTGGGTGGCGATGACGATCTGACGGGCCTTCTGGATCTCCGCGCGCAGCAGGACGTCCGAGCGGGTGGCGTCGCCGACCACACCCGTGAGCCCCTCCGCGTTGGCG
Source organism: Streptomyces sp. NPDC048383 (assembly GCF_040651775.1). Taxonomy (NCBI): domain Bacteria; kingdom Bacillati; phylum Actinomycetota; class Actinomycetes; order Kitasatosporales; family Streptomycetaceae; genus Streptomyces; species Streptomyces sp. NPDC048383. Next base: position 293,860 of record NZ_JBEZKS010000001.1, read on the forward strand.
GTGTCGATGACCTTGGCACTGGGGTCGACGATGACCACCTGTTCCCGGCTGAGGCCCGTGGCCAGCAGGGTCTGCAGCGCCGAACGGCCCTTGGTACCGAAGCCGACGACGACCGTGTGCTCGCGCAAGTTCTTCCTCCAGCGACTCAGCCGCCATTCTTCCCTGGTGCGTTCGGTGAGCACTTCCAGGGTGGTGCCGACCAGGATGATCAGGAACAGCACCCGAAGCGGGGTGATCAACAGGACGTTGACCAGCCGCGCGGTGTCGCTGTGCGGGACGATGTCGCCGTAGCCCGTCGTGGACAGGGTGACGGTCGCGTAGTAGACGCAGTCGAGGAGATCGACCGACCCGTTCGCGTTGTCGTGGTACCCCTCGCGGTCGAGCCAGACGATCAGAACCGTCAGACAGAGCACGAACAGGGCCATCAGCAGCCGCCGGCTCACCTGCCGCAGCGGCTTCTCGACGACGCGTTTGGGCAGCTTGATGCGGCGCGAGACGAGTTTTTCGTCCGCGCCGCGCGCCATGGCGTCCTGGCCGTGAAGTTTCACGTGAAACATCCCCCCGAAGCCCAGGGCAGGTCGAGGATTTCGAGGTCCTGCCCGGATCGTGCGCCGTGCGGCGGTACGACGGCCAGCGCGTCGGCGGCGGCCACGCCGCGCAGCATCGCCGGGCCGTTGTACCGCAGCGGCACGGCATGTTCGTCGGTCAGCAGCACCGGCACGAGCCGGGTGTCGTGCGGGTGGCCGGGCACGTCCCCCTGCACCGGCGCGGTGTAGCGCGGCCGCTGCCGGCGGCCCGCGAGGGCGCGCAGCAGGGGTTCGGCGAGGGTCAGCAACCCGGAGACGGCCGCCAGCGGGTTGCCGGGCAGGCCGACGACGTGCCGCCCGTCCGCCCGGTCGCCGATGCGGGCCAGCAGCATCGGGTGCCCGGGGCGCACGGCGACCCCGTCCACGAGCAGCTCGGCACCGGCGCGGGCCAGCACCGGGTGTACGTGGTCGACGGGACCGGACGCGGTGCCGCCGGTGGTGATCAGCAGGTCCGCGGAGGAGCCGGCGACGGCCTCGTACAGGGCCTGCGCCCCGGCCGGGTCGTCCCCGAGCCGGCGCGTACCGGTGACCTGCGCCCCGATCCGGGTGAGCCAGGGGCCGAGCATCGGGCCGAGGGCGTCGCGGATCAGTCCGTCGTGGGGTCGGCCCTCGGCCAGCAGCTCGTCGCCGAGGACGAGCACCTCGACGCGGGGCCGGGGCCGGGTGACCAGCTCGTCGTACCCGGCGGCCGCGGCGAGACCGAGGACGGCGGGGGTGACGAGGGAGCCGACGGGCAGCAGCAGGTCCCCGGAGCGGCACTCCTGGCCGCGCGGACGGATGTCCTGGCCGGTGCTGACGGCCCGCTCGGCGTGCAGTTGGGCGCCGACCTCGCGGACGTGCTCGCTGCGGATCACGGCGCTGGTGTCCGCCGGGACGCGGGCGCCGGTGGCGATCCTGACGGCCTCGCCGTCGGCGAGCGGAGCCGGCGGCTCCGTCCCGGCCAGGACCCCGCCGGGGCGGGTCCGCCAGGGGCCGGGTCCGGCGACGGCCCAGCCGTCCATGGCGGAGGTGTCGAAGGACGGCAGGTCGCTGAGGGCCTCCAGGGGGGCCTCCAGCACCTCGCCGAGCGCGTCGGGGAGCGGTACCCGGTGGCTGCGGCCGCGTACGCCCGAGCCGGCCCGGACGGCCGCCGCCCGGGCGTGCGGCCAGGCCGTGGCGCGGTGGCCTCCGGCGGCCCCGGCCCGGGCATCGCGGCTGACCAGGGCAAGGGCTTCGTCCAGGGCGCCGTCGGCGTCGGTACGGGTCATCCTGAGCCGCTCTCCTGGGGATCGGCGGGGCCCGCCTCGGCGGGCTTGGCGTCGGCGGGCTTGCCGTCGGCGGGGGTCGCTTCGTCGGCCCAGCGCAGGGCCAGCTCGGCGGTCTTGCGGCAGGCGTCGAGGACGGCCTGCGCCGGGTCGGCGCCCTGCGCCTCGGCGCGGGCCGCCGCGTAGCCCACGAGGAAGGTCGTCAGCGGAGCCGCGGGCCGGGCGACGCCGTGGGCGGCGTCACGGGCGAGGTCGAGCAGGGCCGTGACGTCGACGTCGACGTCGATGCCGAGCTCGTTCTTGGCGGCGTTGATCCATTGCTCCAGCACGGTCCCATGCTCCCTGATCCGGGCCCGGGCCGACGCCAGGTCCTCCCAGGTGTCGCAGTCGAAGGAGGCGAGGGGTGCGGTGGCGGTGACGGAGGTCAGGTCGAGCTCGGCGGTCAGGGCGCGCAGCGGCAGCCCGTTGAGGGTGCCGTGCTCGGTGGCGAGCAGGGCGATCTCGCGGCGCAGGGGCTCCGCGCGGTAGGCGGCGACCAGCGGCTGGTCCCGGCCGTCGGGGTCCCGGAGCAGGGCCCCGTCCGGCCCGTCGGCGGTCAGTAGCGCGCGGACGGTGTCCCGGTCGAGGAAGGGCAGGTCGGCGGAGAGTACGAGGACCAGCCCGGCCGTCGTGGCCCGCAGCCCGGCGTCCAGCGCGGCCACGGGGCCGCCGCCGGGCGGGTTCTCCCGGGCCCAGCGCACCGGGCGGGCCGTCGCCCGGCGGCCGCCGACCACGACGGTGGTCCCGGCGTCGGCGCACGCGTCGAGGACCCGGTCCAGCAGGGCGCGGCCGCCGACGCGCAGGCCCGGCTTGTCGGCCCCGCCGAGGCGGCGGGCGGCGCCGCCGGCCAGGACGATCGCGTCGTAGGTCATGCCCTTGAGTATGGGGGCCGGGGGTTGTCCACCGGCGGCGTGGGGTCGCGCCTCAATCGCCGGCGGGGCTGGAGGGGTCGGGGGTTTCCGGGCGCCGCCCGGACCCGCGCCTCAAGTGTTGGCGGGGCGGGAAGGGGGTGACCGGGCCTGTGCCGCGTGGGGGCGGTGGGGTCGGGGGTTTCCGGGCGCCGCCCGGACCCGCGCCTCAAACGCCGGCGGGGCTGGATTGGTCGCCGCCCGGGCCCGCGCCCCAAGCGCCGGCGGGGCTGGGTTGGTCGCCGCCCGGGCCCGCGCCCCAAGCGCCGGCGGGGCTGGATCGGGCGCTGCCCGGGCCCGCGCCTCAAACGCCGGCAGGGCTGGGGCGGGGGGATCGGATCGCGCCCCCGCAGAGTGGTGGCGGGCTCGGGGCCTGGGGCTCCGGGCCCGCCGGGTGGGGCGGGGTTAGAGGTACGGGCCGGAGCGGACCGCGCCGTGGGGGCCGTCCTCGTCGTCCTCGTGCGATCCGCCGGGCGGCAGGGCGCGGCGCATCTGCTCCAACTGGGCCCGCGCCGCCATCTGCTGCGCGAACAGGGCCGTCTGGATGCCGTGGAAGAGGCCCTCCAGCCAACCCACCAACTGTGCCTGCGCGATCCGCAGTTCCGCCTCGGAGGGAATGGCCTCCTCGGTGAACGGCAGGGACAGGCGCTCCAGTTCCTCGACCAGTTCCGGTGCGAGGCCGTCTTCGAGCTCCTTGACGGAGGCGGCGTGGATGTCCTTGAGCCGGACCCGGCTCGCCTCGTCGAGAGGCGCGGCGCGTACCTCTTCCAGGAGTTGCTTGATCATGCTGCCGATCCGCATGACCTTGGCGGGCTGTTCGACCATTTCCGTCACCGGGACCTCGCGCGACTCGTCATCGGCGCCGCCGACCGCCATCCCGTCCTGTCCCACGATCAGGACGTTCGGGGGGCTGTCCTGCGACCGTTCACTCCTCGGCATCTCCATGCCGTCATTCTCTCGCACACCTGCGTACTCACACGGTGTGCCCCCGCGGGAGCGTGATCCACCCTGTCCGGGGGCCGGAACATCGGCCCGGCCCCCGTCGCGGGGGTCAGCCGGCCTCGCGGCGGGCCAGTGCGCCGCTCGACCGGGTGACCAGCGCCGCGAGCAGCGCCGCCCCCAGCGGGACCACGATCAGCAGTCCGGCCAGCGTGGGCCAGGGCACGGCGATCGGCACGTACAGCTCGGTGTCCTGCACCGTGGCCCAGCCCCTCTCGATGCCGTTGCGGATCAGGCGTTCCTGTTCGCGTTCCTGGGTGAGCCGCAGCCCGACCGCCGGCAGGATCCCGGCGGCGGAGCCGAGGACCACGCCCATCAGGGCGACCACCCCGCACTGGAAGCCGCTCAGGGTGCGTCGCACGCGCGGGGCCGCGCCGACCGCCGCGAGCGTCTTCAGGTCGGCCTCGGCGTCGGCCTGCGCGAGGCCGGTGGCGATGCCGGCCGCGCCGATGGTGATCAGCCCCGCGAAGACGGTGAGGACGAGGACGCCGAGGGTGCTCTCCTTCTGGTAGCCCTCCTCGATCCTGAACCGGGCGTCGGCGCCCATCCGGTCGATCTCCCCGTCGAGCGTCTGCCGCTGCGCGCCGGTCGCCTTCCCGTCGAGGCTGAACCAGGCGCCGACGGGAGCCGTGGCGAGGCCCGCGTTCTTCGCGGCGGCCGGCGGTACGACCAGTCGGATGCCCCAGGCCTCGGCGGGACGCGGGGCCGTGTGGACGGCGAGCACCGTGTCCCGGCCGGGGACTTCGGCGTTCTTCCCGGCTGCCTCCTCTACGGCGGCCTGGTCGGTGACGACCCGCAGGGTGATCTTCCCGTCCTTCACGTCGTGCGGTTCGAAGGAGACCGGCCGGCCCTCCTTGAGGGCGGCGGTGGATCCGGGGTCGGTGACCGCGAGGACGGTCATCAGCTTCTCGTCGGCGATGACCACATCGGGCGCCGAGAAGTGCGTGCGCGGTGCGCACCGCGAGTCCTTGCGCAGTTCACGGGCCTGCGCCGGGGCGAAGGAGTCGACCCCGCCGGGTGCTTCGAGGAGCGGGCAGCGCTGTTCCTTCGGGGTGATGAGTTCGACGCGTCCGCAGGTCAGGTCGGAGTCGCGCATCTCGCAGTTCGGGTTGCCGACCACGAAGCGGTCGACATCGGCCCGTACGGCGACCGGCAGCGTGCTGCTGAGGGTGGCGCGCAGGGCCGGGACGTCCTTGTGCCCGGTGTTGTCATTGGCGGTCAGGGTCCCGACGTTGGCGGGGAGTTCGGCCACGTACTCGTGCCGGGCCTGTACGTCACGACTGTGCTCGTAGGTGGAGACCGCCACGGTCCCCGCGACGGCGGCCAGTACGGCGGCCACGGCCGGCGCGGTACGCCCCCGGTTGCGGACGGCGTCGCGCAGCGCGAGCCGCGGCGAGAGCGGCAGCAGGCGTCCGAGCCGCCCGAACAGGCCGACGAGGAGCGGGGTGAGGGCGACGACGCCCAGTTCGGCGATGGCGCTGCCCCCGGCGACGACGGTGGTGCTGACCTGGCGGGTCGCTCCGTAGAGGACGATCGCGGTGCCCCCGGCCACGGCGGCGAGGCCGACGAGGGGCAACACCCGGTTGGCGCGGCGGACGCCCCGACGGCCGGTCAGGGAGGCCAGTACGGTCTGTCGGGAGGCGGTGACGGCGGGCACGACCGCCGCGAGGAGCCCGGTCAGCACGGCGAGCAGGGCGATGCCGAGCAGTTCCAGCGGGCGGACGTCGAAGCCGCCGAAGCGGGCGCCGAGCTGCTGTTCCAGGACGGGCCGCAGCCCGACGGTGAGGGCCACACCGACCGCGGTGCCGATCACGGCCGCGACGGCGCCGATCACGAGGCCGCCGGAGAGCACGACGGCCCGGATGTGCCGCCGGTCGCCGCCGTTGGCGCCGAGCAGCCCCAGCTGGCGGCGCGAGCGCCGGGCGCCGACCGCGAAGGCGGGCCCGGCGAGCAGGCACACCTCCAGCATGGTCAGGCCGATGACGGTGGCCAGGACGGCCCGCTCGGTGAGGGTGCCGCCCGCGTCGGTCAGCTCGAACTGCTCCTTGGGCGTCTGCCGGAACAGCGGGACGTCGGAGTCGGCGGGCGGGTTCAGCGCCACGGCGCGGGAACGCACGAGCGCGCCCTTGGTGTTGGCCTCCTTGACCATGTTCCACGTGAAACCATCGCCGCCGACCGAGACCAGGTACGAGGTCCGCTCGGTCACCCCCGGCGCTCCGGTGGCCTGGAGCGCCTTGTTCAGCGGGGCGAACAGGGTGCCGGGGAGGGCGAGCAGCTCCGTGGTCCGTAGCGCGGAGGGGAGCTCGTACGCCCCCACCACCTTGTACGCGGTCGGTGAGCCGCGCGGGGTGACCGAGGAGCCGACGTACAGCCCGGAGGCCTTCAGGAAGGCGTTGGTGGCGACGACCTCCCCCCGCCCGGAGGGCAGTCGGCCGCGGTCGAGCGTGATCAGGCCACGGGTCAGCGGGTCGTGCACGTCCAGCTCGCGCAGTTCGGTGGCGAGGAGGCCGTGCGCGGTGTGCACCTTGGTGTGGCCCGAGGTGTCCTGGACGGACCGGGCGCCCGCGGGGACCGAGGCCTTCAGCGGCTGCGCCTGCGGCTGCTTGCCCGGCCGGTAGGCGTCGTAGCCGCCGACCGGCGCGTAGTGCTCGCCGTCCGGGTGCTGGAACACGGCGGCGTCGACGTGGGATTCGGTGATCCGGGCGTCGGCCGCCCCGAGCTCGCGGGTCAGGGTCTGCTGCGGGGAGAGCTCGCCGCTGCGCAGGGCGAGGTCCGCGGCGCTCACGCCGACGATCGGCAGGGCGATCATCGACAGGACGAGGGCGCTGCGGCCCTTGGCGCGCCAGGCGTCGCGACGGGCGATGCGCAGGGCCGCGACCCAGGGGTGGAACCAGGAGCCGAACGGGGAGGTCACAGGCCGGCCGCCCGCCCCGAGAGCAGCGAGTCGGCGCCGCTGCGCAGGGTCTCGTCCACGACGGTGCCGTCGCGCAGGAAGACGACCCGGTCCGCCCAGGCGGCGAAGCGGGGTTCGTGCGTGACCAGGATCCCGGCCGCGCCCGCGTCGCAGCGGTTGCGCAGCAGGGCCAGTACGGATTCACCGGTCTCGGATTCGAGGGCGCCGGTGGGCTCGTCGGCGAGGACCAGTCGGCGGTCGCCGACCAGCGCGCGGGCGATGGCGACGCGCTGTTGCTGGCCGCCGGACATCTCGTCGGGGAAGCGGTGGGCGAGCTGCGCGAGGCCCATCTCCTCCAGCGCGGCGATGGAGGCGACGCGGGCCCTGCGGGCGGGGACGCCGTCGAGTTCGAGGGGCAGCGCCACGTTCTCGGCCGCGGTGAGGGCCGGTATCAGGTTGTAGTCCTGGAAGACGTAGCCGATGCTGCGCCGGCGCATGGCGGCGAGTTGTTTGCGGCTCGCGGTGGTGATGTCGAGGCCCTCGACGAGGACCCGGCCGCTGGTCGGGGTGTCGAGGCCGCCCGCGAGGGTGAGCAGCGTGGACTTGCCGGATCCGGACGGGCCCATCACGGCGACGAGTTCGCCGGGGTGGACGACGAGGTCGATCCCGCGCAGGGCGTGCACCTCGGTGGCGCCGCTGCCGTGGGTGCGCACGAGCCGGTCCAGTTGGAGTACGGGTTGCGTGGTGTGCTGGTCGGGCATGAGGGGTTCCCCTTGGAACGGTGGTCAGCCCCGCCGCGGTCGGGCGGTACGGGGCCGGCCGGCGGTGGCGCCGGCGGTGGGCTCGGTGGCGGGCTCGTCGGTGGCGGTCCCCGGCGGAGCGGGGGCGGCGGGCCCGGCGGGTGTCCGGCCGGCCTGCTGAGAGAGCCGTACGAGCCGTGCCTCGGAGTGGTCGAGCCAGCGGGCCTCGGCCTCGGTCTGGAAGATCAGCTGCTCCAGGACGAGCAGCCAGGCGAGGTCGTCGCGTTCGTCGGCCTCGCCGCTCTCGATGGCGCCGAGGGCCCTGGCCTTGAGCCGGGTGTAGTCCTGCATGGCGCGCACGGTGGCGTGCCGCTGGGACTGGATCACGGCGCGGATGTCCACGCCGGGGGCGCCGACGGCCATGGCGAGCTTGATGGACAGCTCGTCGCGCGGCGGGTTGGTGCGGTCGACGGGGCGCTCGTACCACTCGCGCAGTTCGGCGCTCCCGGTGTCGGTGATGGCGTACAGGGTGTGTCCGGCCGCGTCCTCGCCGCCGGGGGCGACGAGTCCGTCGCGCTCCAGGCGGCCGAGGGTGGTGTACACCTGCCCGACGTTGAGGGGCCAGGTGGAGCCGGTGCGGGATTCGAATTCGGAACGCAGTTGGGAGCCGTACCGGGGGCCCCGTTCCAGCAGGGCGAGAAGACCGTGGCGAATGGACATACTCAGTATGTATACCGAGTATGCCCTTGCTCGCAAGGACCCCCGGGAGGATCCGGGGGTGGTCACGGGCCCCGAGGAGGCCGGTTCCGGGGCGGTCAGCGGCCGCGCCGCAGCCGCATCCCCATGAAGCCGAGGCCCAGTCCCATCAGGGCCAGCCCGGTGCCGAGCGGCAGTATGTGGGCGGCCAGATCGGCGGCCCGCTCGTTCGGCCCGGTGCCCATCGCGGTGACGGAGGACGGTGGGCTCGCCGCGGCGGGCGGCCGCGGCTCGGGCGCGACCTCCGGAGGGAGGACCGGCTCGCCGGGCGGCGGCTGCGCGGGCCGTACGGGGTGCGCGGGCCGGACGGGGTGGACCGGCCGCAGCGGACGCGACACCGGGGCCACGTCCACGGAGGCCGGTTCGCCGACCGGGCGCCCGGGCCGCTCCCGCCCCTCCCCGGCGGCGCTGCCGGCGAGGTCCTCGCGGGGCCCGCCGTCGGCGTCGGTGGTCCGACCGGCGACGGTGGCCGCGGCGACGTCGAGGGCGGCGCTCGCCGGCGCCGTGACCAGCAGCGCGGCGGCGAGCGCGGCTCCGGCCGCCCAGTGCGGGACGCGGAGGCGATGAGTCACGGGGAGCCCCTCCCGTTCCGGTTGACCGAGGAAGCGGAAACCGAGATCCGGCAAAGCGGAAGACCGAGGACCGAGCGGCGGAGCGGCGGACGGGCGGGCTAATGGGCGGCCGAATGACCGGGCCGACGGCGGCAGGTTCGTGCTCAGATTTACATAGTGGGGCAAAAGCGGCATCCCGGGCCGCCCATCGGGGTGGCCCGGGATGCCGGGTGTGTCGTGCGGGTCGCCCGGGAAGCCCCGGACCGACCGTCTCCTCCTACGGTTCCTCCTACGGGTCCTCCCGCAGGTCCTGCTACGGGCCCCTCCGCGGGTCCTACTGCGGGTTGCCGCTGGAGACGATCAGCTTGAACTCCGTGTCGTCCTTCGCCACGTCGTCACCGGCCGCGGGCAGCTGCTCCAGGACGGTGTCCTGGCCGTAGACCGCCTCGTCCCGCGTCTCGATCTCGTAGCGCCAGCCGGCGGCCTGGAGGCACTCCTTGACCGAGCGGAGGTTCTTGTACCGCAGGTCGGGCGCGATGACCTTGTTCGCGTCCTTGTAGGCCTTGGACGGCTTCTTGCACTTCTCGACGTCGATCGTGCGCGAGGTGTCCGGCCCCTTGAAGCCCGCCTTGGCGGAACCGGACGCGGACGCCGACGCGGAGGCGCTCGGCCCCGGGCCGGCCTGCGGGTCCTCGTCCTTGCCGTTCATCGAGAGCGCCGCGATCAGACCGCCGACGGCCAGCAGGGCCACGACGATCGCGCCGACCACGACCGGCGTGTTCCGCCGGCCACCGCCCGAGCCGCCCGTCGCGCCGCCCTGGTGCGACGGGGAGATGGTGAACGGCGCCGGCGTCTGCGGCGCGTACTGCTGCGGCGCCGGCGTGTGCACGCCCTGCTGCGGGTACGCGTACCCGCCCTGGTGGTGCTGCGGCGGGGGCGTCGGCGCGTACGGGGACGGCGCCTGGTAGGGCTGCTGGAGCGACTGCGGCGGCGGGGCCTGGAACCCGGAGTCGACGGGCGGGAACACGGCCGAACCCACGCCGGCGCCGCTGCCCCCGGTGACGGCGCCGGGCACGATCGCCGGCGCGCCCGTCCGGCCGGCCGACAGCACCCGCAGCAGGTCGTCGCGCATGGCGGCGGCCGTGGGGTAGCGCTCGTTCGGGTTCTTCTTCAGCGCCCGGGCGACGAGCGCGTCCATCGCCGGGGTGACCGCCCGGTTGATGGTCGACGGAGCCACCGGCTCCTCCTGCACGTGCGCGTACGCGATGGCCAGCGGCGAGTCCGCGTCGAAGGGGATGCGCCCGGTCAGCAGCTGGAACAGCATGATGCCGACCGAGTACAGGTCGGAACGGGCGTCCACGCCGCGGCCCAGGGCCTGCTCCGGGGAGAGGTACTGCGGGGTGCCGACGACCATGCCGGTCTGCGTCATCGAGGTGACGCCCGACTGCATGGCGCGGGCGATGCCGAAGTCCATCACCTTGACGACGCCGCGCTTGGTCATCATCACGTTGCCGGGCTTGATGTCGCGGTGGACCAGCCCCATCTCGTGGCTGGTCTCCAGCGCGGCCAGCACGTCGGCCGTCACCTTCAGCGCCCTGTCCGCGGGCATCGCGCCGTACTGGCGGATGTCGGCCTCCAGGGCGGAGCCCAGGGGCTGACCTTCCACGTATTCCATGACGATGTAGGGCATCACGGTGCTGTCGCCGCCGCCGGAGCCGCCGAAGACGACTTCGCCCTCGCCGGTGTCGAAGACCGAGACGATATTGGTGTGCGACAGTTTCGCAACAGCCTGCGCCTCACGGCGGAACCGCTCGCGGAAGGACGCCTCGCGCCCCAGTTCGCTGTGCAGGGTCTTGATCGCCACCTGCCGGTCCAGCGCGGAGTCGTACGCGAGGTAGACCGACGCCATGCCGCCCTCACCCAGCAAATCCCTTAGCTGGTAACGGCCGCCGGCCAGAGAGCCGCCTGCGTACCGGCCCTGTGTGCCGTCCTGGCTCATGACTGTTGCTTCCCCTCGGGCTGCGTCCCCACGCGTCCGGCTGAGCGCATGTGGCGCCCAGTCTGCCGGAGGGCAAGCACACGTCAAGCCAGGTACCCGTTCCGTGACCACGGGGGCACGCGCCGCCTTCGTCCGGACGGTGACCGGTTCGGAGGCTGTAGCGTTCGTCGGAGCACCCGATGAGGACCCGATGAGGACCCACCGCTAGAGCGGACGAGAGAGACGACGGCGAGGACTGATGGCACCCGAACCCGAGGGAAACGGCGCCGGGATGGCCGACGGTCCTGAACATTGGGGCGCGGGCGGCATCGTCGGGGACGGCCGCTACCGGCTGACCCACCGCCTGGGCCGCGGCGGCATGGCTGAGGTCTTCGCCGCCGAGGACGTGCGCCTGGGCCGTACCGTCGCCGTGAAGCTGCTGCGCGCCGACCTCGCCGAGGACCCGGTGTCCAAGGCCCGGTTCACGCGCGAGGCCCAGTCCGTCGCCGGCCTCAACCACCACGCCGTGGTCGCCGTGTACGACTCGGGCGAGGACCGGGTCGGACCGAACGTCGTCCCCTACATCGTGATGGAGCTCGTCGAGGGCCGCACCATCCGCGACCTGCTGATCAGCGCCGAGGCCCCGGGCCCCGAGCAGGCGCTGATCATCGTCTCGGGCGTGCTGGAAGCCCTCGCGTACTCCCACCAGCACGGCATCGTGCACCGTGACATCAAGCCCGCGAACGTCATCATCACCAACACCGGCGCGGTGAAGGTGATGGACTTCGGCATCGCCCGCGCCCTGCACGGCGTGCAGTCGACGATGACCCAGACCGGCATGGTCATGGGCACCCCGCAGTACCTGTCGCCCGAACAGGCCCTCGGCAAGGCCGTGGACCACCGCAGCGACCTGTACGCGACCGGCTGCCTCCTCTACGAACTCCTCGCGCTGCGGCCCCCCTTCACCGGCGAGACCCCGCTCTCGGTGGTCTACCAGCACGTGCAGGACGCCCCGGTGCCGCCTTCGCAGCTGCCCGAGGGCGGTTCGATCCCGAAGGAACTCGACGGCCTGGTCATGCGGTCGCTCGCCAAGGACCCGGACGACCGGTTCCAGAGCGCCGAGGAGATGCGCGGACTCACCCAGTACGCGCTCCAGATGCTCCAGGAGCAGGGCGCGAACACCGGCACCTGGAACACCGGTCCGGTCACCATGTCCCTCCCGCACGGCCAGCCCGGCTCGCCGACCACGGCGATGCAGGCGAACGGCAACGGCGGCCAGTACTCGGCGCACTCCACGACCTCGCAGTTCCAGCAGCCGATGGTGCCGCCGCTCAACCCGGACGACGGCTCCGCGTTCCCGGGCGGCGGCGGTCACGGCGGCCCGGGCGGCGGTCAGGGCGGCTACGGCGGCTACGACGAGCGTCCGCGCGGCGGGCGCTGGAAGATGATGCTGTTCGCGCTGGTGGCGGTGCTCGCCATCGCCGGCGGTGTGGCGTACGCGTGGAAGAACGTCAGCGAGAACAACAGCAACAAGGACAAGACCCCGAGCACGAACCAGAGCTCGCCGGGCGCCTCGCAGAGCAAGCCGGGGGAGACCAGCCCGGAACCCGAGTCGAGCCCCTCGGCGCCGTCGACCTCGAAGACGTACGAGGAGACGTACGCGCCGAACCCGACCAAGAGCAACAGGTTCACGCCGAGCACGGGCCCGACGGCGAGCGCCAGCACGAGCCCGACCCCGACGGCGAGCAAGACCACGCCGGTGGACCCGACACCCCCCACGAAGGAGCCCCCCACGAAGGAGCCTCCGACGAAGGAGCCTCCGACGAAGGAGCCGACGGACCCCGTCACGGGCGGCCCGGCGAACCCGGTCGAGTAGGCACCCGAACGCATCCGAAGTACGCGAAAGGGCCCGGCGGAACCAATTCCGCCGGGCCCTTTCGCGTACCCGCGCGCGAGGTCGGTCCGTCCGATGATCACAATGCGTGTTGGTACTGCCGTTCCCGGCGGTTCGTGTTCCCGGCCAGGGTGTGGACGGTGACGAGTTGGGGTTCGATGCGCATGTAGACCGGATCGAAGACCGCGCCGTCCACGAAATGCGGGCCCGGACCGAATAGTTCCAGTTCCCCGTTGGTCGGTTCGACGATCTCCGCGGTGCCGGTGAACTGCACCGACCACAACCGTTCGTCGGGGGAATTGAAGTTGTCCGCCCCGTACGAGACGACACTGCCGTTGCAGGCCTGGTGATGGCCGAAACCGGCGTGCATTCTCAGGACGACCTTGTCGTCCACCACGATGTGGCGGGCGAGGGCGAGGAAGGGCAGCGCGCGCATGCTGGTGGCGACTCGGCCGTAGGGCACGCGGCGCAGCAGTTCGATGGCGTGGAGTTCCTCAGGGGACATGCGACCACTGTCCGGCACCGACGCGGCGTCGGGAAAGGGGATCCCGCCCCGATCATCGGGGACGTTGGTCCCGAATGGGCCGAGAGCGCCGAGGGCGCCACCGGCGGCCCCGGGGTCGGGCACCGTCCCCCGGGGGTCCGTCACCGTGCGTCATCGGCCCGGGGGTCGGGGGGAGCTACGCGCGCTTCTCCGCCTGGAGGCGGGCCACGTACGCGGCGGCCTGGGAGCGGCGCTCCATGCCGAGCTTCGAGAGCAGACTGGAGACGTAGTTCTTGATCGTCTTCTCGGCGAGGTGCAGCCGCTCGCCGATGACCCGGTTCGTCAGTCCCTCGCCGATCAGGTCGAGGATCTTGCGCTCCTGCTCGGTGAGGTTGGAGAGCCGGTCGTCGCCCTTGCCGTTCTTGCCGTCGCGCAGCCGCTCCAGCACCCGTGCGGTCGCGACGGGGTCCAGCAGCGACCTGCCGGCCGCCACGTCCCGTACGGCGCTCAGCAGTTCGTTGCCGCGGATCGCCTTGAGGACGTAACCGGAGGCGCCGGCCATGATCGCGTCGAAGAGGGCCTCGTCATCGGCGAACGAGGTCAGCATCAGGCACTTGATGTCCTCGTTCTGCGAGCGCACCTCCCGGCACACCTCGACGCCGCTGCCGTCCGGGAGCCGCACGTCGAGAACCGCGACGTCGGGGCGGGTCGCCGGGATGCGCACCAGCGCGTCCGCCGCGGTACCGGCCTCACCGACGATCTCGATGTCGTCTTCGACCGACAACAGCTCATGAACACCCCGACGTACCACTTCGTGGTCGTCCAGGAGGAATACCTTGATTTTTCCGTCTTCGCGCACGAAGTCAGTTTCACACACTCACCCCTTCCCTGCCGGAGTTACCCGGGATAACGTGCCGTTGTTCCGGCCCCCTGCAAGGCTGTGACCAGTGGTTGTTCGCGCTCCCGCCGATTTACTTGGATATCCAAGCAAAATCGCAGGTCAAACGGGGTTTCGCGGTTATACGACGCACTGGGTAACGTGCATTGCGCAGGGCACTCGCCGGGGCACCTGTCACGCCTGAATCCCGTACTCGACGCGCACCCACCCCGTGCGCGGGTACAGATGCAGGTGAGCCGCACTGGACCCCGGAGAACCCGGGTGCCGGACCGACGGAGGAGCACACGTGACCGTGGAGAGCACTGCCGCGCGCAAGCCGCGACGCAGCAGCGGCACCAAGCGGGCAGCCGGCGCGGCGAGCGCCCGCAAGACCGCCGCCGCCACCGCACAGCCGCACGACGCCGAGCCTCAGCTCGTACAACTGCTGACGCCCGAAGGAGAACGGGTCGAGGTGGCGGACCATCCGGACCTCGCGGAGTTCGCGCCCTTCGTCGCGGACATCACCACCGACGACCTGCGCGGGCTGTACCGCGACATGGTCCTGACCCGCCGCTTCGACGGCGAGGCGACCGCCCTCCAGCGCCAGGGCGAGCTGGGCCTGTGGGCCTCGCTGCTCGGCCAGGAAGCGGCGCAGATCGGCTCCGGCCGGGCCCTGCGGGACGACGACTACGTCTTCCCGACCTACCGCGAGCACGGCGTGGCCTGGTGCCGCGGGGTCGACCCGACCAACCTGCTCGGCATGTTCCGCGGTGTGAACCACGGCGGCTGGGACCCGACGATCAACAACTTCCACCTGTACACGATCGTCATCGGCTCGCAGACGCTGCACGCGACCGGCTACGCCATGGGCGTGGCCAAGGACGGCGCCGACTCGGCCGTCATCGCGTACTTCGGCGACGGCGCGTCCAGCCAGGGCGACGTCGCGGAGGCCTTCACCTTCTCGGCCGTCTACAACTCGCCGGTCGTGTTCTTCTGCCAGAACAACCAGTGGGCGATCTCCGAGCCCACCGAGCGCCAGATGCGCGTGCCGCTCTACCAGCGCGCGCAGGGCTTCGGCTTCCCCGGCGTCCGCGTCGACGGCAACGACGTCCTGGCCTGCCTCGCGGTCACCCGCTGGGCGCTGGAGCGCGCGCGCCGCGGCGAGGGCCCGACCCTGGTCGAGGCGTTCACGTACCGCATGGGCGCGCACACCACCTCGGACGACCCGACGAAGTACCGGCGCGACGAGGAGACCGCGGCCTGGGAGGCGAAGGACCCGATCCTGCGCCTGAAGGCCCACCTGCTGGCCTCCGGGGGCGCCGACGAGGCGTTCTTCGCGGAGCTGGAGGCGGAGAGCGAGGTCTTGGGCAAGCGCGTGCGCGAGGTCGTACGGGCCATGCCCGACCCCGACACGATGGCGATCTTCGAGAACGTCTACGCGGACGGGCACGCGCTCGTCGACGAGGAGCGGGCGCAGTTCGCCTCCTACCTCGCGTCCTTCGAGGGTGGGGAGTGACCACCATGGCCATCGAAAAGATGTCGATCGCGAAGGCGCTCAACGAGTCGCTGCGCAAGGCCCTGGAGACGGACCCCAAGGTCCTGATCATGGGTGAGGACGTCGGCAAGCTGGGCGGCGTCTTCCGCATCACCGACGGGCTGCAGAAGGACTTCGGCGAGGAGCGGGTCATCGACACCCCGCTCGCCGAGTCGGGCATCGTCGGCACCGCCATCGGCCTGGCCCTGCGCGGGTACCGGCCGGTCGTGGAGATCCAGTTCGACGGGTTCGTCTTCCCCGCGTACGACCAGATCGTCACGCAGCTCGCGAAGATGCACGCCCGGGCGCTCGGCAAGATCAAGATGCCGGTCGTCATCCGCATCCCGTACGCGGGCGGCATCGGCGCCGTCGAGCACCACAGCGAGTCCCCCGAGGCGCTCTTCGCGCACGTACCGGGCCTCAAGGTGGTCTCGCCGTCGAACGCGAGCGACGCCTACTGGATGCTCCAACAGGCCATCCTCAGCGACGACCCGGTGATCTTCTTCGAGCCGAAGCGGCGCTACTGGGACAAGGGCGAGGTCGACGTCGAGGCCATCCCCGGCGAGCTGCACAAGGCGCGCGTCGCCCGCTCCGGCACCGACGTCACCCTGGCGGCCTACGGCCCCATGGTGAAGGTCTGTCTGGAGGCCGCCGCCGCGGCCGCCGAGGAGGGCAAGTCGATCGAGGTCGTGGACCTGCGCTCGATGTCCCCGGTCGACTTCGACGGGCTCCAGGCCTCCGTGGAGCGCACCCGCCGGCTCGTGGTCGTCCACGAGGCGCCGGTGTTCCTCGGTATGGGCTCCGAGATCGCGGCGCGCATCACGGAGCGCTGCTTCTACCACCTCGAAGCGCCGGTCCTGCGCGTCGGCGGCTTCCACGCGCCGTACCCGCCGGCCCGCCTGGAGGACGAGTACCTGCCCGGCCTGGACAGGGTGCTCGACGCCGTCGACCGCTCCCTGGCGTACTGAGGAGTGCCCCGATGACGATCCGCGAATTCAAGATGCCCGACGTGGGCGAGGGCCTCACCGAGGCCGAGATCCTCAAGTGGTACGTCCAGCCCGGTGACACCGTCACCGACGGGCAGGTCGTCTGCGAGGTCGAGACGGCGAAGGCGGCCGTGGAGCTGCCGATCCCCTTCGACGGGGTCGTGCACGCCCTCCTCTTCGAGGAGGGGACCACGGTCGACGTCGGCCAGGTCATCATCTCGGTGCGGACCGGCGCCGACGCCGGTGCGGACGGGGCGGCCCCGGTCGCCGAGGCCCCCGTGGCCGCCGCCGTCGCGACGGGCTCGGAGGCCGCCGCGGCCGCCGAGCCGGAGCCCGCCGCCCGCCAGCCCGTCCTCGTCGGGTACGGCGTGTCCACGGCCTCCACCAAGCGCCGGCCGCGCAAGGCCGCCGAGGGCGTGCCCGCCCGCAACGGCACCGCGCCGGCCCCGGCGGCTCCCGCCGCGGCTCCTGCCGTGGTCGCCGTCGCCGTCGCCGTACCGGCGCAGCCGACGGGCGAGCGCCCGCTGGCGAAGCCGCCCGTGCGCAAGCTCGCCAAGGACCTCGGCATCGACCTGGCCGCGGTGGTCCCCACCGGTCAGGGCGGCGTCGTGACCCGCGAGGACGTGCACGCCGCGGCCGCCGCGGCGATCACCCCGCAGGCCGTCGCCCCGGCGCCCGTGGCCGCTCCGGCGGCGCAGGCCGTCGCGGCGCCCGCCGTCGCGGTCGCCGTGGACCCCTCGGCGCGCGAGACCCGGATCCCGGTCAAGGGCGTCCGCAAGGTCACCGCCCAAGCCATGGTCGGCTCCGCCTTCACCGCCCCGCACGTCACCGAGTTCATCACCCTCGACGTGACGCGGACGATGAAGCTGGTCACCGAGCTCAAGGCCGATCCCGACCTGGCCGGGCTGCGGATCAACCCGCTGCTGCTCATCGCCAAGGCCGTCCTCGTGGCGATCCGCCGCAACCCGGACGTCAACGCGTCCTGGGACGAGGCGGCCCAGGAGATCGTGCTCAAGCACTACGTCAACCTCGGGATCGCCGCGGCGACCCCGCGCGGCCTGATCGTCCCGAACATCAAGGACGCCCACGCCAAGACGTTGCCGGAGCTGTCCGAGGCGCTGTCCTCACTGGTCGCCACGGCCCGCGACGGCAAGACCTCCCCCGGCGACATGCAGCAGGGCACGATCACCATCACCAACGTCGGCGTCTTCGGCGTCGACACCGGTACGCCCATCATCAACCCCGGCGAGTCCGCGATCCTCGCGGTCGGCGCGATCAAGCTCCAGCCGTGGGTCCACAAGGGCAAGGTGAAGGCCCGTCAGGTCACCACCCTGGCGCTGTCGTTCGACCACCGTCTGATCGACGGCGAGCTCGGCTCCCGCTTCCTGGCCGACATCGCGGCGGTCCTGGAACACCCCCGCCGGCTCATCACCTGGTCGTAGACCGGGCGCGCACCGATCCACGACCGGGCGCGCGCACCGATCCGCCGAGGGCCGGCCTTCCCCAGGGAAGGCCGGCCCTCGGCGGTGCGTCGGCCTCGGCGGTGCGTCGGCCTCGGCGGTGTGTCGCCCTCGGCGGTGCGTCGGTCCGGGCCGCGGGTTCCCCGCCCGCCGGGGCGGGTCGGTGTGGATAACCCCTGGTCAGGACCGGATCCGCCGTGTGATCATCGCCCCGATGACATTCCGCGCTGCCACAGCAGACCCCGCAGACCCCGCCGACCTCGACCGGGCCCTCGCCTTCCCGGCGCACGGCCCCGTGGCGGCGCTCACCGCCGACCGCGTCCGCGAGGAACTCGCGGCCGGGCAGTTCCGCCCCGAGTGGATCTGGTTCGCCGAGGACGACGACGGCGAGGTGCTCGCCCGCGCCCTGTGGTGGGGGCGGGCCGACAGCGAGCGTCCCGTCGCCCTCGACTGCCTCCAGGTCCGCGAGGACGTCGCCGACCCGGCCGCGCTCACCGCCGGCCTGCTGGCCGCCGGGCACGCCGCCTTCGGCAAGGCCCCCCTGTACAACCTCTCCCTGCCGCGCGACTGGCGCGCCGACCCGGCGCTCGTCGAAGCCGTGGCCTGGCGCCAGGAGGCCGCCCGACGGGCCGGTCTGACGCAGGAGGTCGAGCGGCTGCGCTACGAGTGGACCCCGGCCACCGGGGTCCCGGAGCCCACCGGCCGGCTCGTCTTCCGCGAGGGCACCGACGAGGAGTTCCTCGACGTCTTCGCCCGCCTCTCCCGCGGCAGCCTCGACCTGAACACCCGGCAGGAACTCGCCACGATGACGGAGGAGGAGTTCGCCCGCGCCGACTTCGCCTACTACCTCGACTGCCCCGGCGAACGCTCCTGGTGGCGGCTGGCGCACCTGCCCGACGGCACGCTCGCCGGGATGGCGATCCCCTCCGCGACCCCGTACCACCGCAACGTCGGCTACCTCGGCGTCGTCCCCGAGCAGCGCGGCAAGGGCCTGATCGACGAGGTCCTCGGCGAGATCACCCGCTTCCACGCCGCGGCCGGCGCCGAGCGCGTCACGGCGACCACCGACGTGGTGAACCTCCCCATGGCCGCCGCCTTCGACCGGGCCGGCTACGAGGTCACCGAGATCCGCCTCGTCCTGGAGGAACCCGCGGGGGGCTGAGCCCCGCCGCCCGGGCGGGAACGAACCCCCTCCGGCTCGTGTGAACCGCCCGCTCCCGACGCGGTAGCCTCCGCCCGGGAAAGGGGGTCCGCGTGCCCATCACCGAGTTGCAGGTGTACTCCGTCGAGCGGGCCGACGTCACGGGCGGGGTGTGCCTCGTGCGGTGCCTGGGCGGCGCCGCCCGCCCCGGGCAGGTGTACGCAGCCGGGGAGGCGCGGCTCGGGCTGCGCCGCATCGAGGCCGCCGGACTGACCGTGCACTCCGTCGGCGGGGGCCGCGTCGCGCGGGTCCACCTCACGGGCCCCATGGTCGCGCTGCTGACCCGCGGCCAGGTGCTCACCTCGGTGCCGACCGACGGGCACGCCCTCGCGGAACTGGAGGCCTGGCTGGCCGGCGGGCCGCCGCTGCTGGAGGAGCCGCACCCACGACCCCTGCGGGCCCTGGCCGGGGCCCGGATGCAGGACGAGGACCTGCCGGACGGGGTCCGGCTGCGCTGGGGCCGGATCGCGTTGACCGCCGGAGCCCGCTGCGCCGAGGCGGAGGGCACGCCCGACCTCGTACGGGCCTGCGAGCTGGCCGCCGTGCGCAGCTACCTGATCCGCCGGTTCGGTCCCGGGCCCGGCGGCGATCCGGCGGCCCTGTGCCGGGACCTGCTGGAGCTGATCGACCTGACCCCGCCGGCGGCCGCCGCGCTGGCCGTCGGCTGGCGCGAGCTGCCGGCGGAGCGGATCCAGCACCTGCGCCGGATCAAGAGCCTGATCGCGTGGATGGTCCTCGTACGCCCCTTCCTGACGGCCGAAGACCCCCTGGCGCGGGCCGTCGACGCCTGGTCGGCGGTGCGCGCGGGTCTGCCGTAGCGCCTCGGGGGTGCGCGGTGCGGGTGGGGCCGGTGCGGGTGGGGGGTGGTGCGCGAACCGGGTTACCGCCAGGGGATGTTGAGCCAGGGGCTCGCCGGGTCGGTGGTCAGGGTCAGGTGGGTGGCGAGGGAGGAGGCGTACCACTCGCCGAACTCCTCCTCGTCGAAGTGCAGGCAGCGCCCGAGCAGGTACCCGGCGGAGAGTTCCTCCCAGGACCGGTAGCTGCCCCGGGCCGCTTCGCCCGCCCGGAGGACGGCCCGCTCGGTGTCCTCGATCGTGCAGTAGCGGGCGCCCAGACCCCAGCGGGCCATCTGCGAGGCGCGGCCGTGGTCCCAGCCCGCGACGGAACGCACCCAGCCGCCCTCGGGGAGCAGCCCGTCGGCGCGGAAGCGCTGTTCGTAGCGGGCGATCCGGCCGATCAGCCGTTGCACGCCGGCTATCTCCCCTTCGAGTTCGGCGACCGGGCGGGGCTCCGCGAGGGTCACGCCCTCCGGGGTGAGCTGCGGCTCGACGGCCTGCTCGGCGCTGCGGCGCAGCCCGTACTCGACGGCGTGCCGCCAGTGCTCGACGTCGACGGGGCCGGCGAAGTCGGAGGCGAGCATCCGGCGCACGCGCAGGGCGAACTCCCAGACGGGGCTGACGACTTCGGCGTGCTGCATGCGGCGCAACACGTCGAACCAGCCCGTCGCGTCCGTGATCCCCCAGGAGGTGCGCAGGCGTTCGCGCTCGCGGGTGTAGCCCTTGCCGTGGTAGCCGAGGGCGTTCCAGAACTCCCCGTTGAGGACGGCGAGATGGGCTCCGACGGCCAGTCCGTGCGCGACGGCCCCGTGCAACGGCCCGCCGGTGTGCAGGGCGTGCACGGCGCCGGGCTCGGGACCCCAGGCGGAGGTGGCGTCCCAGTGGGCCCGCCAGCGGGCGCGGTCGGCGGGCGTGGTGGTCAGGTACGCCCCGGCGGGCGTTCCCGGGTTCACGGCGAGGTGGGCCGGGTCCCGCTCGTCCCAGGCGTTCGCGAACCAGGCGAGGCTCTGGCGCAGGAAGACGGTGTCGGCGTCGGGCGCGGGCAGCATGCCCCGGGTCCACACGGCGAGGCTGCCGTCGTGCGGGGACGGGTGGAAGCGGGCCCGGCCCGGATCGGCGTCGACCCGGGCGCGGGACTGCGGGAGGAACAGTTCGGCGCGGGCGAGGGTGTCGAGGTAGCCGGACCAGTCGCCGCGCGTCCTGGCCCCGTGCAGTTCTCTCTCGATCGCGCTCGGCGCCGTCCAGCCAGTCATACCGGGACCCTATACGGACGTCCCGGGACGTCGTGGGGCCGTACCTGGCCCCGTACGTCTTCGACGGGCCGCCCGTCCTCCAGGACCGGCTGCGCCGGGTCTTCGCGCAGGCGCAGTCCGCGCCGGCCGGGCCGGGCCGGGCCCTCGTCCGGATGGGCAAGGCCCGGACCGGGCGGAGGGCACTCCTGCGGTGGGGGTGGGAGCGACTGAGGGGTACGGGCCGGCACCGCCGGGGCGGCCAGTCCGACGGGGCATCAGCCGAGGGTGACGGCATCGACGCAGGTCAGCGCGGTACGTACGCCGGTTGCGCGGCGTGTCCCCGGGGGTGGTGGACGCGCTGCGGTTGCGGGGGCCGGCGGGGTGCCGCTACGTGGAGCGGGACACGTCCCAGTCACCCGTAGGCCCCGCCGGACAGGAGAGTTCCGTTGCGCCGCTCCACGCGCCTCACCCGCTACGCCGTCCCCGCAGTGCTCTGCACCGCGCTGCTGGCCGCGTCCCCCGGCCTCGCGACGGCCGCCGACGCCCCCGCGAGGCCGCCGGTCGCGGCGCCGGCCGAGGCCGGGTCGAAGGCGATCCCCGACGCCGAGGCGCTGCTCGCGCAGGTCCGGCAACTGGGCTCCATCGGCGGGGTGTTGCAGCCCGTGACCGACCTGCTCGGCGCCGTCCTCGCGTCCCCCGACGGCAAACTCCCGGAGGCGGACGTGGCCGCCTTCCGGTCGAAGACCGACACGGCCCTCGCCACCCTGAGAAACAACCTCCCACCCACCCCGACCGCCCCGGCCCCGCCGGTGACCACCCCGCAGGTCCCGGCGGCCGCCCCGAAGCTCCCGGCGGACGCGCCCAAGGTGCCTGCGGACGCCCCGAAGCTTCCTGTCGCGGCCCCGCAGCTCCCGGCGGACGCCGCGAAGCTCCCCGCCGCCGCACCGCAGGTCCCGGCGGACGCACCGAGGCTCCCCGTCGCCGCGCCCAAGGGGCCCGCCGTGCCGGCCCGGGCCTTCGCCGGGCCGCTCGACGTGATGACGGCGGCGATCGACAACCTCAAGGAGTCCGTGGACGGGCTCCTCAGGACGGCGGGTCCCTGCGGCTGTACGACCGACGCCAAGGCCAAGGCCACCGACGTCCTGACCAGCCTGGTCGCCACGCTGGTCGCACTCCTCACCGGCCTCGGCCTGCCCGGCCTCCCCCCGCTCCCGGTCCCCGTGCCGGTCCCGTAGCAGCGCGCCCGCGTAAGTCCCCTGCTGCATGGGCCCGGCACGCTCGCATGCTCCCCCTGCTGTGCGAACCCGGGGCGCCGGCGTAGTCGCCTGCTGCGTGGGCCCGGCGCCCCCTCGTAGTCGCCTGCTGCGGGGCCGGGCGCGCCCGCATGATCCCCTGCCGTACGGGCCGCACGCTCGCATGCTCCCCCTGCCGTACGGGCCCGGGGGCGCCGGCGTAGTCGCCCGCTGTGTGGGCCCGGCGCCCCCTCGTAGTCGCCTGCTGCGGGGCCGGGCGCGCCCGCATGATCCCCTGCGTACGGGCCGCACGCTCGCATGCTCCCCCTGCCGTACGGGCCCGGGGGCGCCGGCGTAGTCGCCTGCTGCGTGGGCCCGGCCTGCCCACAACGTCCCCCTGCCGCGTGGCCGGCGCCCGTAGCCGCCTGCTGCCTAGGCCCCGCGCGCCCGCGTAAGTCCTCCGCTTCCCGGGCCCGACACGCGCCCCCCGCCGCGCCGCCCCCCGGCCGCCCCACGGAAGCGGACCGGCAGCGCCACCCTGCGGGCACGTGTCAAAGGGCGCCCCGGGCCGCCAAGGTCGCCTCCAGCAGGGCCACGTCCGCCGCGTCCTTCGGGCGCCTGGCGCGGCCCGGTATCCATATCGGGGTCATCCGTTTGATCTCGATCTGCGCCGCCGGGGAGACGACCGGGCACTCCAGCGCGCCCAGCCGCCCCGGCTCCGCCGCGTCCAGCATCCTGGCCGGCCACCGCGTGCCCGCCCAGGGGCCGCCGGCCACCACGTCCCGGCCGGCCCCGTCCCGGTCGACCAGCGCGAAGCTCAGCTCCTCGCCGTCGCGTACGAGGTCCAGCTGTTGGCCGTCCGCCCGCAGGACCTCGTACCCCCGGGCCACGAGCGGGCCGATCAGCCGGCCGGCGTCCCGCGACCGGGTGAACCAGTCGATGTCCTCGTGCTCGCGGGTGATCCGGCCGAGCCAGAAGTCCATGGCCCAGCCACCCCGCAGCCAGACCTCCACGCCCAGTCCGCGGACCTCGGCGATCATCGCCAACTGGCGTCGTGCGCACGGCTCTTCCATGCGATCACCGTACGACCCCCGTGCCACCGAGCGACCGTGCGGACCCCCTTGACGGGGTTCCGCGGCGGGGAGACGTTCAGGGGTCTCGCATCCGAACGGTCGCAGCCGGGGGGCCGCCATGCCGCAGGAGTCCGTCCAGACCGTGGGGGAGCTACGGGCGCAGCTCGCGGCGTGCGGGGCGAGGTGGTCCGTCGGCGAGCACCTGGCGGACGCGGACCCCGTGCCGCGGCCCGCGCTCGGTCTGGACCCGGGGGCGAACCTGACGCCGGCCGCGCAGGCGGGCCCCGTCGACCTGCGGGCGCTCGTCGGGCACGCGAGCGGCAATCCGGACGTGACCCGGCGCAGGGCCGCGCACGGGCTGCTGCCCGGCGCGGCGGACGCCGGTCCGGGCGGCGGGCGGCCCGTCTCCGTGGACTGGCGCGACCGTTGGGGGCGGCCGTGGCTGACCCGGGTGAAGGACCAGAACCCGTGCTGCTCCTGCTGGGTGTTCGGGGCGACCGCGCTGGTGGAGTCGATGGCCCGGATCGAGCACGGGGTGTGGGCCGCGCGTTCCGAGGGGGACGTGCACGACGGGATGAAGTCGGCCTGCGGACAGGGCGGCGACCCGGAGACCGCCCTGGACTGGATCCGTACGAACGGGGGCCTCGCGGACCCGGACTGCTGGCCGTACGGCACGCCGCCCCCGGGGCTGCCCGCCGAGCGGCGGGAGGCGTGGCGGGCGGAGTACACGCCGAGTTGGGACCGGTCGGGGCGGACCGTGCGGATCCCGGAGCCCGTACGGCTCGGGGACGTCGAGCAGCAAAAGGTCTGGCTGGACACCGTCGGCCCGCTGACGGCCTGCTTCGACGTGTACGACGACTTCTTCGGGCTCGGCGCCGGCGTCTACCACCGCACCAGCGACCGCCGGGCGGGCGGCCACTGCGTGTTGATCGTGGGCTACGACGACGCGGCGGGCTGCTGGCTGTTCCGCAATTCCTGGGGCACGGACCACCACGTGGGCGGCTACGGCCGGATCGCGTACGGGGATTCGGGCATCGACGACTGGGCGAAGTGCGGTCTGTACGGCACGAACATCGACCCCTGGAGCAAGCGCCGGTCGCACGCGGGCAGCGTCTACGAGAGCGGCAACGGCCGCGCCCACCGCAACTTCGAGATGGCCGCGACGGCGGGCGCCGGCCGGTTGCGGCACTGGTGGCGCGAGGGCGAGGCACCGTTCTCCTGGTCGCGGGACGAGACGTACGCGCACGACGCCTCGGGCCAGCCCGCCTTCACCGGCACCACCTACAACCGGAACATGGAGTCCCTGCACGTCACGACGGGCGGCCGGTTGCGCCACTGGTACTTCGAGCAGGCGGTGCGGGTCTGGCGCGACGGCGGCGCCTTCGGACCGGGCGACGCGGCCGTCGGCTCGACCCCCGCGTTCATCCAGAGCGACTACGGCAAGCCGGGGAACTTCGAGGTGGTCGTGCGGACCGCCGACGGCCGGCTGAACCACTGGTGGCGGATCAACGGGGCCCCCTGGACCTGGAACGACGGCGGCCGGTTCGCGCCCGGCACCGCGCACTACGGTCCGGCCCTGATCCAGACCCGGGGCCGCCGGCTGGACCTCGTCGCCGCCCGCACCGACGGTCGGATGCAGCTGTGGTGGCGGGACGACGCGGACGGCTTCGCCTGGCGGCCGGGCGAGGTGTTCGGCGCGGGCGTCACCTCGGCGCCCTGCCTGATCGAGGGCCCGCACGGGGCCGCGGACGAGGACACCGCCGGGAACTACGAACTGTGCGCGGCCCGCGGTGACGGGCGGGTGGAGCACTGGTGGCGGGCCAACGCGGCCGGCGGGCTGGGCCCGGGGCGGGGTGTTCGGGCATGACGTGCTGGCCGTGACCGGGATGCTCCAGGGCAGCTTCGGGTTCAACCTGGAGGCCGTCGTCCTGCGCACCGACCGACTGCTCCAGCACTGGTGGCGCGACGGCGCGGGCTGGCACGAGGGGCAGGTCATCGGCCCGGCCTGAGCACCGGGCGGCATCGGCCCGGCCGGCGGACGCGGTGCCGTCACCCCGTGCCGGCGACGCGGCGCCGTCGGCCGGGGCCGAGGGCCCGGTGTCGTCGGCCCCGGCCTACGGCCCGGTGTCATCGGCGCGGCCTGAGCACCCGGTGCTGGAGGGCCTCCAGCGGGCCCCGCTCGAATCGGCGCAGCCATAGCCACGAGCCGAGGGCCAGGACCAGGGAGACGGCGGCCCACAGGCCCATCACCCACCACGGCCCGTCGTCGGCGAAGCGGGTGGCGAGGCCGAGACCGAGGCCGTAGCAGAGCAGGACGCAGAGCGCGTTCTGGGCGACGTAGCAGGACAGGGCGCTGCGGCCGACCGAGGAGAGGGCGGTGACCACCGGCTTCGGCAGCCACAGCCGGTCGAGGGCGATGCCGATGAGCCCGATGTAGCCGACGGCGACCAGCGGGGCGACGCCGTAGCGGCCGACGGCGAAGAAGTCGCCGCCGCCGAGGGTGGTCGCGACGGTCAGCGGCAGGCCGAGGCCCAGGCCCCAGCCGGCCATCCGGGCCCGGATGCGGCGGCCGGTGTCGCCGGCGGTGAAGGCGCCCGCGCGGTGCAGCCGGACCCCGAGCAGGAAGAGGAACACCAACAGTCCGAAGGAGAAGACGGGTTCGATGCGCAGGGCGGCGAAGTTCTGCAACCGGAAGGCGATCTGGTCGAGCCAGTTCCCCTCGGCGTAGAGGGCGACGACCTCGGGGTCGACCCCACCGGACCCGGAGCCGGAGCGTGACCCGGAGTCGTCCGAGCCGCCCACCAGGGCCAGGGTCAGCAACGCCACCATCACCAGGTGCAGCGCCCCGGCCGTCCACATGGCCCGGCGCCGGACCTTCTCGGAGCGGGCCGGCAGCCGGGCCACGAGGAGGGCGGTCACCGCGTAGCCCATCAGCACGTCCCAGGCGAAGACGAGCAGGAAGTGGACGGTGCCCTCGACGAAGAGGAAGGCGGCCCGCCGCCAGTACCGGCCCGGCCACGGGTTGCCGCGCCGGGCCGCCGAGTCGTACTGGATGGCCAGCCCGACGCCGAACAGGACCGTCAGCAGGGCCAGGAACTTGCCGTCGGCGAGGGCGCGGAACACGGTTTCGGCGATGTTCGCGGCGGACGGGTCGGACAGCGGGTCGACCGGGGTGAGGCCCCCCTGGAGGACGCCCCACTCGGCGCCGGGGGAGGTGAAGATCCAGACGTTGGTCATGAGCGTGCCGAGGATGGCGGCGCCGCGCAGGACGTCGAGGAGGGGCAGCCGCGCGGTCGCGCGCCGGGTCGGGACGGTCAGGGTGTCGGCCATGACTTCAGCGTCCCGGCGGGCGGGGCGCCGTACGTCCTGCCCGTGGACGAACGGCCGGTACATCCTTCGATGCAGCCGCGGGCGGGCCGCGTCCACATCCCGGACGGTCCGCCGCTTGCACCTCTGTTGTATCTAAGCTGTGCCCATGCCAACCGACTCCCCCGCCCGGGCCACCGTCACCGCGGCCGACCGCGTCTACCACCACGTCAAGCAGGGCGTGCTGGAGCGCCGCTACGAGGGCGGGGTGCTGCTCACCGAGGGCGAGGTCGCCGAGGCCGTCGGGGTGTCCCGCACGCCGGTGCGCGAGGCGCTGCTGCGGCTGGAGACCGAGGGCCTGCTGAAGCTGTACCCGAAGAAGGGCGCGCTGGTGCTGCCGGTCTCCGCGCAGGAGATCGCCGACGTGATCGAAACCCGGCTGCTGGTCGAGGAGTTCACCGTACGCAGGGCCGTGCCCGCCCCGCCCGCCCTGCTGGAGCGCCTCGCCGCCCTGCTCGCCGAGCAGCGGCGGCAGGCCGCCGCCGGCGACACCGCCGCCGCGATGGCCGCCGACCGGGCCTTCCACGCCGAGATCGTGCGCCACGCCGGCAACGCGATCCTCTCCCGCCTCTACGACCAGCTCCGCGACCGGCAGCTGCGGATGGGCGTCGCCCTGCTGCACGCCCACCCCGACCGGATGGACCCGACGCTCGCCGAGCACGCCGAGATCCTGGACGCGCTGCGCGCCGGGGACGCGGAGGCGGCCGCCGCCGCCGTGCGCGGGCACATCGGGCGGGTCGAGGCGCTGGTGCGGAGGGCGGGCCGATGAGCGCCGCCGGCAGCGCGCGGGGCTCGTCGGGGCCCGTCCCCAAGGACCCGCCGGGCGGGCGGGAGGCCGTCCTCATCTGGTCGATCGGCGTCGCCGTCTACTTCGTCGCCGTCATCTTCCGGACCAGCCTCGGCGTGGCCGGACTCGACGCCGCCGACCGCTTCCAGGTCAACGCCTCCGCGCTGGCCACCTTCTCGTTGCTCCAGCTGCTGGTCTACGCGGGGATGCAGATACCCGTCGGCCTGATGGTGGACCGGCTCGGCACCAAGAAGGTGCTCACGCTGGGCGCCGTCCTGTTCACCGCCGGGCAGCTCGGCTTCGCCCTGTCGCCGTCGTACGGGATGGCGCTGGCCGCCCGTGCCCTGCTGGGCTGTGGCGACGCCATGACCTTCATCTCCGTCCTGCGCCTCGGCACCCGGTGGTTCCCGGCCCGGCGGGCGCCGCTGATGGCCCAGCTGGCCGGGCTGGTGGGGATGGCGGGCAACCTCGTCTCCACGCTGGTGCTGGCGCCCGTCCTGCACGGCGTCGGCTGGGTGCCCGCCTTCGCGGGCAGCGCCGTCGCCGGGCTGGTGGTGCTGGTGCCGCTCGTGCTGTTCCTGCGGGACCAGCCCGAGGGGTACGGGAGCCCGTCCGCCGGGGGAGCCGGGGCGGGCGGCGGGTTCGTCCGGCGGCAGATCGCCGATTCCTGGCGGGAGCCCGGCACGAGGCTCGGGCTGTGGGTGCACTTCACGACCCAGTTCCCGGCGATGGTGTTCCTGCTGCTGTGGGGGATGCCGTTCCTGGTCGAGGCGCAGGGGCTGTCCCGGACCGCCGCCGGCGGGCTGCTGACCCTGATCGTCGCCTCGAACATGGCCTTCGGGCTGGTCTACGGGCAGGTCGTCGGCCGCCGGCAGGGGGCGCGGATCCCGCTGGCCCTCACGACCGTCGGCGTGACCGCCGCGCTGTGGGCCGCCATCCTCCTCCACCCGGGGGAGCGGGCCCCGATGTGGCTCCTGGTCACCCTGTGCGTGGTGCTCGGCACCTGCGGTCCGGCCTCGATGATCGGCTTCGACTTCGCCCGGCCCGCCAACCCGGCGGAGCGGCAGGGCACCGCGTCCGGCATCACCAACATGGGCGGCTTCCTCGCGTCGATGACCACCCTGCTCGCGGTGGGCGTGCTGCTCGACGCCACCGGGGACGACTACCGGATCGCCCTTTCCTCGGTCTTCGTCCTCCAAATGCTGGGCACCAGCCAGATCCTGCGGCTGCGGGGCCGCGCGCTCGCCCGGGAACGCTCCCGCGTCCCGGCGGCCGTGCCGTCCGCGCGGACCGCCGTGGCCGCCACGGACCCGGCGGGCGTCTGAGGCGCTACGACACCCCCGCGCTACGGCGCCCCCGCGCTACCGCGCCCCCGCGCTACGGCGTCACGGCGAACGCCGCCAGGATGGCCGCGGCCAGCTCCTGATCGCCCTCCGCCTTCACCCGGTCGGCGACCGTGCGCGGTCGCACCCGGCCGGCGGCGAGGCGTACGTACGTCTCCCAGTCCAGGGTCAGCGTCACGGCCGGGCCCAGCGAGGGGGACTCGTCCAGGGTCCCCCGACCCGCCGCGTCCACCCGTACGGTCCGCATGAACTCCAGCGGGCCGTGCACGTCGATGACCACCGCCGAGTTCGCCGGCGCGCCCGCGCCCTTGGCGATCGCCTTCGGCAGGCCGGCCAGCAACATGTCCTGCGCCACGTACGCGCCGGGGGAGTCCCAGTTCCCCGGCACGCCCAGCGCCGCCCTCAGGTCCTGCTCGTGGATCCACACGTCGAAGGCGCGCAGCCGCAGCGCCTGCTCCAGCGTCACCTGCACGCCGAGCGGCCCCCGCACCATCGTGGCCGGATCCCGCTTCTCGTTGCGCAGCTGGCGCGAGCGCCGGATGACGGTGTACTCCAGCTCCGAGGTCATCTCCGGAGCGGTGTGGTGGCGGCGTACGTCCACCTGCACTTCCATGTAGCGGGTGAACTCGTCCACCACGTGCCGCAGATCACGCGGCAGCGTGTGGATCGGGCGGGGATCTCCGAGCTGCTCGCACTCGATGCCGATGATGTGTGACACAACGTCACGAACGGACCAGCCGGGGCAGGGAGTCGCCCGGTTCCAGTCGCGCTCGGGCAGAGGGAGGACCAGCTCGGATATCGCCTCGATGGAATGGGTCCACGCGTCGGCATAGGGCTGGAGGCTGGGATGGACGGTCAACGGGACCCCTCGCGTGCTGTTCAGTGGCGCGTTGTGGACTGTGCCCAAAAGTACGCTGCCGGTGAGCACCCCGGCAGTGCTTTCGTGTGACGATCGTAGGCCCGAGTCGACGGCTGACAAGCCAGGACGGTGGTACTGTGCGCGCTTCGCTGATCCAAATCGCGGTGAACGACGGGGAGTCGGTGGCCTCCCGGCGCTCCCGCGTGGCCGAACTCGTACGGGATCAGAGCGATTCCGATCTCGTCGTGCTGCCCGAACTGTGGACCGTCGGCGCCTTCGCCTACGAGCAGTTCGAGACCGAGGCCGAGCCGTTGGACGGCCCCACCTACGAGTCCATGGCCGACGCGGCCCGGGACGCCGGCGTCTGGCTGCACGCCGGCTCGATCGTGGAGCGCGCGGGCGACGGCTCCCTCTACAACACCGCCCTCACCCTCTCCCCGAAGGGCGAGCTGGCCGCGACCTACCGCAAGATCCACCGCTTCGGCTTCGACCAGGGCGAGGCCGTCCTGATGTCGGCGGGCGACTCCCTGACGACGGTGACCCTGCCGGAGCAGACCCTCGGCATCTCCACCTGCTACGACCTGCGCTTCCCCGAGCTGTTCCGGGGCCTGGTCGACGCCGGCGCGACGACGATGGTCGTGGCCGCCGGCTGGCCCGCCCGCCGCCGGTCCCACTGGACCCTGCTGAACCGGGCGCGGGCGGTGGAGGACCAGGCGTACGTCCTCGGCTGCGCGCTGGCCGGGACGCACGCGGGCGTCGAGCAGTCCGGGCACAGCCTGGTGGTCGACCCGTGGGGCGAGGTGCTGGCCGAGGCCGGGCCGGGCGAGGACGTCATCACGGTGGACCTGGACCCGAAGAAGGTCGCCGAGACCCGCGAGCAGTTCCCGGCGCTGAAGGACCGGGCACTGGGCGTCCGGGCCCCGGGCGGCGCGCGATGAGCGCGCCCGAGGGGCAGGCGGCGGCGGTCGAGGCCGCGCGGGAACCCCACGAGCCCTCCCCCACCGAGCGCGCGGCGCGGGACGGGGTGTGCGCCGAGGCCACCGGCCTGGCCCACCACGAGGCGCACGAGGCCCTGGAGGCGGCCCGCGAGGCCGGCGCCGATCCGGCCGTGGTGGCGGAGTGGCAGCGCATCACCGAGCACCTGGAGGCCCACGGCGGGCCCTACACCCCGGAGTCCGACCCCTTCGCCCAGGGCCGCATCGCGGCGCGCGCCCACCACGCGGAGGGGGCTCCGTAGGCCCCGCCCCGACGCCGCGCCCGGGCGGGGCCCACCCGCCCGGGTCAGCCGACGACGGCCCGGGCGACGTCCCGGAGGGACCCGCGGTCGTCGTCCCCCTCCTGCTGGTCCAGCCCTTCCTGCCCCTCCCGCTCGGACATCCGGATCACGCACACGGCGACCGCGATCAGCAGGGCCGCGTCCGCGTCCTCCCGGATCACGTCGACGGCGTACGTCTCGCGGATCCGGTACCACTGGCGCGAGACCAGGGCGAGCAGCTCGCCCGCGTACTCGATCTTGAACTCGCGTTCCGCGATCCGGCCGCTGACATCGAGCTCCGTCCCTTCGACCAGCGTCACGCGGTGGTGGTGGCGCAGCAGCGAGAGCCGCTTGCGGCGGATGACGGCGAGCCGCTGGTCGTCGCGCTCCAGCGTCATCGCGTCGCGCAGCGAGAAGAACTTCTCCCGCAGGGTGATCAGGATCCGCCCGTCGGGGTCCTTCAGTTCCAGGGTGTCGCGCAGCCGCAGCGCCTTCCCGTCGACGAGGAAGGCCTGCCGGCCGCCCTCGTCCTCGATCCAGTAGTCGTCGCCGATCGCGAGCACTTTGTCCCGTACGAGGTATTTCATGCGGTCATCGGTGCCCGCGATAGGTTGCCGCCATGCCTCTTCTCTACGTGACCGACCTGGCGTACCCGGCCCGCGGCCGCCGCTACGGCGACGAGGACACGTTCCTCACCTCCCGGCTCCGCGAGCACTTCCCCCTCGCCCTGTGCCATCCGCTGGACGCGGCGTCCCTGATGGGCGGCTTCGACGCCGTCGTGGTCCGCAACAGCGGGCCCGTCCTGCACTACCAGGAGGCCTACGACGCCTTCCGGACCGCCGCCCTCGCCACCGGGACCCGCGTCTACAACCCGCTCGTCGGGCGCGGCGACATGGCCGGCAAGCAGTACCTCTTGGACCTCACCGCCGCCGGCTTCCCGGTCATCCCGACCGTCGACGACCCCGCCGACCTGCACCTGCTGCCCGAGGTGCCCGTGTACGCGGTCAAGCCCAAGCAGGGCGCCGACTCCATCGGCCTCACCTTCACCGCCGACCCGGGCGGCCCGGCGGGCGAGGTGCTGATCCAGCCCCGCATCGACTTCGCGTACGAGGTGTCCTTCTACTACGTCGACGACGCCTTCCAATACGCCCTGTACGCCCCCGACCCGGCCCGCCGCTGGGACCTCGTCCCCTACGCGGCCACCGACGAGGACCTGGCCTTCGCGAGCCGCTTCATCGCCTGGAACACCCTCGCGCACGGCATCCAACGCGTGGACGCCTGCCGGGCCCCCTCCGGGGAACTCCTCCTCGTGGAACTGGAGGATCTGAACCCGTACCTCTCCCTGGACCTCCTCCCGGAACCCACCCGCGACGCCTTCGTGACGTCCCTGGTCGCCTCGCTGAAGTCCTTCCTGGCATCGGACCCGCCGACGCGGTGGCCCCGGCCTCACGGCGCTCTTCGCACGGCCGTGACGGGCGCTTCACGACCGGATGGCAAGCTTGAAGGATGAACGATGCTGCCCCGGCGCCCACCCCCGCGCCCGCGCCCCGCCGACGTGCCCGTGTCCGTGCCCCCGAGCTGATCGGCAAGGGCGGCTGGTTGAACACCGGCGGCAAAGAGCTCGCCCTCGCCGACTTCCGGGGTCGCGTGTTGATCCTCGATTTTTGGACGTTCTGCTGCATCAACTGCCTCCACGTCCTCGACGAGCTCCGTGAGCTGGAGGAGAAGCACCGGGACACCGTCGTCATCGTCGGCGTGCACTCGCCGAAGTTCGTCCACGAGGCCGAGCACGCGGCCGTCGTCGACGCCGTCGAGCGGTACGGGGTCCACCACCCGGTGCTCGACGACCCCGAGCTGGCCACCTGGAAGCAGTACGCCGTGCGGGCCTGGCCCACGCTCGTCGTCATCGACCCCGAGGGGTACGTCGTCGCACAGCACGCCGGCGAGGGCCATGCCCACGCCATCGAGCGGCTGGTCGAGGAGCTGGAGGCCGAGCACGAGGCCAAGGGGACGCTGCGGCGCGGCGACGGGCCCTACGTGGCGCCCGAGCCGGTCGCGACCGACCTGCGCTTCCCCGGCAAGGCGCTGCTGCTGCCCTCGGGGAACTTCCTGGTGTCGGACTCCACCCGGCACCAGCTCGTCGAGCTCGCCCCGGACGGGGAGAGCGTCGTGCGCCGCGTCGGCAGCGGGTCGCGCGGCTTCACCGCCGAGAGCTTCAGCGAACCGCAGGGCCTGACGCTGCTGCCCGACGGCAGGGTCGTCGTCGCCGACACCGTCAACCACGCGCTGCGCACCTTCGACCCGGTCACCGGGGCCGTCGAGACCGTCGCCGGTACGGGCCGCCAGTGGTGGCAGGGCTCGCCGACCTCGGGTCCGGCCCTGGAGGTCGACCTGTCCTCGCCGTGGGACGTCGCCTGGTGGCAGGGCAAGGTGTGGATCGCCATGGCCGGCGTGCACCAGCTGTGGACCTGGGACCCGGAGACCGGCGCCGTCGCGGTCGCGGCCGGGACCACCAACGAGGGCCTCGTCGACGGTCCGGCTGCCGAGGCCTGGTTCGCCCAGCCGTCGGGGCTCGCGGCCGCCGGGGACCGGCTGTGGATCGCCGACTCCGAGACCAGCGCCCTGCGGTACGTCCGGGCCCCGGCCGCCGACCCGGACGGCTCCGCCGACGGGTACGCCATCGTCACCGCCGTCGGCAGCGGCCTGTTCGACTTCGGCCACCGCGACGGCGACGCCGCCCAGGCCCTGCTCCAGCACCCGCTCGGCGTCACCGCCCTGCCGGACGGCTCGGTCGCCGTCTGCGACACGTACAACCACGCGCTGCGCCGCTACGACCCCGCCACGGGGCAGGTCTCGACGCCGGCCACCGACCTGCGCGAGCCCAGCGACGCGGTCCTGGTCGGCGAGGACATCGTGGTCGTGGAGTCCGCCCGGCACCGGCTGACCCGGCTGCGGCTGCCCGAGGAGGCCGTACGGGTCGACGCGGTCGCCCACCGCACCCAGCGGGCCGCCACCGAGGTCGCCCCGGGCACGCTGCGCCTCGACGTGGTCTTCCAGGCCCCGGCCGGCCAGAAGCTCGACACCCGCTACGGTCCCTCGACCCGGCTCCTGGTCTCCTCGACCCCGCCGGAACTCCTGGTCGCGGGCGAGGGCCGGGGCACGGACCTGTTCCGCGACCTGGAACTGAACCCCGAGGTCCCCGAGGGCGTGCTGCACGTCTCGGCGATGGCCGCGTCCTGCGACGACGACCCGGCGAACGAGTACCCGGCCTGCCACGTCCACCAGCAGGACTGGGGCGTCCCCGTCCGCCTCGCCCCGAACGCCGCGACCCGCCTCCCCCTGGTGCTCGCGGGCCTGGACGCGGAGTAGCGCGGACCGCGAGCACGGGAACCCCCGCCCCGCTGTGCGCGGTGCGGGGGTTTCGATCGACCGGCCGGTTCGTCAGCCCCGCAAGAAGGACAGCAGGGCGTTCGCGAGGAGGTACGGGTCGTCGGCGCCGCAGAGTTCGCGGGCGCTGTGCATCGACAGGATGGCCACGCCGATGTCGACGGTCTGGATGCCGTGGCGGGCGGCGGTGATCGGGCCGATCGTCGTGCCGCACGGCATCGAGTTGTTGGAGACGAACGTCTGCCACGGCACACCGGCCCGCTCGCAGGCGCCGGCGAACACCGCGCGGCCGCTGCCGTCGGTCGCGTACCGCTGGTTGACGTTGACCTTCAGGATCGGGCCGCCGTTGGCGCGCGGGTGGTGCGAAGGGTCGTGCCGTTCCGCGTAGTTGGGGTGGACGGCGTGTCCGGTGTCGGAGGACAGGCAGATGGTGCCGGCGAAGGCGCGGGCCCGGTCCTCGTAGCTGCCGCCGCGCGAGAAGACCGAACGTTCCAGCACGTTGCCCAGGAGCGGGCCGTCGGCGCCGGTGTCCGACTGCGAGCCGTTCTCCTCGTGGTCGAAGGCGGCCAGCACCGGGATGTGGTCGAGCTTGTCGGCGGTGGAGACGGCGGCGAGCGCCGCGACGCCCGCGTGCACCGACAGCAGGTTGTCCATCCGCGGTCCGGCGAGGAGTTCGCGGTCGCGGCCCAGGTAGGCGGGCGGCTCGATCGAGTGGACCATCAGGTCCCAGCCGGCCACCGAGCCCTGTTCCAGGCCCTCTTCCTCTTCGAGGAAGGCGATCAGGTCGCCCTCGCGGGCGTCGCCCAGACCCCAGATCGGCTGCATGTGGCGCTGCTTGTCCAGCTTCAGGCCGTCGGTGTTCACCGAGCGGTCGAGGTGGACGGCGAGTTGGGGCACGCGCAGCAGCGCGCGGTCGATGTTGACGAGCCGTTCCGTGCCGTCGCGCAGCGTCAACCGGCCCGCCAGGCCGAGGTCGCGGTCCAGCCAGGTGTTGAGCAGCGTGCCGCCGTAGATCTCGACGGCGACCTGCCGCCAGCCCTGCGAACCGGTGTCCGGGACCGGCTTGACCCGCAGGTTGGGGGAGTCGGTGTGCGCGCCGACGATCCGGAAGGGAGTGTGCGCCGCCGCGCCCTCGGGCACGTACCAGGCGATGAGTGCGCCGCCGCGGAGTACGAACCTGCCACCCGTGCCCGAGTCCCAGGCATCCGATTCCGACAACTGCCTGAAGCCCGCCTTCTCCAGCCGCTCGGCCGCGTTGGCCACGGCGTGGTACGGCGACGGACTGGCCGTCAGGAAGGTCATCAGATCGTCGGTGTGTCCGCGGTCGAAGCGGGCGGGAGAGGTCATGTGGTTCACCTTAACGACGGTCGTGTTCGCCATTGGCCGGACTGCGGCGGATAGCGGAAGGGTCGAGGACGGCGGGGTGTGTGGCCCGTGGTCCCTTCGCGATCAGCCCGGCGGACGCTCGAATCGGCGCTGCAACTGCCTGCGCTCGCCCCGCCGGATGCGCGGGAGCATCTCGGGGGTCTGCGCGGGGCGCTGCGCACGTCTCTTGCGTCCGGCGCAGAAGATACAGGCCTCGCCGGGAGGAGCATCGGGGTCGATCGGCGCGCCGGGGTGCTCGGAGCATCCCGACGCGTTGCGGGGGCGGGAGAGTTCGCGGGCCACGATGAAGGCGCGGTGCAGGTCGTCCGCGATGCGCACGAAGTCCTGGTCGGCCGAGCCGAGGGTCAGGTGGAAGCGCTGCTCGTCGACGACGCGCAGGTAGTGGCGCAGGACGTCCAGGTCGTACGGGGGCTCGGGCACGGGGTAGCCGAGCCGGCGCTGTTCCCCGGCGGCCGGTCCGGCCGCGCGGGCGCCCTGGATGCGGCGGCCGAGGCGGCGCCGGTCGTTGCAGATGAGGCAGCGGCCCCAGCCGTCCGGTGCCTCGGGGTCGAGCGCGCCGTTGGGGTGTTCGGGGCACCCGGTGTAGCTCTTGGCGGGGGCGAGGCCGGCCGCCGTCCGGAAGGCCAGGTGGAGGGCGTCGGCCACGGGCTCGTACTCGGCGGGGTGGGCGCCGTCGTACAGCTCCTTGACGCGGTCGCCGAGGGCGCCCACATTCGCCTGCAGCTCCTTGAGGGCATACGGGCGTCCGGTGGGGACGGAATACCCCCTGCTGCTGTGCTGCTCCTGTGGGCTCATGTCTACGAGCGTGCCACGAACCGCCGACAACAGTGGCCGGACCCCCGGCAGGGAGGTCCGGCCACTGTTGGCACGCGCGGGGCGTACCGGCTGGTCGGCGGGGCGCGGTGCCTTAGAAGGCGGCCTCGTCGAGGTCCATCAGGGAGTTGTCGACGAGCTCGGCCAGCCGGCGCTGGACGGAGACGTTCGGCAGCACCTCGGCGGCGAAGAACTTCGCGGCGGCGATCTTGCCCTGGTAGAAGGGCACGTCCTTCGCGGAGGCGCCGGCGAGCTTCTCGGCGGCCACGGCCGCGCCCTTGAGCAGCAGGTATCCGACGACGACGTCACCGGAGGCCATCAGCAGGCGGGTGGTGTTCTGGCCGACCTTGTAGATGTTCTTGACGTCCTCGCCGGTGGCGGTGAGGTCGACGATCATCTGGCCGACGATGCCTTCGAGGTCCACGGCGGCCTTGGCGAGGGCGTCGCGGGCGGGGGCCAGGTCGTCGCCGCCGACGGCCTCGGCGAGGAACTTCTTGATCGTCTCGGAGAGGACGTTCAGCGAGGCGCCCTGGTCGCGGACGATCTTCCGGAAGAAGAAGTCCTGACCCTGGATCGCCGTGGTGCCCTCGTAGAGGGTGTCGATCTTGGCGTCGCGGATGTACTGCTCGATCGGGTATTCCTGGAGGTAACCGGAACCGCCGAAGGTCTGCAGCGACTGGGCGAGCTGCTCGTAGGACTTCTCCGAGCCGTAGCCCTTGACGATCGGCAGCAGCAGGTCGTTCAGGCCGATCTCGGCGGAGGCGTCGTCGCCGGCGGCCTGCTTGAACTGGATCTCGTCCTGCACGGAGGCCGTGTAGAGCACGAGGGCGCGCATGCCCTCGGCGTAGGCCTTCTGCGTCATGAGCGAGCGGCGTACGTCGGGGTGGTGCGTGATGGTGACCTTGGGCGCGGTCTTGTCCATGAAGTTGGCCAGGTCCGGGCCCTGCACGCGCTCCTTGGCGTACTCCAGCGCGTTGAGGTAGCCGGTGGAGAGGGTGGCGATGGCCTTCGTGCCGACCATCATCCGGGCGAACTCGATGATCATGAACATCTGGCGGATGCCGTCGTGCTTGTCACCGATCAGCCAGCCCTTGGCGGGGTGCTGGTCGCCGAAGGTCATCTCGCACGTGTTGGACGCCTTGAGGCCCATCTTGTGCTCGACGTTGGTGGCGTAGACGCCGTTGCGCTCGCCCAGCTCGCCGGTCTCCCAGTCGAAGTGGAACTTCGGGACGAGGAAGAGCGACAGGCCCTTGGTGCCCGGGCCGTGGCCCTCGGGGCGGGCGAGGACGTAGTGGAGGATGTTCTCCTCCATGTCGTGCTCACCGGAGGTGATGAAGCGCTTCACGCCCTCGATGTGCCAGGAGCCGTCCGCCTGCTCGACGGCCTTGGTGCGGCCCGCGCCGACGTCCGAACCGGCGTCCGGCTCGGTGAGGACCATCGTGGAGCCCCAGCGCTTCTCGACGGCGATCTCGGCGACCTTCTTCTGCGCCGCGTTGCCCTCCTCGAAGAGGATGCCGGCGAACGCCGGGCCCGAGGAGTACATCCACACGGCCGGGTTCGCGCCGAGGATCGTCTCCGCGAACGCCCAGATCAGGGAGCGGGGCGAGGTGGTGCCGCCGATCTCCTCGGGCAGGCCCAGACGCCAGTACTCGGAGTCCATGAAGGCCTTGTAGCTCTTCTTGAAGGACGCCGGGACGGGCGCGGTGTTCGTGGTCGGGTCGAAGACCGGCGGGTTGCGGTCGGCGTCCTCGAAGGAGGCGGCCAGCTCGTTCTCGGAGAGCTTGGTCATCTCGCTGAGGATGGTCCGCGCGGTGTCGGTGTCCATCTCGCCGAACGGGCCGGTGCCGTACAGCTTGTCGCGTCCGAGCACCTCGAAGAGGTTGAACTCGATGTCGCGGAGATTCGACTTGTAGTGCCCCATGGCGACGGCTCCGTTAAGGCTCGGTGAGACGGGTTCCTCGTGCATACCACTCGGTAACAACATGATGCTACCGGTCGGTAATAAGAGCAACCCCTCTCCGGCGACTGTGACCAGGGTCAAAGCTCGCACCAGACGGTCTTCGTGTCACTGCCCCGCGTCACACCCCATCGCAGGGTCACCGCGTCCAGCAGGGCCAGCCCGCGCCCGGACTCCTCGGTTCCGCCGGCCTGTCGCGGCAGGGGCCACGCGTGCGGGGCGGGGTCGGTGAGCTCGACCCGCGTACGGGTTGCCCTGCCGTTCCCGTTGCCGTTACCGGCCCCGCCGCCGTGGACGCTGACGCGCAGGGTGACCGGGGTGCCTTCGCCGAGGTGGGTGATCACGTTGCTCAGCAGCTCGCTGACGCAGAGTTCCGCCTCGGGGCAGCCGGCGGCTTCCCCGATGTGCTCGCGGACGGCGTGCCGCAGCAGGGGGGCCGCCTTCGGGACGGCGAGCAGCCGGATCGTGAGCGCGTTCACCGGCCGGCGGCCAGGGCGTCGGCCAGCAGTCGGGCGGTGGCGACGTTGCAGTTGCCGAGGGTGATCAGGGGCGGGGTCCGGTAGCCGCCGGCGTACGAGGGGAGGTGCAGGTCGAGGGAGGGCAGCGTGATTCCCCGCTCCGCGAGGGCGAGCCGCAGCTCTGCGAGGGCCTCGATGGCGATGCGGTCGTTGGCGTGGTCGCTCATGGGGGGACTTCCGTTCCGGTGCGGAGTGTGACAAAGCCCTCACAGAGTGGGGTCGGGCGGCGTAGCGTGGGAAGGGTTTCAGGTTGCGCTGGGCAAGTGGCAAACGGTGGTGGTGGGTTGTGCCCGCTCGCAAGGATCCGGACGCGTCGGCGAACGTTCCGTCGTTCTACGGTGCCGAGCTTCGGTACAAACGGGAATCGGCGGGGTTCACGCTGGAGCAGCTGGCCGAGGGCAGCTTCCGGGGTGTTCCGTTCTTGAGTCAGATCGAGCGGGGCGAACGTCGGATGCCGATGGATCTGGCTCAGCACGCGGACGCCAAGCTGGGGACGGACGGCTTTTTCCAACGGCGCTGTGAAGACGCGCGCAAAGCGAAGCAGTCTGGGCACGCGGAGTACTTCGCGGACGTCGCGGAGATGGAGCCGTTCGCGGAGACCATTGAGGATTGGGCACCGATGCTCGTCCCGGGGCTGCTTCAAACGGAGGACTACGCGCGGGCCATCAGCCGGGCCGCCATGCCCCGTGCGACCGATTCGGCGATCGAAAAGCTGGTCGTCGCCCGGTTGGGGCGGGCCGAGCTCTTCGACCAGGAACGGCCGCCCGAATTCTGGGCCGTCCTGGACGAGTCGGTGATCCGCCGTGCCGTCCTGCCCACGTGCCGGATGGCCGCACTTCTGGAGCACATCGGAGCCGTGATCCGCAGGACGCGGTCCATTTTGCAGATCGTCCCGCAAACCACCACCAGCCACGCTCTCATGATGGGAATGGCGCGGCTGATGACCTTTCCGGACGCACCTCCTGTGGTCTACGTGGAGAACCTGCACAGCGGGCAGCTCATCGACTTTCCAGCCCTCGTGAAGGAGTACCGCAGGTCTTACGATCTGCTGAGGGCCGCCGCCTTGCCGCCGGGGGCGTCCCTGGCCCTTCTCGACGCTGCGGCAGAGGACTACCGAAATGGCAAGCAGCGGGTCTGACTTGAGTACCGCGAGCTGGCGCAGGAGCAGCTACAGCAACGGGACCGGTGGTGAATGCGTCGAGGTTGCCGACGGGCTCATCGGACTCGTCCCCGTCCGGGACTCCAAGCGACCCGCCGGCCCCGCCGTGATCGTCCGTGCCGCCGCCTGGGTTCCGTTCGTCGGGGCCGTCAAGGACGGGCGCTTCTAGGGGCTGATGTGGCCGGAACCACCCGTTCCCCAGGGGCGGGTTTCGGCCACTTTCCGTTGTCCGGGTTTCGTCGCCCGGCCTGCGGTGGCGTGAATCCGGTGGCCGGGCATCCCGAATGCCCGTTTCGCCCGCTGCAAGCGAAAGGCTGATTCCGCACCGCGTACGGATGTTTGTTCGGGGCACGGCCCGCTGTTGCCGCCTGGGCGCGTGTGAACGTATGAGCCGCCGGGGGCCATTGGAGCCTCCGGCCCGTCTTTCGGGGGAAAGTCCATGCGTTCACGTGCCTTCGGCACGCCACTTCGGCGTGCCCGCACATCGTCCCGTACGGCCGCGCTCGCGGCCATGACCGCTCTCGCGGTCACCCTCGCCGGAGCTCCCGCGCTCGCGGAACCCGTCGACCCCGGCCCCACCTCGGCGTGGGGCAAGCCCGGTCCCCGGCTCGACGTACCGCCCGTCCAGGTCGGGCGGACCGTGCCGGTGCCCAACCAGGCCGAGGCCGCGCCCACGCCCGAAGAGGCCGCCTGGCGCGCCGCCCAGGAGGAGCGGGCGCGCACCGGGGAGGAGCCGCCGGCCCCGCAGAACCGTTCCGCCACGGCGATGGCGCCGCTCGTCTACGTTCCGGAGGGCCAGGGCGCGGTGCCGTGGCACCAGATCTCCGACTTCCGGATCACCGACTCCCTGGTGGCCCGGATCAACTACTCCAACGGCAACCTGATGCTCGCCGCGACCGACTTCCAGGTCGCGGGCGTCGGCCAGTCGCTACGGCTGGCCCGGACGTACAACTCCCTGAACTCCCCGTACGGCAAGGTGTCGGACAGCTGGTGGCAGGAGTACGAGCGTTACCTGCACGTCTTCTCCAACTCGGTCGTGCTCTACGCGGCGACCGGTGACACGCTCACCTTCGACAAGAACGCCGACGGCTCCTTCACCACGCCCAAGGGTTACTCGAAGGACCTGAAGAAGAACGCGGACGGCACCTACACCCTGACCGACCGCAAGTCGGGGACGAAGGACGGCTACGACGCGAACGGCACCCTCACCAAGGTCACCGACCGCAACAACGGCACGATCACCGTCACCCAGCACGACGAGGGCTCCGAGCACAAGGGCTTCAAGCTCACCGAGACCCGCTCCGGCCGCTGGCTCGACCTGCTGAAGACGAACCCGTCCCAGTGGCAGGCCAAGGACCACACCGGCCGTACCGCGGTCTTCGACCTCGACGCGGCGGGCAACCTCGTCCGTACCGCCGACACCGAGGGCAAGGCGACCTCGTTCGGCTACGACTCCTCGAACCGTCTGACGAAGATCACCACGCCCGAGGGCCGGGTGACGGTCTTCACCTACGACGCGGAGAACCGCGTCCGCTCCATGCTCCGCGCCACGCAGACGAACGGATCCGGCCACACCGGTCCGACGTACACCTACGACTACTCCGCCGCGTCCCCCTCCGATGCCGGGACCACCACCGTCACCGACCCGGAGCAGTACGCGACGAAGTACGAGCACGACGGCGACGGCCAGGTCACCAAGGTCACGGACGCGCTGAACCACTCCCGGTCCAAGACCTTCGACGCCAACCGCAACGTGCAGACCGCGAGCGACGCACTGGGCGTCGGCGGTACGGGCGCCAACGTGACGGAGTACGGCTGGGACAGCCGCAACAACCCGGTCAAGGCCAAGCTGCCCACCGGCGCGACCGCCTCCGCCGCCTTCCAGACGATCGCCGGCACCGAGCTGCCGAAGACGTCCACCAGCGCGGACGACGAGAAGACGGACTACACCTACGACACCGCGGGCAACACCAAGTCCGTCGCCGTCACCGGCACGGGCGGCGGGAATCAGTCCTTCGACTACAACCCGGCCACGCCCACCTGTGGCGGCTTCGAGGGCCAGCGCTGCAAGGCGACGACGAGGATGAGCGACAGCAAGTCGGTCTCCACGTCGTTCCGCTACGACGCCCAGGGCAACCTGGACCGCGTCACCCCGCCCGCGCCGCTGGGCGTCCTCACCTACACGTACGACGCGCTGGGCCGGACCACGGCCGTGCAGGACGGCCGCGGGGTCAAGACGACCTACACGTACGACAACCGCGACCGGATCAAGACGGTCGACAGCTCCAACTACGCCACCGTGACGTACGAGTACGACGGGGACGGCAACCTCAAGCAGCGCTCGGACGGCACCGGCGTGACGCAGTACGACTTCGACCCGCTCTCGCGCGAGACGGTCCGCACGCTCCAGAACGGCTCGCAGACGAAGCTGGCCTACACCCCGGCGGGCAACGTCGACTACTACCAGGACCCGGCCGGCACCACCGACTACACCTGGAACGAGGTCAACGGGCTCAAGGAGCTGAAGGACCCGAGCGGCAAGGTCACGAAGTACGAGTACAACGAGAACGACTTCCGGAAGAAGACCCTCTACCCCGGCGGCACGGTCCAGGAGGTCACCCCGGACACGTCCGGGCGGCCGGAGAAGATCAAGGCGACCTCCCCGAAGGGCACCCTGGTCGACCTGTCGTACTCCTACCGGAACGGCGTCAAGGACGGCGGGAAGATCCGCACCAGCACCGACGCCGTCGCGGGCCTGAAGACCACGTACACCTACGACGGCGCCGGACGCTTCTCCTACGCGAAGGAGGAGAAGGGCGCCGCGCTCACCTCGTCCTGGCAGTACTGCTACGACCTGGCCGGCAACCTCACCTCGCAGGGCGTGGACCAGGGCTGCCCGCGCGGGACGACGTACGCGCTCAACGACGCGCAGCAGATCACCGCGAAGGACGGTTCGACGGCCAACTGGTCCTACGACAAGCTCGGCAACGAGACCGCCGGGGCGTCGACCCCCGAAGGCACCCGCACCGCCGAGAAGTGGTCCGACCACTCGCAGATGACCTCGGTGACGGTGGGCGGCAAGACGTACGCGGGCCAGTACGGCTCGACGGACCAGAGCGAGCGCATCAAGCTGGGTGACACCTTCTTCCACAACGGGCCGCTGGGTCTGTCGGCGAAGTCGACGGCCGGTGTGGACACGGGATTCAACCGGGAACCCGGGGGCACCTTGAACTCCATGACGACCGGGGGCAAGTCGTACTACTACCTGACCGACGCGCTGGGCAGCGTCGTCGCGCTGGCGGACGGCAGCGGTACGAAGGTCAACACCTACTCCTACAGCCCGCGCGGGGTGCAGCGCGCCGCCACCTCGGAGCAGGTCCCGCAGCCGTACCGGTTCGCTGGCGGC
Organism: Streptomyces sp. NPDC048383; assembly: GCF_040651775.1. Taxonomy (NCBI): domain Bacteria; kingdom Bacillati; phylum Actinomycetota; class Actinomycetes; order Kitasatosporales; family Streptomycetaceae; genus Streptomyces; species Streptomyces sp. NPDC048383. Next base: position 337,600 of record NZ_JBEZKS010000001.1, read on the forward strand.
TACCAGGACCCGACCGGCCTGTACCACTTCCAGGCGCGGTACTACGACCCGAACCTCGGCCGGTTCAACTCGCCCGACCCCAGCGGCCAGGAGAAGAACCCGTACCTCTACGCCGAGGGCGACCCGGTCAACCGCATCGACCCCAGCGGGCTGTTGTCCCTGGACCTGGGCGGGGAAGCCTGCTTCTGGCTGTGCGGCGGGGCCGGTGTGTCCGTCAACGAGGACGGGAGCGTCCACCCGTACCTGTCGCTCGGTGTCGGCAACCCCGGCGCCAGCGTCGATGCCAGCCTCGCCTCGGGGTCGGCGGACAAGGGCCTGACGGGCGAGGTCGCCTGCGGGTTCGGTCCGGCGGAGCTGTCCGTGGCGACCGACGGCTCGGAGGGCGTCGGTACCGGCGGCAGCACGGGCAAGTGCTCGGCCACCGCGAAGTACACGTTCTGACCGACCCCCCTCCCCCCATCCACTGAAGCGACCTCACCGACAGGAAAAGGAAGAAGACATGGACCCGATACTGCTCCTCGCCACCAACCGGCCCGACGGGCCCTCGTGGACGCCGTACGTGTTCATCGGCGGCTTCGTGCTGGTGATGATCTTCGTCGGTGTCATGTTCGCCAAGAAGCGCCGGTAAGGACCGGCCGAAGTCCGATGGAGGCGCCCCGGCCGGGGCGCCTCCTCTCGTAGGGGAGGCAAGACATGCAGGCAGTCGTGGGAATCCTCGTCGCGCTCTTCGGGATCGCGCTCGCCGTGGCCGGGCCCCGCTTCGCCGCGACGGTGGGCAGCGGCGCGGGCCGCCGGTTCGAGAGGTCCAACACGGTCGCCTTCCGGGTCCTGGGACCCGTCATCGCCGTCCTGGGCCTGCTCTGGGCCGTGGGCGTGCTGGGGGGATAGCCCGGCGGGGGCGGGGACGGTGGCCGGTACCCGCCGGTACGGGGTCGGCCGCTCGATAGGGTGGGCCGCATGTACGGCTACGACCAGAATCCGGGCGCCCAGCAGCAGGGCTACGCGCAGCAGCCCCCGCCCCAGCAGGGCTACGCGCAGGCGCCGCTGTACCCGGAGCCGTCGCCACCCTCCCTCGCGGACGCGGTCAGGGCCTTCACCACGGGCTCGCTGTCCGCCGAGGACTTCCAGCAGATCTTCGCCACCTCGAAGGTCTACTGCCCGCGCGGCGAGACCCCCGGGTTCCTGGCCCTGCACAACACGCAGCAGCCGGTGATCCCGATGTTCACCTCGCTCAAGGAACTGCGCCGGTACGCCGGCAAGGAGTCCAAGTACTTCGTGATCACCGGCGCCGAGGTGATCGACCTGCTGCCCACCGGCTACGGCTTCGTCCTCGACATGGAGGGCGACCACCGGATGGTGTTCGACGCGAAGGCGGTCGAGCAGATGGTCGACTTCGCCATGCGCCGCATGTACGGCTAGCCGGCCGACGGGGGCCGACGGCGACGGGGGCGGGGGCGGGCGGATGCTGAGGGTGCACTTCACGGCCGAGGACCTGTTCGACGTCACCTTCGCGCCCGAGCCGCTGCCGCTCGTCGAACTCGCGCTGGCGCTCGTCGCCTGGCAGCGCACCGACCAGCCCGCCGTCTTCGGCCGCTGGCGCGCCGGTGTCTCGCGTGAGCTGCCCGCCGGGGCGCGGCCCCTGCTGGACCTGTTGCGCCCCGACGGGGACAACCCGCCGTTCGTGGAGCCGTACGCCGCCGACCTGGAGGAGGCCCTCGCGGCCGTCCGGGACGCCGCGCCGTTCCTCACCCCCGACCAGCTGGCCCGGACGGCCGCCCGGGCCCCCGGGCCCGCCTCCTGGCTGCGCGCGCTGTGGAGGCAGGACCGGGAGGCCTGGGACGTACTGGACGAGGCCCTGCGGGCCGCCCACGCGACGGTGCTCGCCCCCCAGTGGGCCCGGATCAGGCAGTCCTTCCGCGCCGACGTCGCCTGGCGGACCCGGCTGCTGGCCGGCCACGGCATCAAGGCCTGCCTCGCGAGCGTCCACCTCCGGGCGGCCTGGTCCGGCACCGCCTTCGAGGTGGGGCTGCCGCCCGACTACGAGGTCCGGCTCGGTGGGCGCGGCCTGGTGCTCATGCCCTCCGTGTTCTGGACGGGCCGGCCGCTGCTCGCCGGGCGCCCCGACGGCTCGCACGTCCTGGTGTACCCGGCGCTGACCCCCCTGCCACTGGCCGCGCCCGGCCCCGCCGGGGGCGCGCTGGACGCCCTCCTCGGGCGGACCCGGGCGGCCGTCCTCCAGTCGCTGCTGGAGCGGCGTACGACCAGTGAGCTGGCCCGGGACCTCGCCATCAGCCTCCCGTCGGTCTCCGAGCACACCCGCACGCTGCGCGCGGCCGGACTGATCACCACGGAACGCGACGGCCGGGCCGTGCTGCACTCGGCGACGGTCCTCGGCGTGGACCTGCTGCGCAGCGGCGGCTGAGCCCTCGGGCCCCGCAGCCTTCGGGCACCGCCGAAAGGTTCGCGGGGGTGGCCGGGCGGGGTCGACCATCGGTGCTGCGGGAGTGCGGCGCCGGGTACGGGGGTCCCGGCGGCCGCACGGCCCCGCCCCGGGCCCGGCGTCAGGTCCGGCGTCAGGTCCGGTCGGGGCCGTGCGTGCGGTGGGTCACCGCCGCCACGACGCACCAGGCGAGGGCGACCGCCACCGCGGCGACCGCTCCCGCGGCCAGGAGCGGCGCCGGGGGGCGGAAGCCGAGCGCCAGCCGGGTGCCGAGGAACACGAGGACGAAGCCGACGCGGCCGGGCGCGTACACGGGGATGCGCGCGGCCGTACCGCGCAGCGGCGCGCAGGCGACCAGCCCGGCGCCGAGGCACCAGGCGAGCAGGCCCCACGGGGAGCCGGGGGCCGCGCTGGGAATCCCGTACTCCGCCGGCCCCAACCGGAAGGCCGCCGCGATCCAACCGGCCGCCACCGCGCCGCCGGCGATCCCCGCCACCCACAGGGCGTGCCGCCATAGGGGCCCCTGCCTGCGGGTTTCCTCCGGCACGCCGTCGCCGGACACATCGTCGAAGGTGAATAAGTTGCTCACGTCCGGTAGGACGCGCCCCCGGGCGCAAGGGTTGGCGCGGTGCGGGAATTATCCCGACGCACCTCCCGTTGTGGCCGGGTGTGGCAGAAAGTTCGAGTTTCAACTAAACTCGACGCAGAAGGAGGTCCTGACCATGCCCGCAGTGACTGTTGAGAACCCGTTGACCCTCCCGCGCGTGGCCGAGCCGCAGACGGCCGCCGCCCGCAAGGTGCTGGCCGTGAGCACGGCGCCGAGCGGCTTCGAGGGCGAGGGATTCCCGGTGCGCCGCGCGTTCGCGGGGATCAACTACGAGCACCTCGACCCGTTCATCATGATGGACCAGATGGGCGAGGTGGAGTACGCCCCGGGTGAGCCGAAGGGCACCCCGTGGCACCCCCACCGCGGCTTCGAAACCGTCACGTACCTGATCGACGGAACCTTCGTCCACCAGGACAGCAACGGCGGCGGCGGAGTCATCAACGGCGGTGACACGCAGTGGATGACCGCCGGGGCGGGCCTCCTGCACATCGAGGCCCCGCCGGAGTCCCTCGTCCTGTCGGGCGGGCTCTTCCACGGACTCCAGCTGTGGGTCAACCTGCCGTCCTCCGACAAGATGATGCCCCCGCGCTACCAGGACATCGGCGGCGGCCAGGTCCAGCTGCTGACCACCCCCGACGGCGGCGCGCTGCTCCGCGTCATCGCCGGTGAGCTGGACGGACACCAGGGCCCGGGCATCACCCACACCCCGATCACGATGATCCACGCGACCGTCACCCCGGGCGCGCAGATCACCCTCCCGTGGCGCGCGGACTTCAACGCCCTCGCGTACGTCCTGGCCGGACGCGGTGCGGTCGGCCAGGAGCGGCGTCCGATCCAGAAGGGTCAGACGGCCGTCTTCGGCGAGGGCGGCTCGCTCACCATCCGGGCGGACGAGTCCCAGGACTCCAACGCGCCCGCGCTGGAGATCGTGCTGCTCGGCGGTCGCCCGATCCGGGAACCGATGGCGCACTACGGCCCGTTCGTCATGAACAGCCGGCAGGAACTCCAGCAGGCCTTCGACGACTTCCAGGCCGGCCGGCTCGGCACGATCCCGACGACGCAGCGCACGGGCCTCGGCCACCGCGGCGCCGGTGAGGCCGACCAGGACTGACCCGTCCGACGGGCTCCCGACGTTCGGGAGCCCGCCCCGACCGTCAGTCGGCGGTCGGTCGCGAGGTCCCGTGGTCGCCGCCGAGGGTTTGGCCGGCGGCCAGGCGGGCGTACAGGCCGCCCTCGCGCAGGAGTTCGGCGTGCGTGCCCGAGGCGCGCACACGGCCGTCCTCCAGGACGAGGATGCGGCGCGCCCCCGTCACCGTGGACAGGCGGTGGGCTATCACCAGGACGGTGGTGGTGCGCGCGATGTCCGCGATGACCTCGCGCAGCTCGCCCTCGTTGAGCGCGTCGAGCTGCGAGGTGGCCTCGTCGAGCAGCAGCAGCCGGGGCCGGCGCAGCAGCGCGCGGGCGATGGCGACGCGCTGGCGCTGGCCGCCTGACAGGGCCGTACCGCGGTGGCCGACCTCGGTGTCGAGGCCCTCCGGCAGGGCGTCGACGAGCGTGGTCAGTCGTACCTGATCCATGACGTGCCGGAGTTCGTCCGGACTCGCGTCCGGGGCGGCGAACGTCAGGTTGTCGCGCAGGGTGCCCGCCAGGACCGGGGCGTCCTGCTCCACGTAGCCGATGGTCCGTCGCAGTTCGGCCGGGTTCCAGTCGCGCAGCTCGCGGCCGTCGACGGTGACGCTGCCGCTGTCGATGTCGTAGAAGCGCTCCAGCAGGGCGAACAGCGTGCTCTTGCCGGTGCCGGAGGGGCCGACGACGGCGGTCAGTCCGCCGGGTCGGATCTCGAAGTCGGCCCCGTCCAGGACGGGTCGGCCGTCCTCGCGGTAACGGAAGACGACGTCCCGGAAGACGATGCCCGCGCCGCCCCCGGTGGTGCCGCGCTCGCGTGCCGTCCGTGCTGCGGGTACCTCCGCTTCGCCTTCCTCGGGGGCGAGTTCCAGCACCTCGTGGATGCGGCGGACGGCCGCGGTGCCCACTTGGAGGCCGCTGATCCCGCTCGCCAACTGGGCGACCGGCCCCACCAGGTAGAACAGGTACAGCAGGAAGCCGATCAGCGAGGCGACGCTCATCGACCCGTTCGCGACGCGCGCCCCGCCCAGGCCCAGCACCGTCAGGAACGCCAACTGCACGACCAGGCCGCTGGAGGTGCCGGCCACCGCGCCCCACCGGGCCGCCCGCAGGCCCGCCCGCCAGGCGCCCCGCGCCGAACCCTCCAGGACGGCGCTCTCGCGCTGTTCGGCGCCGCTGGCCTTCACCGTACGGATCGCTCCGAGCAGTCGCTCCAGCCCCGAACCCAGCTCGCCGAGGGCCTCCTGGGCCTCCTTGCTCGCCCGCGCGATGCGCGGCATCACCAGGGCGGTGCACCCGCCGATGGCGACGACGACGCCGAGCACGGCGAGGAACAGGACGACGTCGAGCCAGGCCATCAGGACCAGCATGCCGAGCAGGGTGACGGAGCCGATGAGGGTGTCGACCAGGTTGTTGGTCGCCGCCTCGCGCAGCAGGGTGGTGTCGGCGGTGACCCGGGATATGAGGTCGCCGGGCGGCCGCCGGTCCAGGTCCGCGACGCGCAGCCGGGGCAGTCGGGAGATCAGCCGCCTGCGGGCGCCCAACACCACGCTCTCGGCGGCCCGTTCCACGGTGTACACGCCGAACGCACTGGTCAGCGCTCCGCCCACGATCAGCAGGGCGAGGAGCAGTACCTGGCGGGTGACGGACCCGTCGACGGCGAGCGCCTCGACGAACGACTTGGCCACCAGGGGTTGGGCGAGGCCGCTGAGCCCGCCGAGCGCGCTCAGGGCGGCGCCGGCGATCAGGGCCTTGCGGTGCGGGCGGGCGTGCTCCAGCAGGGTGCGGGTGGCACCGGGCCCGGCGGCGTCGACCGCATCGGCCTTGACCGCTTCGGCGTTGGCCGTGCCTGCTTCGCCCGTGCCTGCTTCGCCCATGCCTGCTTCGGCCGTGCCTGCGTCAGCCGTGTCGGCCTCGGCCGCGACCGTGTCGCCCGTCGCCGCGTCCGCGTCCATCGCGTCGCCCTTCGTCGTGCCGGCCTTCATCGTGGTGGCTTCTCTCGTTCCTTCGTCGGGTCGGTGGGTCAGGACATCCGCAGGACGGTGAGGATCTCCGGCGCCTTCTCGAACAGCCGCCGACCCATGGCCCGCAGCGTCACCAGGACGGCGAGCATCCCGTACGCCGTCCCCAGCGGCAGCAGCAGCCAGGAGGACGCGGAGCCGTCCAGGGCGATCGCGCCGATGATCACCGGGGCGATCGCCACCACCCCGAGGAGCGAGCCGCAGAAGTTCGCCAGGTGGTAGCCGCCGCTCTGGCCGGGCGCGCTCACGCTCCACGGGTCCTCGGGGTACGGGTAGGGGCGGAACACGCTGATGACCATGCCCAGGGCGAACGTCACCCCGAGCAGCGCGAAGCTGACGCCGAGCGCGGCCGCGAGCTGGTCGGTGCGCCCGGTGGCGAGGGCGACGCCGCAGCCCACGACGGTCAGCCACGGCACGATGAACACCAGCTGGGGAAGCAGCCGGCCGACGAGTTCGGCACGGGCCTGCGCCACGGTGCGCAGCGTGGCGACGTTGCTCCAGATCGCGGAGCCGTCCAGGGCGAACAGCACGCCGGGGACGGTCAGTCCGAAGACCCAGGCGCCGCCGACGGCGACGTACGGGGTGCGCGCGCCGATCGGCACCATCACGACGGGGAACAGCACCGCGTACGCCAGCGCCGCGATCATCGTCATGCGGTGCCTCGGGGACCGGGCGAAGGCGCTCAGCTGGTGGTGGGCGACCAGCAGGGTCCGGCTGGAGGCGAGGAGCCGGGCCCGGCGGCCGGTCGTACGGGCGGCGCGGACCTCACCGGCCCGGGCCGTGGAGGAGTCCGTGGTGGTCATCAGGCGGGCCAGGGAGCCGTGCCACCACACCATCAGCAGGCCGATCAGGGCGGCGGTCCCGGCGAGTTCGAGCAGGGCGGTGCCGGTCCTGCCGTCGGCGGCGGCCCGGACGGCGTCGGCCGGCCAGCCGGGCGGGGTCCGGCGCAGGATCCGTACGACGACGGGCGGCAGCGCGAGACCGGAGCCGGCGGTGGTCAGCAACAGGTAGGCGGCGTACCCGCCGACGGCGGTCAGCAGGCCGCCGAGGGCGGCGGCGTCCTTGCCGCGCCGGCCGGTCAACGCCCGCGCGAAGGCCGCCAGTACGGCCCGGGAGGCGACCACGCACAGCAGCAGCGCCAGCGGCACGGCGAGGACGGTGACGAGCGCGCCGGGCAGGCTGTCGAACGCGCCCTCGGCGGCGCCGACGACGGCTCCGGTGATGAGGACGAGGGTGCACAGCGGCCCCGGGCCGACGAGCGCGGAGGCGGTGGCCCCCGCGATCAGCCGGCTCGGCCGTACGGGCAGCACGGCGAGCCGGGTCGGATCGGAGCTCTCGTCGCCGCCCGCGCCGAAGGACAGCGGCAGCGCCAGCCAGGCGACGGCCAGTCCGGCGAGGACGAGGACGGCGAAGTCGGCCGATTCGGGTTCGCCCTGGGCCCGGGCCAGGCCCACGGCCACCCAGCAGGCGCCGGTCAGGCTGATGAGCGAGCCGGAGACGAAGCCCACGGCGCGGGCGGTGCTGCGGCGCAGACTGCTGCGCAGGAGGGCGAGTTTCAGCCCGACGAAGACCCCAACCATGCGAGGCTCCCCCCCTTCGCCTTCCCGGCGGGGGCGCCGACCAGTTCCATGAAGCGCTCGTTCAGGCTGCGGCCGGCCCGTACCACCTCCAGGGTGCCGTCGGCGACGACGCTGCCCTTGGCCATGATGGCGACGTGCGTGCACAGGGCCGCCACGAGCTCCATGACGTGGCTGGAGAAGATCACCGTCGAGCCGGTCGCGGTGTACTGGCGCAGCACCTCGCGGATCGTCTCGGCCGACACCGGGTCGACGCTCTCGAAGGGTTCGTCGAGGAACAGCACCGGCGGGTTGTGCAGCAGCGCGGCCGCCAGGCCGATCTTCTTGCGCATGCCGGTCGAGTAGTCGACGACGAGCTTGTCGCCGGCCTCGGTGAGCCCGAGCACGTCGAGCAGCTCCTCGGCGCGGGCCTCGGTGTCGGCGGCGGGCAGTTCCCGCAACCGCCCGGTGTAGCGGAGCAGTTCCCGGCCCGAGAGCCGCTCGAACAGGCGCAGGCCGTCGGGCAGGATGCCGATGCGGTGCTTGGCCTCGTACGGGTCCTGCCAGACGTCGTACCCGGCGACGCGGACGGTGCCCGCGTCGGGCCGGAGCAGGCCGGTGATCATGGAAAGGCTGGTGGTCTTGCCGGCGCCGTTGGGGCCGACGAGGCCGTAGAAGCTGCCCCGGGGGACGGTGAGGTCGATTCCGCCGACGGCCGGTTTGCCGTCGAACTCCTTGCGGAGACCTCGTACTTCCACGGCCGCCGGGACCGTTTCGCCTTCGGGGGGGTGGTGCATCGCGCTGCCTTCCGGCTGGGTGGGGGTGGGGGGACGGGAGGCCCGGGGGCCGTCCCGCTCAGCGGGCGGGGAGGCCCGGGGAGGCCAGGTTCCGGTAGGGGGCGCCGGGGTCGATGCCGGCGCCGGCGAACGCGGAGCGGGCGGGGTGGGCGTCGGTGTCGGAGCCGGCTCCTGCGGCGGCCCGTACGGCGGCCTCGGCGAGGGCCGCCGCGCGGTGCTGGCCGAAGCTCAGTCCGCCCGCGCCGGGCCGGGGGTCGGCCGGCTCCCATGCCACGGCGGCGGCGGGGCCGAGCCGGTGGGCGAAGACCGAGGTGTCGGAGCCGGTGCCGGGCAGGTCGCGGACGGCGTCGGCGACGGTGTGGCAGGCGCCCCGGGACTCGGCGCCCAGGTAGACGACGAGGGCGTCGCGACGGGGGTAGTCGGCCGGACCGGACAGCACCTTGGCGTGGTAGCCGGCCCCGGCCGCCTCCAGGCGCTCCAGTACGGCGCCCCAGACGCGCGGGGCCCGGGCGGGATCGGTGAGGTGGACGTAGACCCGGAGCAGTTCGTCGCCGAAGCGCGGCTCTCGGGAGCCCATGGCGTAGAAGAACCCGGGCGAGAGCGCGGGCCGGGCCGGGGAGGCGGGGCTGCGCACCTCGGCGCCGGGCACGAGCGGGCCGTCGGCGGTGAGGCGGGCCACGGGAACCCGCACGCGGACGCCGTCCCAGGACACGAGCGCCTCGGGTACGGGTGCCTCGGACGCGGGTGCCTCGGGTACGCGCGCCCCCCTGTCGGTGGTGGGCGGCTGCGGGGCGCGGAGCAGGACCCCGGTGCGGGTGATCTCGTGGTGCGGCAGCGCCGCCGCCAGCTCGCGCTCGAAGCCGTGGTCGCGCGGGGCCATGCGGCGGGGGCGGGTGTCGGCCTCGGCGCGGCCGGTGTGGAACACCTCGTACAGGGCCGCGCCCAGCCGCTGCTGGAGTTCGCGGGTGGACTCGCCCTCGATGGTGCGGGGGCCGACGGTGGCGGTGAGGCCGTCGGCGGAGAGGTGGATGCGGGCCAGGGCGTCGGCGAGGGCGGGGGCCAGGGCGGCGTCGGCCGGCGCGGTGGGGGCGGTGGCTGCGGCGGTGGTCACGAGGCGTCTCCGAGTCCGACGACGTGGGTGAAGCGGGCGGGGTCGAGAAGGGCCGTCCGACCGATGCCGGCGGCGGCCCGCTCGATGCCGAGCAGCCGGTTGGAACGGGCGGCCCCGGCGAGCAGTCGGTCCAGCAGGTGCCAGCCCGCGAAGGCGGTGGCCCGTTCGGCCAGGCCCGGATCGGCGTCCGGCCGGGCCTCGCGGTAGCCGCGCCAGAACTCCTGGACGACCGGACGCAGCCGGGTCAGCTTCTCCGCGCCGCGGGCGAGCACGGTCTCGCGGGTCATGGACAGGCCGGCGAAGGCGGCGGTGTCGGCGTCACCGCGGGTGGTGACGATGTCGTGGACGGCGCGGTGCAGCCATTCGCCGGCGAAGCCGCCCACGTCGCGGGCCGGGTCGGCGAGGCGGAACTCCTCCCAGTCGGCCACGTGCAGCCGGCTGTCCGGGCCGGGCCGGCCGGTGATCAGGAACTGGTCCATCCGCAGGTCGCAGTGGGCGGGCACGCGCGGCGCGGCCCGCTCGTCGGCGAGCAGTCGGTGCACGGCGGTGATCAGCGGGGCGTCGTTCTGCAGCAGTCGCCAGGTCTCCAGCTCCGCGCCGCTGAGCTCCTCGAACACGGCGGCGGGCAGGGCCTCCAGCAGCTCCGGGGAGGGCAGGACGGGCGTGCTCCGCTCCAGGTCGTCGCGCGGTCCGACGGGGCGGGCGTGCAGCCGGCCCAGGGCGAGGCCGGCGCGGTGCGCGAGCTCCGGAGTGAACTCCTGGTCGGCCATCAACTCGGCGCCGCTCCGGGCGTCCTGGAGGTAGTCGAAGGCGAGCAGCCCGGCGTCCGGGTCGTTGCCGAGCAGCGCGGGGCCGCGCAGTACGTCGGCGGGGGCGTCCGCGACGATCCGTTCGTAGGCGAGCGCGCGCCCCATCCGGGCCCGTACGTCCTGCGGCGGCCCGGTCAGCCGCTTGACGAACACGCGGGCGCCGCCGGTCGTGCGGCCCGCCCAGGTGTCGTTGCGGCCGGGCAGCGCGGTGAGGTCGGCGCGGTCGAAGGGGCCCGTGCCGAGGCGCCGCAGCAGTGCGTCGACCTCGGGCACGCCGTCGAGATCGACCGGCTGGAACCGCAGTTCGGTGCGGGGCGGGGTGAGGGCGATGGTGCGGGTCACGGGGTCTCCTCGGCCGGGAGGGCCGGAGCGGCCGGGTCGGCGGGTCGGGCCGGGTCGGCTGGTCCGGCCGGGTCGGTGGCCGGGGCGGCGAGCACTCCGGCGTAGGCGGGCTGGGCGAAGAGGCGGGCGCAGTCACGGGCCACCTCGGCGGCCGGCGCCCCGTACAGGGCGTCGGGGAAGTCGACGAGTTCGGCGGTCCGTCGGCCGGTCGCGAGCCAGGCGCTCAGTTGGTCGGCGAACGAGGACTGCGACTGCGGCATGCGCGCGAACTGGCCCGCGCAGTACCGGCGGGCGGCGTCCACCTCGCCGGCGGTGGGCGGCTCGGTCGCGGTGCGGCGCAGCTCCGCGCGGATTACGGCGGCGGCCTCGACGGCTCCGTCGGGCGGCAGTTGGGCGTGGATCCGCACGAGCGGCCCCGTACCGGCGTGGTCGCCGAAGCGGCCCGCGTACGAGGTGAAGCCGTACGGGGCCTGCGGCGTGCGCAGCGCGGCGAGCCGTGCGCCGGGCTGGCCCCCGCCGAGCACGGACACGGCGAGCCAGCGCGCGGCGAACGACCCGGTCGGGGGCGGTTCAGGGGTGGCCCACACCAGGTGGGCGACGGTCGCGGGCAGGGCCGGGGGCAGGGTGAGCAGCGCGAGGCCCTCGGTGGCGGCCGGGAACGACGGGGCGGGTCCGGGCCGTGCGGTGAGCGGGGGACGCAGGGCGGCGGTCGCCGCCGCGACCCAGGCGTCGGGATCGAGGTCGCCGACGGCGGTGAGCTCGACGCCCCCCGCGTACGGGGGCGGGGTGACGCCGCTGCCGCCCGGTACGGGCCCGCCGGCCAGGAGCCGCTGACGCAGCGCCTGTTCGACGAGCCAAGTCGGGCTGCTGACCCGGCCGCCCATGCGGGCCCGGGCGCGCGGTTCCGCGTCGGCGAGCTCGGCGGCCGTGGGCGGGACGCCGAGCAGGTCGGCGAACACCACCGGGTCGGGGGCGGGCGCGGGCAGCCAGGCGTCGAGCAGGACGGCGCCGCCCTCCACGGTCGTGGACACCGATCCCCGCGCGGGGAAGCGGGCCGCCCAGCGGTCGGCGAGCACCAGGGCGAGCCGTTCCCGGTCGGCGGGCGCGGCCGCCGGGGGCGCGGGCAGACGCAGCCGGAACTCCACGAGGGGCGCCCGGGTGTCCCGCACGGCGGCGACGACGGGCTCACCACCGACCCGCCCGCTCCCGCCCCCGCTCTCGGCGAACCCGAACGCCCGCAACCGGGGCGCCGCCGAGGCCGCGACGGGCACCGGTGCCGGCTCCGGACCCGCCGCGACGGCGGAACGCGGCGCGGTCGCGGAGCCGCAGGGCTCGCGGGCGGTGCCGGGCGTGGCAGCGGGGTCGCGGGGCGCCGACGCGGGCGCGGGGACAGTGCCGGGCGTAGGAGGGAAGTCGTGGGGCTCCGGCTCCGGCGTGGGGGCGCCGTGTTCCGGTGCGGTGGTTCCGGGTACCGGTGCGGGCGTACCGGCAGCGCCGGGTGCCGGTGCCTGCGTATCGGCGGTGCGGGAGGCGGGCTGTGCGGTCGCGCCGGGTGTCGGGGCGCGGCGCGGGAGCGGGAGCGGGGCCGGGTTGGCGGGGCGGGGAGTCGCCGTCAGGTCGCGGAACAGGGTCGGGGCGCCGCCCGGGAGGAGGGCCAGGACCGCACGGTGGTCGGCGGACAGGGCGCCGGCGGCCGCCCGGACCCGGTCCGGGTCCAGGGTCCGCAGGCGGTCGGGCAGGGCGTCGAGGAGGGCGGGACCGCCGAGGAGGATCTCCAGCCGGCCCAGTGCGCGGGCCCGCTGGTCCGCGCCGTGGTGGGCGCGCAGGTGGTCGTCGGCGAGCCGGCCCGCCGCCTGCCGGACCTCGGCGTCGCCGGCGCCGGCGAGGGCCCGCAGTGCGTCGTCGACCCGGCGCAGGGCCTCCCGTACGCCGTCCTCGTCGGCGGCGGGCAGGGTGATGACGAGGGTGTCGGGGTCGAGTGCGTCCAGCGGCCCGAAGAAGCCGCAGCCCGCGTCCACGGGGGGTACGGCCAGCAGCCGGGCGACCACGAGCCGGGCGAGGTAGCCGTCGAGGTCGGTCGCGGGGTCGGGCAGCCGGTAGCCGAGGCTGACGGCGCCGCCCCCGGGCACGGTGTGCACGCCCACCCGGTCCGTGGCGAGCGGGGGTTCTGCCAGGACCGGGCGGGGTGCGGTATCGGGGGCCGGCCGGGCCGGCACCGCGGCGAAGTGCCGGGTGACGAGCGCGGCGACCCGGTCGGGGTCGTCGGCGCCGCTGACCGTGAGGACGGCGTTGCCCGGGGCGTAGTGCGCGCGGAAGAAGTCGGCGCAGTCCCCGGGCGTCAGGCGGGCGAGTTCGGGCAGGTCGCCGTAGCCGTCGTGGGAGTTGGCCCAACGGTCGTACATCAGGGCCGGCAGCAGCGGCCAGGGCAGCCCACCGAGCGGGGCGTCGTGGACGGCGGCCCTGATCTCGGCCCCTACGCCCGCGAGTTGCTCGGCGAGGGAGTTCGCGGTGAAGAGGGGGGCGCGCATCCGGTCGGCCTCGGCGGCCAGTGCCCGTTCCAGGTCCGCGGTGGGAACGACGTGGACGTAGTCCGTGTAGTCCTGGTGGGTGGTGCCCTCGGCGGATCCGCCGGCGGCCACGAGGGCGGTGAAGTAGGCGCGTTCCGGAAGGCGTTCGCTGCCCTCGAACATCATGTGCTCCAGCAGGTGGGCGACGCCGGCACGGCCCTCGGGCTCCGAGCGGAAGCCGACGCCGTAGTGCACCGCGACGGCTATGAGACCGACCGGTGTCGCCGCCGTGTCGATCAGTACGCGCAGCCCGTTGTCGAGGGTCAGCCGGCGCGGGCCCGTCCCGCCGGTCGCGCGGATCCCGATGCCGGTCATGCGGCCGCTCCTTCGGTGAGCGTGGTGGCGAGCACGCCGTACAGGCGGGCCGTGTCGGCGCCGTCCGGGACGTACGCGGCCGTGTCGTGCGCGTGGAGCGCGATGCGCAGGGCGGCGCCGCGCAGGCAGCCGTCGCGCGCGGGCGCGGAGTCGGCGCCGTAGCCGTCGAGCAGGGCTTCCAACGGCTGCTGCCAGTCGCGGGGGTCGCCGGCGGTGCCCAGCAGCCAGCGGAACTCGGCGAGTTCGCCGGCGATCCAGCCCAGGTCGACATGGGCCGGTGCGGCGCACAGGTCCTCGCCGGTCAGCAGCACCCCCGCGCCGACCCCGCCGGCGCGGGGGACGAGCGAGCCGAGGCTCGGCGCGCCGTGCGACAGGACGTGCCCGGTCGCGGGGTGCGCGGCTTCGGCGGCCCAGTCGCGCAGGGGGCCGACGGCGGCGCCGCCCAGCAGGTCCGCGGCGGTCGCGCCGCCGGCGTTCGTACGCCCGGACAGCCAGGCGTGGAGCCGGACGGCGGCGCGGGCCGGCCGGCGGGCCTCCGCGGGGACGGGCCGGGCGTGCAGCGCGGCGAGCAGCGCGCCGACCTCGCGGAGGGCGTCGTGGAGCGCGCGCGGGCCGCCGGGGACGGCGTGCGGGCTGCCGCCGGCGATGAGCCAGTGGGCCACGGAGTACGGGCCGGGGGCGGCGTACGCCCGGGCGCCGTCCGGCGCCGCCGCCCCGACGAGCAGGCGGGTGCCGGGGCCGGGGGAGGTCTGCTCGACGACTGCGCGCAGGCGGGGGGTGAGCGGGGCGAACGGTTCGGGGGCCCGCGTACCGGGCCGGCGCAGCCAGTGGTGAGCGCCGTCGGGCAGGGCGGTGACGGTGGTGGCGAGCAGGCCGGTGGCGTAGGCGTCGACGACGACGGCGCCCTGAGCCGTGTGCGGGGCCGCGGTCACGGCGTCGGCTCCGCGGTGAGCCGTCGGTGCAGCGCGCCGAGGGCGTCGAGTACGTCGGGCAGCGGGGCGGCGGCCCAGCTGTCGGTGCGCCCGGTGGTCAGGCTGAGCGCGGGCACCGGCGGTACGACGACGCAGTTGGGGCGCTCCGCGAGGGACTCGACGTGCCGGTGGAAGGCGTGGCTGCGTACGCCGCCGGGCGGCAGCGCGGGTGCGACGGCGACGGGCGCCGCCGTGCACTGCGCGGTGAGCAGTGAGGGGCTGTCGGCGAGGCCCAGCGCGAGGCGGGCGGTGTACGAGAACGTCGAGGGGTGGACGAGGACGGCCTCCGCCCAGGCGGTCAGGTCGACGTGCGGGGCGCGCAGGACGGGTTCCTCCGGCCAGGCGTCGACCATGGTGCGGCGGCCCGTGAGCAGGTTGAGGGACTCGCGGGTGACGAAGCGCTGGGCGCTGCGGGTGAGGACGGTCTGGATCTCCAGCTCGGGGTGCGTGGCACGCAACCAGGCGATCCAGGACGGCAGTTCGGCGGCGGAGACGGACCCGGTGGCGACGAGCAGCAACCGCGTGAACCCGAGCCCGGCGGGCGCGGGTGGCGCGGAGGCCCGGGTGGCCTCAGCGGCTTCGACGGCCTGGTCGGCCCCGGCGCCCCCGATGCCCGTGCCGGTCCGGCCGTCCCCCTTGTGTTCGGTCACCGGGCTCACCAGCCGTTTCCGGTGAACAGGGCTTCCAGGTCGCGCAGTACGGCGCGCGGTCCCTCCAGCAGGGCGACCCCGACGTTGTTGAGGACCACCTCGTCCACGCCCGCCGCGTGGTACGCGGCGACGCCCGCGGCCATCTCCGCGGCGTCGCCGGTGAGGGCTCCGCCCGCGGCGAGGAGGCCCGCGGCGGTGGCGGCCGGGTCCTCGGGGTCGACCCGCACCTCGGCGCGGGTCAGCATGTCCCGATAGTGGGGCGCGCCGAAGTGGCTGGAGCTGCCGGTGGCGAGCGCGGTCAGGGGGTTCCTGCCGTCGGCCGCGGCGACCATCGGGACGACGGACACGACGCGCGGCACCGGCCGCCCGGCAGCCTCGGCGCCCTCGCGCAGCGCGGGCACGATGACGTCGCGCACGTACGCGGGCGGGGTCAGCCAGGTAATCGCCACGTCCGCGGCCTCGCCGGCGATCCGGGCCATGCCGGGGCGCAGCACCCCGAGTCCGACGCGGACGGGAGGCGCGGGCGCGGGCGGCAGGGCGCCGACGCAGGAGAAGTAGCTGCCGCGCTGGTCGACCTCGTCGCCGTCGAGCAGTCCGCGGACGATGTTCAGGTACTCGCGGCAGGCGGTCAGCGGGCTCTTGTACGGCTCGCCGAGCACCATCGCCTGCAAGGCGCGTGCGCCGGGGCCGAAGCCCGCGGTGATCGGGTGGCCGGAGGCCGCGGCGAGCGTGCGGGCCTCGATGGCGGCCTGCACGGGATGGCGCAGCGGCATCAACGAGACGCCGATCCCGAAGGGGACGCCCAGTCCCATGCCGCTCAACTGCGCCAGGATCTGGTGCTGTTCGTTGAGGAGGGCCTGTCCGTGCCACAGGGCCCGCGCTCCCCGCCACTGGACGAACGCGGCGAACGGCGCCGCGTGCTCCGCGCGGGTCGGGACCATGGGCAGCAGAACAGAGACGCTGCGGCTCATCGCCGCACCTCCGGGAGTCGCGGAAGGGAAGGGCAGGAAAGAATGGGCGGGGCCCGGGCCCGGGTGTTGCCGGGGCATGGGGCTGCGGCGGTCCTGGGCGCCTTGCTCGCGCCCAGGACCGCTCGGGATCAGCCGTTACCGGCCGCCCCTACTGCTGCTTCAGCAGCCCCACTTGACGGACGCGGCGGACGCGGCGACGCTCACCTTGGTGTAGGCGATGGTGGTGAGGGTCGGCGTGATCGCCGGGGCGTCGGCCGACGCCTCGAAGTTCAGCTCGGCGGCGTCGGCGTAGGCCTCGAAGCCACCGACGAGCTCCATGACGCTGACGTTCTCGATCTTCTGCATTGTGCTCTCCGGATCATTTGGAAACGCCCGCCCGTGGTTCCGGCGGGGTGTTCCCCAGTCAACAACCGAGCCCGGAGGTAGGGGTATTGGTCCTTGGGGTGTTGTCCAATGGGGAGTTGTCCCTTGGTGTGGTGTCCTTCGGGACAACGTGCCCGGTGCAGATGAGCGGGTGGTGCAGGTGGGCCATCAGCGCGGCTTCGAGCCGGGAACTGACGCCGAGCTTGTCCACGATGCTGGCCACGTGGGCCTTCGCGGTCCGTTCGACGACGCCCAACTGTCGGGCGATGAGCCGGTTGGGCATGCCGTGGCCGAGCAGCGCGAGCACTTGGCGCTCGCGCCCGGTGAGCGTCCCGATCCCCCGTGGATCGTGGACGGCACCGCGCAGGTGCGCGCAGTCGCAGGTTCCCGTGCCGTGTGCGTCCGTTTTCGTCAACTCTGCGTGCTGGTCAGGCACTTGGTCGGCGATGGCTGGACGCACGGATTCCATGGTGTGCAAAGCAGTCACTCTCCCCCGATGGACTGTTCGAAATGCGATCGTAAGCATCGGGTAACGGGAGGGCAAAATCCCGGTGGGTGAGACACCTCACATGCAAGGGAAAGTCGACGGTCCCTCAGGACACTGACCTGACCTGCGGTTATGCACCCCGGCCATGCCATCGGGCCGGTCCCCGGTCGCCGGTGTCGCCGCGAGCGAACGGTTGACCTTCATGCCGATCAGCCGCCGGTGCATCGGCCCGAGCAGGGCCGTGCCGAGCACGGCGGTGACGAGCAGGACGACGGCGCACCGGGCGCCGAGCCGCCGTACGGCCTCGGGCGGCCGCGGGGTCGGGGTCGGAGTACCTGGCGGCGCCGGGGGTCGACACCGCGGCATCGAACCACGGTGACCCGCGCGGACCCGGCTCAGTCGAGCGCGTCGGCGTCCGGCTTGGACCGTTCGTGCAACTCGAACCAGATCGACTTGCCCTCACCCCGCGGATCGACGCCCCAGTCGTCGGCCAGCATCTCCATGAGCAGCACCCCGCGCCCGCTCGACGCCATCTCCCCGGGCTGCCGCTTGTGGGGCAGCTCGTCGCTCCCGTCGGCCACCTCCACGCGCAGCCGCCGGGTGCCCAGGTCGCCCGCCGCCTCGGCGACCAGCAGCGCGTCGCCGTCGGTGTGCACCAGTACGTTCGTCACCATCTCGGAGACCATCAGCACCGCCGAGTCCACCTGGTCGTCGTCCGCCCAGTCGTGCAGCAGCTCCCGGATCTGCCGGCGGGCCCCCGCGATCCGGCCGGGTTCGGCCTGGGCCACGGTCAGCATCGTGCGCCGGGCGAGCCGCGCCGGGTGCGCGGCCGTGGTGCCGCAGCCGCAGTCCGAACCCTCGCGGCACAGCAGCACCACCGCTATGTCGTCCTCGCGGCGGTCGACGAGCGGCCCCGTGGTGTGGTGCGAGGACGGCCCGTGCACGGCTTGGACCAGGAGGTCCGCCATCCGTTCCAGGTGCGCCGAGCCGGCGCCGCCGCTCGCGTCGCCGCCCGCCGGTTCCGGGGGCTCGGTCTCCAGGATCGCCCGCAGCCGGGCCCAGCCCGTGTCGTGGTCGTGGCCGCCGGTCTCGATGAGCCCGTCGGTGCACAGCATCATCGTCTCGCCGGGTTCCAGGACGAACCGGGTCGTCGGGTAGTCGGTGTCCGGGATGATCCCGAGCGGCAGCCCGCCCGCCGTCGGCCGCATCAGTACGGTGCCGTCGGTCATCCGGACGGCCGGATCGGGGTGCCCGGCGCGGGCCACCTCCAGCATTCCGGTTTCCGGGTCGCACTCCACGTACAGGCAGGTCGCGAAGCGCGGGCCGCCGTCCTGCCCGGCGTCCTCCTCGCGTTCCTGCGAGGAACACAGGCCGGCCAGGAAGCGGGAGGCCCGCGACAGCACGGCGTCCGGCCGGTGGCCCTCCGAGGCGTACGCGCGGACCGCGATCCGCAGCTGGCCCATCAGCCCGGCGGCCCGTACGTCGTGCCCCTGGACGTCGCCGATCACCAGCGCGAAGCGGCCCGAGGGCAGCGGGATCATGTCGTACCAGTCGCCGCCGACCTGGAGCCCGCCGCCGGTCGGGACGTAGCGGGCCGCGATCGTCATGCCGGGGACCTCCGGACCGAGCTGCGGCATCATCGACCGCTGGAGCCCCGTCGTGAGTTCCCGTTCGGATTCGGCCACCCCGGCGCGCTGGAGGGCCTGGGCCAGCATCCGGGCCACCGTCGTCAGCACGGACCGCTCGTCGGGCGAGAAGGACACCGGGTGCTTGAAGGCGGCCATCCAGGCGCCCATGGTGCGCCCGGCGACGATCAGCGGCAGGAAGGCCCAGGAGACCCTGCCGAACCGCTGGGCGAGCGGCCAGGCGGCCGGAAAGCGCCGTTTGTAGTCCTCGGGGGTCGACAGGTAGATCGCCCGCCCGGTCCGGACGACCTCCGCGGCCGGGTAGTCCGTCTCCCGCTCCATGTCGGTGAAGGGGCCCTCGTCCCCGGGACCGTGCCCGTGGTGCCCGATGACCGACAGCCGGTCGCCCTCGACGCCGAAGACCGCCAGCCCGTCCGGGTTGAACCCCGGCATGGACAGCGAGGCCGCCACCCGCAGCACCTCCGACGTGGAGCGCGCCTCGGCCAGCGCCCGGCCGGCGTCCAGCAGGAACGCCTCGCGCGAGCGCCGCCAGTCACCCGTGATCGGGGTGTGCGCGGCCGTCGTGCCGGGCTGCGGCTCGGCGATCTCCTGGAGGGTGCCGATCAGCTCGAAGTCGACCCGGCCGTCCGGAGTGCGGCGCTCCAACGGCTTGGAGCGGCTGCGGACGGTGCGCAGGACCCGGCCGTCCTCGTCCATGATCCGCAGCCGGGCCTCGGCGAGGGTGTCCTCGGCGACGGCCAGGGTGATGATGGCGTTGATCTCGTTCCAGTCCACCGGATGGAACCGCGAGCGCACGGCCACCTCGGGCAGTACGACGGGCTCGGCGGGCAGCCCGAGCAGCCGGGCGGCCTCGCCGTCGAGCGTGACCTTCCCGGAGGTGTTGTCCCATCGCCACAGGCCGGTCGCGATGGCGGCCAGGACGTCCTCGGTGCGCACCCGGTCATCTTTACAGGTCATCCCATGGACCTGCCCGTTCGCCACCCTCTCCGGGCGCGCCCACGCCGTCACCGCCCGGGCGGTAACCTGGGGACGGTTGAATCCTCCCTGGTATCGCGTAGAACTGGATGACTGATGCATCGGTACAGGTCCCACACGTGCGGCGAGCTCCGTGCTTCCGACGTCGCCTCCGACGTCCGGCTGAGCGGTTGGCTCCACAATCGTCGAGACCTGGGCGGCATCCTCTTCATCGATCTGCGGGACCACTACGGCATCACGCAGCTCGTCGCCCGTCCCGGCACCGCCGCGAACGAGGCGCTGAGCAGCGTCACCAAGGAGACCGTCGTCCGCATCGACGGCAAGGTCGTCTCCCGCGGCGCCGACAACGTGAACCCCGAGCTCTCCACCGGTGAGGTCGAGGTCGAGGTCACCGCCGTCGAGGTGCTCGGCGCGTCCGCCCCGCTGCCCTTCACCATCAACACCGATGACGGGGTGAACGAGGAGCGCCGCCTGGAGTACCGCTTCCTCGACCTGCGCCGCGAGCGCATGCACCGCAACATCATGCTGCGCTCGGCCGTCATCGCGTCGATCCGCTCGAAGATGGTGGCGCTCGGCTTCAACGAGATGGCGACCCCGATCCTCACGGCGACCTCCCCCGAGGGCGCCCGTGACTTCGTCGTCCCGTCCCGCCTGAACCCGGGCAAGTTCTACGCCCTGCCGCAGGCTCCGCAGCAGTTCAAGCAGCTGCTGATGATCTCCGGCTTCGACCGGTACTTCCAGATCGCGCCCTGCTTCCGCGACGAGGACGCCCGCGCCGACCGCTCGCCGGGCGAGTTCTACCAGCTCGACGTGGAGATGTCCTTCGTCGAGCAGGAGGACGTCTTCCAGCCGATCGAGCGCCTGATGACCGAGATCTTCACGGAGTTCGGCAACGGCCGCGAGGTCACCTCGCCCTTCCCGCGGATCCCGTTCCGCGAGTCGATGCTCAAGTACGGCAACGACAAGCCCGACCTGCGCTCCAAGCTGGAGCTCGTCGACATCACCGACGTGTTCGAGGGCTCGGAGTTCAAGGCGTTCGCCGGCAAGCACGTGCGCGCGCTGGCCGTCCCGGACGTCGCCGCCCAGCCCCGCAAGTTCTTCGACGGCCTCGGCGAGTACGCGATCTCGCTGGGCGCCAAGGGCCTGGCCTGGGTCCGCGTCGGCGAGGAGGGCGCCCTGACCGGCCCCATCGCCAAGTTCCTCACCGAGGAGAACGTCAAGGTCCTCACCGAGCGCCTCGGCCTCGCGGCCGGCCACGCGGTGTTCTTCGGCGCCGGCGAGTTCGACGAGGTCTCCAAGATCATGTCGGGCGTCCGCGTCGAGGCGGCCAAGCGCGCGGGCCAGTTCGAGGAGAACGTCTTCCGCTTCTGCTGGATCGTCGACTTCCCGATGTACGAGAAGGACGAGGAGACCGGCAAGATCGACTTCTCCCACAACCCGTTCTCCATGCCGCAGGGCGGCATGAAGGACCTGGAGGAGAAGGACCCGCTCGACATCCTGGCCTGGCAGTACGACATCGTCTGCAACGGCATCGAGCTGTCCTCCGGCGCCATCCGCAACCACGAGCCCGAGGTCATGCTGAAGGCCTTCGAGATCGCCGGTTACGAGGCCGAGACCGTCGAGCGCGAGTTCGCGGGCATGCTGCGCGCGTTCCGCCTCGGCGCCCCGCCGCACGGTGGCATCGCCCCGGGCGTCGACCGCATCGTGATGCTGCTGGCCGACGAGCCGAACATCCGCGAGACCATCGCGTTCCCGCTCAACGGCAACGCCCAGGACCTGATGATGGGCGCACCGACGGTGCTGGAGGAGGCCCGCCTGCGCGAGCTGAACATCGCGCTGCGCAAGCCGGTCGAGACCAAGACCTCGGAGCGTCCCGTCTCCGACGCGGTCATCCCGGACGCGGGCTCCCCGCGCGGCTGAACCCCGTGACGCGCGAAGGCGGCGCCCCCTCCGTCGGGAGGGGGCGCCGCCTTCGTTCGTTCGGGTGCCGCCGCCGCTGTTAGAAGCCGTCGAGCAGGCCCTTGAGGAGCGTGGCCGGGGGCAGTGCGGCGGGCGCGGGGCCGGCGTGGAAGAAGCCGGCGTTCCCGGCGTCCAGCCGACGCAGGAAGTCGAACGCCTTCGAGTCGAGGTCACCGAACGCGACGAACTGCCAGCGGACGTCCGGAGCGGCCGTCGCGGCGTCCACGAGGGCCTGCCGGGCGGGCTGACGGTTGTCGGGGGCGCCGTCCGTCTGGAAGAGGACCAGGGCCGGGCCCTCGCCGCCGTCCTTCTGGTACCGCTCCAGGACGGCCTCGACGGCCGCGTGGTAGCTGGTGCGGCCCATCCGACCGAGCTCGGAGTGCCGGGCCTCGACCCAGCTCGCGCCGTGCGCGTCCAGGGTCAGGTCGGCGGTGCCGTCCACCTCCGTGGAGAAGAACACCGTGTGGACGGTGGCCCGCTCGTCGAGGTGCGCGGCCAGCGCGAGCGCGTGGTCGGCGAGGTGCTGGGCACTGCCGTCCTTGTAGAACCCGCGCATCGAGCCGGAACGGTCCAGGACGAGGTACACCTTGGCCCGCGCCCCGACCCTCCCCTTGCCGCGCAGCACCTGGCCGGCGGCCTTGTACGCCCCGCTCACCCCGGGCGCCCGCCGCCGCACCGTCGCGGCCGCGACGGCTGCTGCTGCTGCTGCTACGGGCACGGCCTCGGGGGCCACGGGCTCCGCCACGGGGGCGGGGATCCCGGGAGCGACCTCGGCCACTGCGGGCTCGGTCACCACGGGTTCCGGCGCGGGTTCCGCCGTGGGTTCCGCTTCGGGCTCGGATTCGGCGTTCGCGTCGGCGGTGACCGCAGCGGCCGCGGGCAGCGGCTCGGGCTCCGGCTCCGGCTCGGGCTCCGCTTCCACCGGAGAGGTGGCGGGCACGGGTGCCTCGGCCTCGGGGGCTACTACCGCGACCGGGGCCGGTGCGACCGAGGCGGCCTCGGGAGCGACTTCTGCTTCCGCTTCCGGTTCCGGTTCCGTTTCCGGTTCCGGGGCGACCGCCGCGACGGCCGGTACCGCGACGGCCGGTGCCACGGCGGCCGCTTCGGCCTCGGGCACGACCTCGACCACCGCAGCGGCCCGCACGTCGGCTTCGGCTGCGACGTCGGCCGGGGCCTGCGCGACAGGTGCCTCGACCGCGGAGGCGGAGTCCTCGGCCACGGCCGGTACGGCCGCCTCGGCCTCGGGCCCCACGCCGGTCGGGGGCTGAACCCCGGCCACGGCGACGGGCTCGGCAGCCGGCTCGGCATCGGCCTTCACGACCGCCGGCGCCTCCGCCACGGCGACGGGCTCAGCGACGGGCTCGGCAGCCGGCTCGGCAGCCGGCTCCGCGACCGCGGCCGGGGGCTCCTTCGCCTCCGGACCCGCCGGGCTCGCCCCGCCCGTCGGGGTCGCCGTCGGGCCCTCGCCGCCGCCCTGCGGCGACTGCGGGGTCACCGGGCGGCGCGCCTCCGGGACCGTCGGGTCCGTGGCGGGCACGGGGGCGGTCATGACCGTCCCCGGCTCGCGGTCCCGCGGCGCCGGCTGCGGCGGCACCGTCGGGTTGTCGAAGGACGCCGCCACCAACTCGGCGGCCACGTCCAGCGGGGTGCGTTCCGTCTGGCTTGGAAGGGCCGCCGAAGGGGCGTCCGACGTCTCCGGAACCGGTTCCGCAGACCGTCCGAACACCTTGCGCAACAAGCTCCGAATACCCATGGGCCAGGCCTTTCGCATGAGTGTGTGAGTCATTTGTCCGTGCTGCGCGGATGATCCCTGCCCAGAGTGGACACGTAAGGTTATCGGCCGTCCGGCTGGATCTTCGGCAGGGTCGCCTTTCGTGGCGCCCGACTGTCCGGGCAAACGTGCCCGCGGCCGAACTGCCCCCCCGCCGTGCCGGGTTCATCCGGCGTTCATCCCAGCGCCGCCGCATCGGCGCAACCCGGGCCTAGCGTCACGGCTGGATTCGTTCCGACACGTTGTCGGCACCGTGCACCTTCCGGAGGACACCTCGTGCGCAAGCTCCTGCCGCTCATCGGCAACCCGCATGGGAGCGGCCGTTCCGCTCTCACCTGCCGCTACCGCTGCGGCGACGCATGCTTCCACGAGGTGCCCAACAAGAGCGACAACGAGTACGTCGGCGACGTCATCGCCCGTGCCTACTCCCGTCGCTCGATGCTGCGCTCCGCCGCGGTCGTGACGGTGGCGACCGCCGCCGGCACCGCGGTCACCCTCGGCGGCAACGGCGGCCAGAGCGCCAACGCCACCCCCGTCACCGAGGCCCAGCGCGGCGGCGAGGCCGCTCGCGGCCTGCGCTTCGCGTCGGTCGCGCCGAACACCGACGACAAGGTCACGGTTCCCGGCGGCTACGAGCAGAACGTCGTCATCCGTTGGGGCGAGCCGATCGTCAAGGGCGCTCCGGGCTTCAACGCCGACAAGCAGACCGCCGCCGCCCAGGCCGGTCAGTTCGGCTACAACAACGACTTCCTGAGCCTGCTCCCGCTCGGTGGTGACTACGAGCGCCGGCAGCTCCTCGTGGCCAACCACGAGTACACCGACGAGATCCTCATGTTCAAGGGCTACGACCCGGCGAACCCGACGCGCGAGCAGGTCGAGATCGCCTGGGCCGCGCACGGCCTGTCCGTGGTCGTCGTCCAGGAGGACCACCGCAGCGGCAAGCTGACCGCGGTCACCCGCCACCAGCTCAACCGTCGCCTGCACACCAAGAGCGAGTTCCGCATGACCGGCCCGGCGGCCGGCGGCGCGCTCCTGAAGACCTCCGTGGACCCGACCGGTACGAAGGTCCTGGGCACGCTCAACAACTGCGCGGGCGGCACCACCCCGTGGGGCACCACCCTGCACGGGGAGGAGAACTTCAACCAGTACTTCGCCAACGCCGGCCAGGTCACCGACCCCACCGCGGCCGCCCGCCTGAAGCGCTACGGCGTGACCTCGGGCGCCACCGAGCGCAAGTGGGAGCGGTTCGACAAGCGCTTCGACGTGGCGCAGGAGCCCAACGAGTCCCACCGCTTCGGTTGGGTCGTCGAGCTGGATCCGTACGACCCGAACTCCGTGCCGCGCAAGCGCACCGCGCTCGGCCGCTTCAAGCACGAGGCCGCCCAGCCCCGCCTGACCGAGGACGGCCGTCCGGTCGTCTACATGGGCGACGACGAGCGCTTCGACTACTTCTACAAGTTCGTCTCGTCGAAGCAGATGAAGAAGGGCAACTCGCGCGCGGCCAAGGAGCACAACCTGACGCTGCTCGACGAGGGCACCCTGTACGTCGCCAAGCTGACCGGTGACTCCCCGGTCGAGCAGTTCGACGGTTCGGGCAAGCTGCCCGCCGACGGCGAGTTCGACGGTTCCGGCATCTGGATCAAGCTCGCCACCGGCAACGTCTCGCACGTCGAGGGCATGACGGCCGAAGAGGTCTACGTCTTCACGCGGCTGGCCGCAGACAAGGTCGGCGCGACCAAGATGGACCGCCCCGAGGACGTCGAGCCGTCCCCGCGCACGGGCCGCGTCTACGTGGCGCTGACCAACAACACGGACCGTGGCAAGCCCGGCAAGGAGGGCGCCACCGAGTCCAACCCGCGCAACCTGAACAAGCACGGCCAGATCCTGGAGCTCGCCGAGAACTTCGACGACCCGGCCGGCGACGGCTTCGCGTGGCGGCTGTTCCTGGTCGCGGGCGACCCGAACGACCCGTCGACCTACTTCGCCGGTTTCCCGAAGGACAAGGTCAGCCCGATCTCCTGCCCGGACAACGTGGCGTTCGACCCGCACGGCAACCTGTGGATCTCCACGGACGGCAACCAGCTCGGCTCCCACGACGGTCTGTTCGGCGTCGCGACCACCGGTGACCGCCGGGGTGAGCTGAAGCAGTTCCTCACCGTGCCGCGCGGCGCGGAGACCTGCGGCCCGATCATCCAGGAAAAGCGGGTCCTCGTCGCGGTTCAGCACCCGGGTGAGATCGACGGCGCGTCCGTCGAGAAGCCGCAGTCGGTGTGGCCCGACGGACCGGGCAGGATCGTCCGTCCTTCCGTGGTCTCGGTGTGGCGCAAGGACGGCCGCAACATCGGCGTCTGACGACCCGAGTTGCGCCGTTGATCGGGGCCGTGTTTCACGTGAAACACGGCCCCGACCCGGTCGACCGCCCCCTCAACTGTCGGGCGTCAAAAGCCCCACCGGCAGCCGGAGCGTGCTCACGGCGCCCCCGTCGCGGGCGTTGGAGAAGGTCAGCGACACGTCCAGGACGGCCGCCTGACCGGCGGCGATCGTCAGCCCCAGCCCGTGGCCGCGCCCGCGCCCGGGGTCCCCGGTGCGGAAGCGCCGCGGACCCTGCTCGATCAGTTCGGCCGGGTAGCCGGCCCCGTGGTCGCGGATCACCACGACCGGCCCCTCGACCGTGACCTCGATCGGCGGCCGCCCGTGTTTGTGGGCGTTGACCAGCAGGTTGCTGACGATCCGGTCCAGCCGTCGCCGGTCGGTGAGCACCACCGCGTCCCGTACGACCTCCACCGACGCGGCCAGTCCGGTCCCGGCGACGGCCCGCCGGACGGCCCGGCCGAGGTCGATGCGCGCCAGTTCCGCCCGCTCCACCCCGGAGTCGAGCCGGGAGATCTCCAACAGGTCCTCGGTCAGCAGGTGCAGGGCCTTGAGGCGGTCGTTGATCATCTCCTTGGGGCGTCCCTCCGGCAGCAGGGCGGCGGCGGCCAGCGAACCGGTCAGCGGGGTGCGCAGCTCGTGCGCGACGTCGGCCGTGAACCTCTTCTCGGCCTCCAGCCGTGCTTGCAGGGACGAGGCCATCAGATCCAGCGCCTGCGCCACGTCCCGGACCTCGTCGCGATCGCCGGCCCGGCGGGGGTCGGAGCGGCGCGTGGGGAAACCCACCCGGGCGTCCAGGTCCCCGCCGCTGATCCGGCGGGCGACGGCCGCCGTCCGGGCGAGCCGGCGGCTGATCCGGTCGGCGAGGAACAGGCCGGCCAGGGCCACCACTCCGGCGGCGAGCGCCGAGGAGGCGAGGATCGCGGTGTCGATGTCGCGGAGCCGCTCGCGCGTCCCCTCGTACGGGATCCACACCGCGAGGGCCTTCCGGTCGGCGGGCCCGGCCCCCCACATGACGGGTTCGCCCCGGTACTCGCCGACCATGCTGCCGGTCTGTCCGCGCGCGACGAGCCGGCGCAGCGGCGCGGGCAGGGCGGGCGGGTCCAGGGCGACCGCGATGTCACCGTGCGCGGTGCCGTACTCGTAGTGGCCGAGGGCGTGGTCGAGGTCCCCGTAGACGTCCTTGCGGACCTCGCCGGAGATCTGCTCGGCGACCACGTTGTGCACCAGCACGCCCAGTACGGCGGCGACCGCGCAGCACACGAGCGTGGTGGTCAGCGCGATCTTCCAGCGCAGGCTGCTCAGCGCGCGCATCGCGCCCCGTCCTCGCCGAGGGGGGCCTTCGCGAGCGCGGAGCACTCGTCGAGGGTCAGCTGCGACAGGTTCATGATCCCGGCGTCCGGGTCCCACACGTAGTCGGAGACGGAGATGTACTCGGGGTTCGAGGTGGGCTCACGCACCGCGAGGTGCTCGGCGGCCACCTCCACCCCCTCCAGGACCGCGCGGCGCGACAGGATCCGGGCGACGCTGCCGTCGTCGCGGACGGTGTAGACGCGCAGTTCGCTCAGCCGGCCGTCGATGTCGAGGGCGGTGATCAGCTCGTCCTTGCCGTTGCCCGTCACGTCGTGCAGGACGGGGGGCCGCACGGGACAGTCCGGACCGCCGTCCACAGCCTGTGTGCAGAGCGTCAGCCGCTGGGCCGCCCGCGGGTCGACGAGCCGGCCCGTGCCGCCGTCCTGGGCAGTGGCGGCGGTGACGTCGGCCCGTACGACGTCCACCGCGTTCACGCCGCGCATGCTGCCGGTGGTCACCTCGGGCAGCCCCGGCACGACGGCGGCCGCGCCCGGCTCCTGCCCCGGGCCAAGGGGATCGGGCCGGATCTCCCGCCACAGGCTCTGCGGGGCGTGCACGGTCCCGAAGTCGCCGGCGCTCTGCAACCCCTCCACGTCGGCACACCCGGCACACCACACGACGACCCCCACCCACCACCCCCGCCGCACCGAGTCCCTCATACCCCGATGCTCCCCCCACCCCAGCCCCCGGGCCCGAACAATGACCCATTGGAGCGCCCCCCCACGCACACAGACCCAAGGCCCGCCCCCCGCATCTCCGCCCCACCCCCGGCGAACCTGAACCGGACGGTGCCGCAGGTCGGGGTGGGGTGTCGTCCGGGACCAAAACGTGATTTGTTGGCGCGCGGTGCCGCCCGACGAATCCACCCCGGACAGGGCGCCATAAATCATGCCCGTCCCGGACGACACCCCACCCCGGCACCGGCCCCGACCCCACCCGCAGTCCCCACCCGCAGCCCCGGCCCCACCCCCACCCGGCCAGGGCTACCGCACAGGCTGCGCAATCGCCCGAGCCGCCGCCACCTCCTGGTGCACCGGCGCCAACACGCTCGACGCGTCCGCCGCCGGCGGCACCACCACCCGGACCGGCGTCACACTGCTGCGGACCCCCTCGGCGAGCCCCCGCAGCTCCCGCGCGATCCGCTCGACCTCCTCCGCGGCAGGCGGCACCGCCCCGTGGTTCACCCGCACCCGCGCAGCCGTCGTCGCGTCGACGATCCGCTCCACCGCCACCACCAACGGCCACCACGCCGCCGCCCGCGCCCCCGTCGGCGGCGGCTCCGTCAACGCCCGCTGGAACTCGCTCCGCACCCCGGACAGGTCCCGATAGATCCGCCGCCGCGCCTGCAACCGCGCCTGCCGAGCCACCCGCACCCCCGCCTCGTCCGCTACCGGCGCGAAGCACCGCTCCACGTACCGCGCCGCATCGTCCACGCAGTCGGCCAACCGGTCCCCGAGCCGGGTCCGCCAGCTCTCCGGCCACAGCAGGTACCCGGCCAGCAGCGTGATCGCGCACCCGATCAGACTGTCCAGCAGCCGCGGCCGGATCAGGTCGAACCCCTGGTGGTTGAGCAGGTCGGACAGCAACAGGATGACCGGCGTGATCGCCGCCGTCTGGAACGCGTACCCCTTCGCCGAGAACGCCGGGATCAGCGCGGCGAGCGCGAACATCACCGGCACGTCCCACCACCCGCGAGGCACCTCCGCGAGCACCGCCGCCGCGAGCACCAACCCCGCCGCCGTACCCAGCGCCCGCAGCAACGCCCGGGAGAACACCGACCCGAAGTCCGGCTTGAGGACGAAGGTGACGGTCAGCGCCACCCAGTACGAGCGCTCGACCTCGATCAGCGAGACCAGCGACTGGGCGAGCCCGATGCACAGCGCGAGCCGCAGCCCGTACCGCCATGACGCCGAGGAGAACATCATGTCGCGCACCGCCCGCCGCGCCCGCACCCGCAGCGCGGCGGGCCGGCCGAGCCGGTCGTCGACGTTGTGGGTCTCCGGCTCGGCGAGGTGCACGATGGCCGCCGCGTGCCGCAGCGCGGCGTCGACGGCCCGTTCGGACTGGCTGTGCGGGGCGGGCAGCACGAGGACGTGGGCCCCGGTGCGCCCCTCCTCCACCGCGTCGGCCAGCTCGCGGACGGCCGCCGGCACCGCGGGCGGCAACGGCCGACGCCGCAGGTGCGCGGCCGGGGCCGCTTCCACGAGCGGGATGAGCACGTTCAGCTGGGCGAGCATCCGTACCAGCGACGGGCTGCGCCCGTGGACGCGGGCACGCCGACCCAGGACCAGGTCGTAGGCGTGGTTCAGGGCCAGGGTGAGTCGGCGGCGGGCGTCCTCGTACGCGAACCCGGGCCCGCCCGCCGCTTCGAGGCCGTCGGCGAGGGCCCGGTACGCGGCGGCGACGGCCGCCCGCTCCGGTCGGCGGCCGCGCAGGGGCCAGCCGAGCAGGGTGAGCGCGAGGACGAACAGCCCGCCCGCCGCGAGCAACAGCGGCGCGATCCACCAGGGCCGGGGCATCGGCAGCCCCGCGCCGACGACGGCGTTGAGCAGGAGCAGCAGCCCGGACACCGAGGCGACGGTGCCGATCGAGGAGATCATGCCGGAGACGAGGGCGATCAGGGTGAGGACGCCGACGGCGAGCCAGCCGTGCCCGAACACGAGGGTGCCCAGGGCCACTCCGACGGCGCCGAAGAGCTGCGGGACGGCGATGTTGAGGACCCGCATCCGGTAGGCGTCGGCGGTGTCGCCGATCACCCCGGAGAGGGCGCCCATGGAGACGAGCGCACCGTACTCGGGCTCGTCCAGGGCGAAGCCGACGGCCAGCGGGACGGAGAGGGCGACGCCCGCGCGCAGGACCGCGGCCCACGGGACGGGCGCGGCCGTCGGCCGCAGGCCCGCGAGCAGCCAGGCGGGGGGTGCCAGGGGGTTCGTCCGGTCCCGGCCGGGGGGTATGTGGTCGGTGCGTCGTTCGGTGGTCATTCCGCTTCCGTGTCGCCGCTCGCGAATCGGTTCTTCTGGGGAGTTTCGCGGAGGATGGGTACCTTCCGAGCTTATGGGGTGCGGCGGAGCCGGCCGGCCAGCCAGGCGCCGAGCGCCGCGGCGAGGCCGACGGCGAGCACGACCCAGGCGGTGGTCCGCAGGTAGGCGGTGAGCGCGTCGTAGACCGCGGCGGCGGCGGGCCGGTCAACGTCGGTCGGCAGGTCGTCGAGGGCGAGCCGGCGGCACAGGGTCACCGTGATCCACAGCAGTCCGGCCCCGACGGCGAGCCCGATCCCGGTGGCGAGGACGGCACGCCGGCGCCGCACTGCGACGGCGATGGCCGCCGCGGCGAGCGCCAGGGTCAGCAGGGGCAGCCAGACTCCCGCGATCTGGAGCATGTGGAAGCCCTTCCGGAGCGCGCCGAGGTTGTCGTACTCCATGACCTTCACGGACAGGTGGGTTTCCGGGATGCGGTCGGCGAAGGGCACGCCGTCCCCGACCAGTTCGCTCTTGACCTGGGCGATCACGGGGGCGAGGTCGATGGTGAGGGCGTCGCCGTGGCCGGTGGTGAGGGCGTCGAGGAAGGCCGCGTGGGCGGCGCGGTTCGCGGCGTCCCAGGCCGTCCGGTAGGCGGGGGTGCCGGCGAAGGAGCGCAGGGCCTCCCCGATCAGTTCGTCGACCGTGTCCTGGAAGGGGCCGGCGTCGATCTGACCGGCGAGGGCGCGGCCCGCCTGGGTGACGACGACTCCCTGGACGGCGGGGTCCTCGGCGAGCGGGGACATCGCCGCGGTGTACCGGTCGGCGTTCCCCAACTCGTGATCGGCCCAGTACGCGACGGCGCTCGCGGGCACGAGCAGGGTCACGAGGACGATGAGGGCCGCCGACAGGAAGGTGCGCACGTCACCAGGGAAAGGCGGGGCGCGCGGCGGCGCCACCGCTGCTGCTGCGACCGGGTGGGACCGGCCGGCGGCGCCGGCCCGTCCACGGCCGGGACCGGGCCCCGCCTGCGTCCTCACCCACCGCCGGGACGGGTGATCCACTTGCCGGGCGGGGGTGGCGGGTGTGCTCTGGAGGATGGAAGAGAGGAGCCCGTCATGGCACATGCGGCACCTACCGTCTCCCGGCGGCGCCGACCGGCGAGGTCGGCCGACGCACACCACGCGAGCAGGAGCGCGCTGCTCCGCCCGTTGCTGGCCGGCCTCGTCTACGGGGTGTGGGCGGCGTTCATCAAGCGCCAGATGGGCCCGGTCGACGCGGGCAACGTCTTCTACGGGATCCTGTGCGGAGTCCTCTTCGCCGCGATCATGTTCGCCCTGGCCCGGGTGGGTCCCCGGCTGAGGCGCGAGGTGCACGCCGCCGCGTACGGCGTCTTCGGCGGTGTCGCCGCCGGCTACCTGCACAGCCTGACCAACGAATCGGTGCTCCGCGCGACCGGTGTCGGGTTGGCGGTCGGCGTGGGCGTGGGGCTCGTGGCGTTCTACCGCTACTACACGCGAGAACCCTGACCGGACCCGCGCGGACCTCGGCCCCCGAATCGTCCTTTCGACGGACGCCTCCTCGGCCGCGCGCACGAAGCGGTGCGCGCCACCGCGGCCGGACACTGGGGGCGGCGCCGGTTCCCTGCCCGTGGTCGAACCTCACGTGACCACTGCTGCACGCCGAGGGCATGGGAACCGGCGCCACCCCGTGTCCTGTCCGGGGCGTGTCCCCGGGCGCTACGCGGCCGTGTCGGGCGTTCCCGCCCCCACGGCCGCCGGGTGTTCGCTCTCGGCCTCGGGCTCGGTGGTCACGGCCTGCGGCGCGGGGCGTTCCGGCGTGCGGGCCGGCGGGGTGAAGCGGGCCGCCTCGGCGCGGAGCATGGCGTTCAGAGCGGCGTACGGGTCGATGGGCATGGCGGAACCTC
The DNA here is from genome assembly GCF_040651775.1 of Streptomyces sp. NPDC048383. Lineage (NCBI taxonomy): Bacteria > Bacillati > Actinomycetota > Actinomycetes > Kitasatosporales > Streptomycetaceae > Streptomyces > Streptomyces sp. NPDC048383. Next base: position 369,690 of record NZ_JBEZKS010000001.1, read on the forward strand.
ACGGTGTTCGAAGGGGGTGTGGGGGTCGCTCTGCTGCTCGGTCCGCTCAGCAGCGCAGGACCACACTCCGTACGACGATCAGTGAGGTGACCGGCCCGACAGGCTCGTACGAGGTCACGCGGGAGGGCGAGCCCGGGTGTTTCACGTGAAACACCCTCGGGGGCAGCTGCCGTACGGACGGCAGCGCGCGGGTCGGGGCCCGCAGGGCGGCGCGGGCCTCGGGGTCCGAGGCCGGATCCGACTGCCCCTCGGTGGGTTCGACCGGGGCGGAGGAGGCGGGCCGGATCTCGGCGACCGTCGCGGCCGCCGGACCGGCACCGAACAGGCACAACAGCACGACGCAGGCCACTGTCAGGGCCCTGGCCGCCACTGTCCGTGCGAATCGCGCACCGCTCATGCCCGGCTTTGTGCCCCGACACACCGGTGAACTCCCCACCGGAGCCCCAGAAGCCCCCGACCGGAGGACGAAGACCCCTCCGTCGGCAGACAGACGACCGCGCGCACCCGCCCCAGGGCCCGAACCGGCCCACCCCCGAACCTGCCCCACCCCCGGAGCCGGCCGGCACCCCGACCGGCCGGCCACCGCGCCGCCCGGGAGCCGGAGCCGGGGCCGAGGTCCGCTCCGGCAGCCCCCTAGAACGCCTGGGCCGGCCAGTCCAGCAACCGGGCCCCGATCGCCGCCGTCTGGAGGGTGTAGCGGTCCACCGGATCCCCGGGGTCGGAGCCCGTCAGCCGGTGGATCCGCTCCAGCCGGTACGTCAGCGCCCGCACGCTCAGGCTCAGCCGCCGGGCCGCCTCGGCCGCCACGCATCCGGAGTCGAAGTACACGGTGAGCGTGTCGAGCAGGGGCCCGGCCCCGCCCCGGCCCGCCTGGAGCGGGCCCAGCACGCTGAGCACCAGGTCGGCCATCGCGGCCCGGTCCCGGGCCAGCACGGGGAAGACCAGCAGGTCGGCCGAGCGCAGCACCGGCCCTTCGAGGCCGAGCCGGTCCGCGAGGTCGAGGGCGCCGAGGGCTTCCTCGTACGAGGTCACGACCCCGCCCGCGCCCGGATGGGGCCGGCCGATGCCGACGAGGCCGTGGGTGGCGGCCGTCGCGTAGGCCTGCTTGGCGAAGTGGGCCAGGACGTCGTCCTGGTCGCCGGGGGCCACGCAGATCAGCATCCCGTCCTTGGTGGCGAGGAGGAAGGTCCGGTTGCCGAACCGCCCGGTCAGGGCAAGGTCCACCTGCCGGATCGCCGGGCCCGTGTCCTCGTACGTCTCGGGGCCCCGGGCGACCGCGACGGCGTGCTCGTGGGACAGGTGCAGGCCGAAGCGGGCGGCGCGTTCGCTGAGCCGGCCGAGGTCGCTGCGTCCGAGCAGCAGGTCGTCGATGAACTCGCGCCGCGCGGCCTCCTCCTGGCGGATCGCCAGGCGCTGCGCCCGCTCGTGCCCCTCGGCGAAGGCGTCGACGGTCTGTTCCACCGCCGCCAGCAGGTGGTTCGGGGTGAGCCGGCCGCCGAGCACCGTCCGGGTGGCGGCGAGATGGGCGCCGACCAGGCCGCGCAGCCCGTACCCGGCTTCGGCCGCCTTCTCGCCGAGCGCCCGACGGGCGTCCAGTTCGTCCCGTCCGGGGCGCCGCCCGGTCGCCGCGACGCCTTCCAGGATCCGTACGTACCCGCTCAGGTACTCCTCGGGTATGTCCTGCCCTGACGTCACACCAGCCCCCGCGTTCGTTCGAAACCCCATTCTCACCCGCCGGCCGGTGGCCTCGGGGTCGCCCCGGGGAGAGCGCGACGGCTCACACCACGACGAAAAACACCGCCGCCGCCCCCATCAGGGCGGCGGCGAGGTGCATGGCGGAGTGGCCGTGGTCGCCGTACCAGAGCTGGCGGGCGAGGCCGCCGAGCGCGGCCAGGACGGTGATGACGCCGATCTGGGCGAGCAGGGTGACGGCCGTGAAGGGGGCGAGGAGCAGGAGTAACGAGTTCAGCCAGAACGGCGTGGCGCCGGACCAACCCCGCCATTCCCAGATCGCGGCATGCATGTCCCGGCTCCCACCCTCAACACGTTCGGCACGCGCGCTCAGGCACCCGTCGCACCAACCGCACCACGGGTGTCACGCGTGACTTCCTCAACTCATCGGCTGTACAGCCTCCTTGGCAGTGGCGGCGGGGGCAAGAGCGCGGTCGACCAGAAAAGCGAAGACCAGACCGAAGGTGGCCCACAGGGTGGTCTGGATGGCGAGCGAGGCCAGCCTGAACTCCCAGATCAGCGCGGCCGGGAAACCATCCGGCACCTCGTTGACGCCGGGCAGCAGGGCGTACGACAGGGCGACGGCCGCGACGAAGGCGAGCGAACCGACGACCGAGGCGTTCCAGTTGCCGAGCCGGGACGCCAGGCGCCGGCCCAGGAGCAGCGCGCCCGCCGCGAGGAGCGCGCTCAGGGCGATCATCAGCAGATGGAGGGCGGTGCGTGGGGCGGCGGTGTCGGGATCCCCGACGGCCGGCGGGTTGGCGGGGTACTTCAGGAACGGCACCAGCGTCACGGTGACGAAGAGGGCGCCGGTGACCAGGGCGGACGTGGCCCGGGGCCCGAAGCGGCCGACGCGGCCGAGCGCGAAGCAGAAGACGAGCGCGGCGATGCCGCCGAGGGCGACGGCGAACAGCAGCACGCCGGTGCCCAGGCCGGCCGTGGCCTGGAGGGCCCGGCTGACCGGGGGTTCGTCGCCGTGGTCGTGGCCGACGGCAGCGCCGGCCTCTTCGATGGCGATCGCCGCGTCCACCTTGGACTCACCGAGGAGGTAGGCGACGAGGAAGGCGGCGACACCGGCCAACAGACCGGCGACCATGCCCCGGACGAGCAGGACACGGGGGGAGACGGTGTTCACATGGGTTCCCTTGCGCGGATGCGGACGTCACGAATACGCACGTCGCGAACGCGAACGCGAACGCGGGCATCGCGAACGCGGACGAGCGGTCGGCGGGATCAGTGGCAGGGGAAACCGAGGAGGTGACGCCCGTCGTGCAGCCACTCGTGGATCGTCTCGCCCTCGAAGAGGGCCGTCGCGCCCTGCTCGACGCCGACGAAGTACAGCAGCACCAGGGTCAGTACGCCCGCGAAGACGGCCCAGGGGGCCAGCGCGGAGAGGGAGATGGGGGTGATGGCGGCGGGAGCCGTCGTGGGCACGGCGGAGTGGGCCATGGCAGAACCTCCTGGGGAACACGCGTCCCGGTCAGTGGTGCTCGCGACGAAGGCGGCGGGTCTGACTTCCCTTCCCGGCGTGCGGGAGCGGGTTCACAGTGGCGCGACCGTGCCGGATTCTCACCGTGCTTCCGTCGTACCTTCGTCATGTCGTCCGAGAACGTACCGCGCGGGTGGATCGAGCGCCACGGCGCACGCACACCGTCCCGCGCCCTGGTCCCGAGCCCTACGCTCCCCCCATGTCGTCCGTACGCCTGCACCTGACCACCCCGCCGCGCGAACCCGACGCCGGCCGGGCCCGGTTCGGGTACGGGGACCCCTGCCCCGGCCACGAGGGCCTGGCGGGACCCGCGACGGGGGCGTGGGCGGGCCGCACCCTCGACGAGGTCGCCGCCGAGGACCCCGAGGCCGTCCGGCGCTGGCTGACCGACCCGGAGTACGCGCCGCCGGGCGGCGGGGAGTCGGTGACCGCGCTGATCGCCCGCACGGGGGCCCACCTGGCCGCGCTGGCCCCCGGCACGCACCGCGCGGTCGCCGCGCAGGCCGTCGTACGAGCGGCCGTGGTCGCGGCGCTTGAACTGCCGCCGGCCGCCTTCTGGCGGCTCGACGTCCGACCGGCGACGGTCACCACCCTCAGCGGCCGCGCGGGCCGCTGGAACCTGCTGCTGGGCGCGCCGGAAGCGGAGCCGCCCGCCGCGGAGCCCGCGTAGGACGGCTCGACCGCCCGGGACGGCTGGACCACCCGGGACGGCTCGACCGCCCGGCACAGTACGACGGCCCGGACCCCGCGACGCGGTCCGGGCCGTACCGACGGCGCTGCCAGGTGGTCACCAGGCCGGCCGGAGGAGTCAGGCGACGATCCAGTCGGACGTCGCGATCACCGGCTGCACGCCGTCACGGTGGATGGTGCCCTCGATGAGGCCGTACATCCGGTCCGCCGCGAAGTACACCTCGTTGTCGTTCTTGAGGCCGAAGGGCTCCAGGTCGACGAGGAAGTGGTGCTTGTTGGGGAGGTTCAGCCGGACCTCGTTGACCTTCGGGCAGTTGTCGAGCACCCGCTCGGCCATCTGGTTCAGCGTCTGCTGGAGCGAGTACGAGTAGGTCTCGGCGAAGGCTTCCAGCATGTGCTTGCGGACCTTCTTGTACGACCGGTCCCAGTCGTACTCCGGGTCGTCGGCGGCGAGCGCGGAATGCGCCCAGCGCGAGGTGACCTTGGTCGCCAGGATGCGGTCGTACGCCTCCTGCAGGGTCGTGTACTTGTCCTTGATGTAGCCGTGGAACTCGGAGTTCGTCGAGTTCATCACCGTCAGGTCCTTGAGGCCCGAGATGACCTGGAGGCCGCTGGTCTCGCTGTAGGTGATCTGCGCGGTGCGCACTTCCTGGCCCTTGAGGACGAAGGAGTGCTGCTCCTTGCGCGTCGGGACCGGGATCCGCTCCCAGGCGTACTCCTCGATGCGGATCTGTGCCCCGCGGATCGGCTGCTGCGAGGAGACGAAGTGCTTGGCGAGCAGGATGCCGAAGGCCTCGGGGGAGGCGATGCCGTGCTCCTTGCCGAAGGCGTACACCGTGTTCTTGGTGGTGTCGGTCGGCAGGCAGTTGGCGTTGTCGCCGGTCAGGTGGACGTCGCGGAACTCACCGCGGAGCGCGACCGAGACGTTGAGGTCGCGGATCTCGTGCCAGGAACCGTCGCTGCCCTTGCGGGTGACCTTGACGATGCGGTTCTCGGCCTTGCCGTACTGGTTCTGGGCCAGGACGTGCTTGCTCATGCTGTCTTCCTTCGGGTCTCGGGAACACGGAGTCCGGTTTTCTGGATCCCGTACGCCCGGCGTCCAGCGCCCGCCCGCGAAGGACGTCCCGCTCCCCGCCGTTCGGCCCGGAGGGGCCGCCCCGGGACTGACGTGCATCCCGGTCCGTAGGTGCTTGGGCCCGCAATGTGTCGCTCGTTGCGGTTCCTGCACGGATTGCAGCATGTGTACGACGGTTCAACCACCGTACGAATCATCCGAACACCAGCACCCACGGGTTGGGCGACCCTACAATTTCGCAGGTCAGGCCGTATGCGCGTCGGCCACGGTCAGCGCCTCGTCGAGGATCGCGAGGCCCTTCGCGACGTCCTGCGCGGAGATGTTGCAGGGCGGGGCGATGTGGATCCGGTTGCCGGCGATCAGCGGCCACAGGCCGCCCTTCTTGCAGGCCGCCCCGAACTCCGCCATCGGCGCGTTGTCGCCGCCGGAGGCGTTGTACGGGACGAGCGGCTCGCGCGTCTCCCGGTCGCGGACGAGTTCCAGGGCCCAGAAGGTGCCCGCGCCCCGGACCTCGCCGACCGAGGGGTGCCGCTCGGCGAGCGCCCGCAGGCCCGGGCCCAGCAGCTCCGAGCCGGTCCGGGCGGACTGCTCGACGATGCCCTCCTCCACCATCGTGTTGACCGTGGCGACGGCCGCGGCGCAGGCCAGGACGTGTCCCGAGTACGTCAGACCGCCCGGGTAGGGCCGACGGGCGAAGGTCTCGGCGATGGCGGCGGAGATGGCGACCCCGCCGAGGGGCACGTAGCCGCTGGTGATGCCCTTGGCGAAGCAGAGGAGGTCGGGGATGACGTCCCAGTGGTCGGCGGCGAACCACGTCCCGGTGCGTCCGAAGCCGACCATGATCTCGTCGAGGATGAACACGATCCCGTAGCGGTCGCAGAGCGCGCGGACGCCGGCGAGGTAGCCGGGCGGCGGGACGAGCACGCCGGGGGCGCCGCCGACGGTCTCCAGGATGATCGCGGCGATGGACTGCGGGCCCTCGAAGACGATGGTGTCCTCCAGGTGGCGCAGGGCGCGCTCGCTCTCCTCGGTCTCGTTCGCCGAGTGGAACGGCGAGCGGTACAGGAAGGGCCCCCAGAAGTGCACGACGCCGGCGGTCGCGCCGTCGTTGCCGAAGCGGCGGGCGTCGCCGGTCAGGTTGATCGCCGTGGAGGTGGCGCCGTGGTACGAGCGGTACGCGGACAGCACCTTGGGCCGGCCGGTGTGCAGCCGGGCCATCCGTACGGCGTTCTCGACGGCCTCGGCGCCCGCGTTCGTGAAGAAGATCTTGTCGAGGTCGCCCGGGGTGCGTTCGGCGATCAACCGGGCCGCTTCCGAGCGGACGTCCACGGCGAAGCCGGGGGCGACGGTGCACAGCTTGCCGGCCTGCTCGGCGATGGCGGCGGCCACCTTGGGGTGCTGGTAGCCGATGTTGGTGTAGACGAGCGCGCTGGAGAAGTCGAGGTAGCGGTTGCCCTGGTAGTCCCAGAAGTAGGAGCCCTCGGCTCCGGCCACGGCGAGCGGGTCGATGAGCTCCTGCGCCGACCAGGAATGGAAGACGTGCTTCCGGTCGGCGTCTTTCACGGTGGCGAGAGCGTCGGCTGCTGCGTTCATATATCGAGGGTAGTTGTCCAGGATGTGGACCCGGGGGCAACTGCGGCCCGGCGCGGCCGGAGGACGGCGACAGCGCGGGCGGGCCCGGATCGACGCGGTCGCCCGCGCGGCCCCGCGAAGCCGTCACGGGGCCTGCGGCGTGTCCCGTTCGTACCGACTTGGGGCCCGTTTTCGGGCTCCATTTCTGCCGGGGGCCGGTACGCCGTATGTTCCGGTCGTGTCCAGGTGGGGGAAAGAATGGGATTGTCCGAGGCAGGGCCGGGTAGGTGCGGCGCCGAGGGGCAGGTCGGAGACGGGAGAGCCTGTGGCTGAGCAGACGCGGAGGCTCGTCCTGGGCGGCGCGACGACCGGGGTGGTCACCCGATGCCGGGACTTCACCCGGCGCGCACTCGACGACTGGCTGTGGCCGCCGTACGCGGAGGAAACCGAGGACGCGCTCCTCCTGGTGTCCGAGGCCGTGACGAACGCCTGCCTGCATGCGGGCGGACCCCGGGAACTGGTCCTGCGCCACGGCCCGGGCCGACTGCGGGTCGAGGTCAGCGACGACAGCCCCGAACCGCCGAGCCCCCGGCCGGCCGAGAGCCGCTCGCGGCCCGGCGGGCACGGGCTCGTGCTGCTGGGACGCCTCGCGAAGGGCTGGGGTTGGGAACCCTCGGCGGACGGCCGGGCCGGCAAGACGGTCTGGCTGGAGGTCACGGCACCGCAGGCGGCACCCGAGGCGTAACCGCAAGGACGCCCGCCCCCGAGCGGGGGCGGGCGTCCTTGTCGGCGCGGTGGGCGCGGCCTCAGGCGTCCGTGAGGAGGCCGGAGCGCAGACGGTTCAAGGTGCGGTTCAGCAACCGGGACACGTGCATCTGGGACAGTCCCAGCCGGGCGCCGATCTCGGACTGCGTGAGCTCCTGCCCGAACCTCAGCGTCAGCAGCGCGCGCTCCCGGTCCGGCAGGCCGGCCAGGATCGGTTTGAGGGACTCCAGGCACTCGATGGTGTCGTACGCGGCCTCCTCCTCGCCGAGCGAGGCCCGCTCGGCGACCGGGTCGCGCTCGGTGTCCTCGGGCGCCGGCGCGTCCAGCGAGCGGGCGGAGTAGGCGCGGGCCGCCTTCTGGCCCTCCGAGAACTCCTCCGGCGTGACGTGCAGCTGCTCGGCCATCTCGGCGTCCGTGGGTTCACGGCCGAGGTCCTGTTCGAGGGCGTCATGCGCCTTGGCGGAGTCGATGCGCAGCTCCTGGAGCCGGCGGGGCACCTTCACCGCCCAGCTGGTGTCCCGGAAGAACCGCTTGATCTCGCCGGTGATCGTCGGCATCGCGAAGGTGGTGAACTCGACCCCTCGGTCGGGGTCGAACCGGTTGATCGCCTTGATCAGCCCGATCGTGCCGACCTGGATGATGTCCTCCATCGGCTCGCTGCGGCCGCGGAAGCGCCGGGCGGCGTACTTCACGAGGCTCAGGTTCAGCTCGACGAGGGTGTTGCGGACGTACGAGTACTCGGACGACCCCTCCTGAAGCGTGGCCAACCTGCGGAACAGGGCCACCGAGAGGGATCGGGCCTCGTGCGTGGCGACGTCGGTGAGGTCGGTGTGGTCCATCACTCTGCGCTCCTCCGAGGGGGTTGTCCCGGATCGGGGCCCGTGGGCGTACTGGGCTGCCATCCAGGTGGATATACCCGGATCAAACGCGACATACCCGCATGTTTCTTCGAAGGTGGGGCCGGTTTCACGTGAAACACGGTCCTGACCAGCGAAGGAGGGCACGAAGGAGCGCACGAAGAAGCGACTTACCCGGGATCGGCCACCGCCTCGGCGTACAGCCGGAAGAGGCGTGGGCCGTCCGGCGCCGTCGCCGACCGCAGCCGGGACCAGGCCGCTGCCGCCGCCGCGCGGCCGGTCGCTCCTGGCCAGGGGGCGGGCAGCAGCTCGGGCGGCAGCAGCGGATCCGGGCCCAGGGCCTCGGAGAAGGCCGCTGCCAGGGTCACCGCGTGGGCGAGGCCGTCCCCCGGGCCTTCGGCGAGGGCGCGCAGGGTCTCGTACCGCCGCGCGATCGCGTCCAGCGGCCACAGTCGCGCCGCGAGCTCCTCCGGAGCGACGATCCCGCCCACCGCGAGGTCCCGGCTGGTCAGGCAGGTCAGCCCGGCGGTGACGCCCAGCTCCGCCGCGCGGGCCCGTACGTAGGGGCCGACCTCGTTCGGGGTGGCGTACAGCCCGCCCTGGACGGGAGCCGCCCCGAGGGAGGTCAAGGTGTCCCGCAGCGCGTCCCTGGCGCCCCGCACCGCTTCCGGGACGGCGAACGCGAACAGGTGCCAGGTCCCGTCCCACGGCTCCAGCCCCGCGTCCTGCCGGTAGGCGTGCCGGACGAACTCCACCTCCGGGACCAGGGGCGGGCCGGCCGCCCCCGCCCCCGCCGTGCCCGTGAGTCGCAGGACGCCCCGTCGGCCCCGGCCCTCCTGGGTGAAGCGCCCCTCGGCGGCGAGCCGCTTCACGCACAGCCGGACCTGCTGATCGCTCATGCCGAGTGCGCCGGCGACCTCGTAGAGCTCCCCGGCGTCCACGGAGCCGTCCTCGCGGACCAGGGCGTGCACCACCAGTCGGGTGGGAATCGCCGGCGCCTGCGCGGGGGCCTCGGGAGCGTCCTTCGGCTCCGCCGGGCGTGACGTGCTCATCGGGTCGCCACCGCCTTGTGCATCGTCGTCACCGCTCCGAACCCCAGGACGTGCCGCAGCCACGGGGTGCGCCGCACCTGGACGGGCCGGAAGCCGCGCCGCTCGTACAGGGCGCGGGCGCGCGGGTTCTCGGCGATCACGTCCAGCCGGATCCGTCGGCAACCCTGCTCGACCGCCACCTCCTCGACCCCGTCGAGGAGCAGCCCGCCGATGCCGCGCCCCCGCGCCGCGGGGTCCACCGCGATGCCGTCCATGACCAGCTCGCCGCGGGCCGGGGTGCGCTCCAGCAGGGCCAGCAGGAACACCCGGTACAGGCCCCTGACCTGCCCGTACCGCGCCCTGACGGCCGCCGCGTCGCCGCCGACGAGGCCGCGCCCGGCGAGCTGGTAGCCGGCCACGCCCAGGACCCCGCCGGCCTCGTCCACCGCCGTGAGGGCGCGGTCCCGGTGCAGGTGGGAGGCGATGAACCGGCGCCCCTCCGGGGCGGGGCCCAAGGCCGCGCCCAGCTTCCGGTCGAAGGCCTCCCAGTACAGCTCGGCCACCCGCTCCTCGGCGCCCTCGGGCACCCCGCGCCGCACTTCGATGCGTCCGCTCCCGTTCGTCATGAGGACAAGCCTAGTACGTTCATTGACGTTACGATCGTTTTTGAAATGATAGAAATATCGTTGGAACAACCGAGCGGACCGAACCCGGTCGACAAGGACCGGGTGGATCAGCGGAGAAGGAGCGGGCATGCGCAAGGCCTTCGTCGTCACCTTGGCGGCCGTCGTCCTGGTGGCCGCCGCCCTCGCGGGCGTCGTGCTCTGGCAGAACAGCTACGACCTGCGCGAACAGCGGGTTGCCGTGCCCGCCGACGGGCGCCTCCTGGAGGGCGTCCTGGCCACCCCCGCCGAGGGGCCGGGCCCCTTCCCGCTCGTCGTGTTCGTGCACGGGGACGGCGACGTGGACGCCACCCACGACGGGTTCTACCGGCCCTACTGGGAGGCCTTCGCCCGCGCCGGATACGCCTCGCTGTCGCTCGACAAGCCGGCCGACTGGCTCTCCCGGACGATGGACGATCGGGCCCGCGAGACGACCGACGCCCTCGCCTGGGCCCGGACCCGCCCCGGGATCGACGGGAACCGGATCGGCCTCTGGGGAGCCAGCCAGGCCGGCTGGGTCCTGCCCAAGGTGGTGGCGCGGGCACCCGCACCGGGCGTCGCCTTCGTGATCGCGGTCGGCACCGCCGTCAACTGGCACCGGCAGGGCGAGTACCACCTGCGGTCCGAACTCCGCGCCGAGGGCGCCGACCCCGCCCGGGTCGCGGACGCCCTGCGCGCCCGGGAGGCCACCCTCGCGCTGCTGCGGCGCGGGGCCACGTACGAGGAGTACCGGACGTCCCCGGACGCCGATCCCGATCTGGGCCCCGAGCGCTGGACGTTCATCGGACGCAACCACACCGCCGACGCGAGCGCGGACCTGCGCGCGATGCCCCCGGTGCCGGTCCTGCTCCTCTCCGGGTCCGACGACCTCAACGTGGACGGCGCCGAGACCGAAGCCGTGTACCGGGAACTGCTCGCCCCCGGCACCCTCACCGTCCGCCGGTACCCCGGCGCCACGCACGCACTGGTCCGCACCCCCGTCGAGCGCTCGCCCTGGCGGCTGCCCCTGACGGCGCTGTTCGCCCCGAGGTCCCTCTTCCCGTCCGGCCTCCTCGCCGACCAACGCACCTTCCTGGAACAGCAGAAGCGGCGCGCCCCGGGGGATGCCCGGGACGACGTGCCGATGCGGCCGAGGAGCGGGAGGCTCCTCGGCCGCGGGTGAGGTCCGGTCAGCGGCGGGGCTGGAACAGGGCCGGGACCAGGGAGGCGGCCATCAGAGCGACCACCCAGACGTAGGTGTCCTGGAAGGCGGCGGCCAGCGCGGGAGCCGTTGCCGGGCCGGCCTCGACCAGTCCGCCGGCTCCGGCCGCGGCCGTGGTGAGCAGGACCGACAGCAGCGCCGTACCGGCGGAGCCGGCGATCTGCGAGTTGATGTTGATGAGGGTCGAGGCCGCGGGCACCTGCTCGGCGGCGAAGCCCCGGGTCGCTCCGGTGACGGTCGGCATCATCGTCATCCCGGCGCCGGCGCCGGCCAGGGTCAGCGCGCCGACCAGCTGCCAGATCGGGGTGTCCGCGCCGAGCCGCAGGGTGAACAGCCCGTACCCGAGGACCGCGAGGACGATTCCGAAGGGGACGATCCGGCCGGCCGGGATCCGGTCCGTCAGCCGGCTCGTGATCTGGAGGGCGACGCCGGTGGCGATCACCTGCGGCACGCCGAGCAGCCCGGACATCGTCGCGCTCTCGCCGCGGACCAGCTGGTAGTACATCGGCACCAGCATCATGGCCCCGAAGTAGGCGCCGGCGAACAGGGCCAAGGTACCGATGCCGCTGGCGAAGGCGCGCACCTTCAGCAGCCGCAGGTCCAGCAGCGGGGACCGCGTCCGCAGTGCCCGGACGACGAAGCCCAGCACGAAGGCGGCGCCCAGCACGCTCGGCACCAGCGTTCCCGCCGAGGTGAAGTCACCGTGCTCACCGCCGGTGGCGAGTCCGTAGATCAGCGCGGCGAGACCGGGGGAGAGGAGGAGCAGGCCGATCACGTCGAGGCGGACGGCCTTGCGGACCGCGTCCCGGGGGAAGACCCGAGCGGCGAGCACCAGGGCGAGGACGCCGACCGGCACGTTGATGAAGAAGATCCAGCGCCACGAGGCCGCGTCGACCAGCCAGCCGCCCAACACCGGCCCGATCAGTGGAGCCACCAGGACGGGAAGGCCCAACAGGCCCATCATCCGCCCCTTGTGCTCCGGGGCGGAGGCGTTCAGCACCATGACCATGCCCAGCGGCACCACCATGCCGCCGCCGAGCCCCTGGAGGATCCGGAAGGCGATCAGGGTCTCGATGCTCCAGGCGATGCCGGCCAGTGCCGAGCCGATGCCGAACAGGGCGATGGAGAGCATGTAGAGCCGCTTGGTGCCGAACCGGCCCGAGGCCCACGCGGTGATCGGGATGACGGCGGCGAGCGCCAGCGTGTAACCGGTCGCCGTCCACTGGATCGTGGAGAGCGGGGCCTCGAAGTGCCGGGAGAGCCCGCCCAGGGCGACACCCAGGATCGTGGTGTCAAGGACGATCATGAACGAGCCGATGATCACGACCATCGCTATCGCCATGGGTGACGGGTTCGGCCGGGAGGGGGCGGGTGCCCCGATGGCGGCCAGGGACGTGCTCATGGTGTGCCTCCTCGTCGGTCCGGCGGGTCCGGCCGCGGCGGCCGGATCGGGAGGGGCGGTGCGCCGCCCGTGATCTCTTGCCCTGAACCTAGGGTCGACGGGGTGACCGGAGCCTCTGTCGAACGACTGGGGTGGGGTACCTGGTACCTGCCGGCGCATGCGGGACCGGCCGGTGTTTCACGTGAAACACCGGCCGGGGAAACGGCGTTCGGGCCGGCCCGGTTTCACGTGAAACACCGGCCCGATGCCTCGGTCGCCTCGGTCGCCTCGGTCGCCTCGGTCGCCTCGGTCGCGCAGGCCGCCCCAGCCGTATCGCTACGTCGCGAGGTCCAGCCGGGCCAGCTCCACGCGGGAGGTCACGCCCAGCTTCGGGTAGGCGTTGTAGAGGTGGTAGCCGACCGTCCTGGGGCTGAGGAAGAGCTGCGAGCCGATGTCACGGTTCGTCAGGCCCGCGGCCGCCAGCCGGGCCACCTGCAACTCCTGCGGCGTCAGGCGGTCCGTGGGGGACTCCGCCTCCGGGCCGGACCGGCTCTCCCCCGAAGCCCGCAGCTCCGCGGCGGCCCGGTCGGCCCACGGGCGCGCCCCCAGCCGTTCGAAGGCCTCCTGCGCGGCCCGCAACGGTCCCCGGGAGTCCACCGGGCGCCGGCCGCGGCGCAACCACTCCCCGTACAGCAGCCCCGTACGCGCCTCCTCGAACCGGTCGGTGTCCCGGGCGGAATGCAGCTCCAGGGCCCGCCGGAAATGCCCCTCCGGGCCCCGACCCGGCGCCGCTCCACCGTCCGCGCCGCCCGCCAGCAGCCCCTCGCACCGGGCCAGCACCGCGTGGACGGCAGGCCCGTCCAGGTGCCCGGCCAGCTCCGCCAGCCGGGCGAACGCCTCCCGTCCCTGGTCGGGACGGCCCGCCCGGACGGCCGCCTCCACCTCGTCGGCGTCCCGGCCGCAGCAGGTGCACGCCGACCCGGCGGGGGACGCCGCGGCCCGGTCGGCCGCCGCTTCGAAGCGGCCGAGCCCCAGGTCCAGCAGGATCGCGGCCGAGGTCCTCAAGTGCCGTACGTCGGGCAGGTCCACGGCGTCCGCGAGGGACCCGAGTTCCTGGAACCAGGCCTCGTCCCCGCGGGCGGCGGCCAGTTGGGCCAGCGCCGCCGCGAGCTGGGCCCGGGTCCGGGTCTGGCCGGTGTCCGAGGCGATCCGCAGCCCCTCCGTCCCCCCGGCCAGCGCGTCCCGGTGCAGCCCGAGCCGCAGTTGGGCCTGCGCCACCTCCAGCAGGGCCCGCGGCAGCAACCCGACCGCCCCTTGCGCCCGGCACTCCCGCTCCACGGCCCCGGCCCGCTCGTACGCGACCCGGTGATCGCCCAACAGGCCGTTCCAGCACGCCGCCCGCAGGCCCTCGCGCAGATCCCCCAACGGGCCCGACGAGGCGTCCCGCAGAGCCCGTAGCGCGGCCGTGCGGACCCCCGCGTCGGACGAGGACACCCGGGCCAGGGCCTGGATCGCGGCGCCGCCCGGCAGGTCCAGCTCCGCCGCGGCGGCCGCCGCACCGGCCGCCGCCTCCGGGTCACCGGCCACCCAGGCGCTGCCCACGGCCAGGAAGAGCATCCGCCCGGCGACCTGTGGCTCGGCCGCCGCGATCGGCAGGGCCGCGTCCAGCAGCAGGACGTGCGCCCGGGACAGGTCTCCCTGCTCGTTGGCGACCTCCGCGGCGATCTCCGCCACCCGGGCGCGGGCCGTCGCGTCGCCGCCCTGTTCGCGGCGGGCCGCCTCCGCGAGCTCGCCCGCGCGGTCCAACTGCCCGGCGTCGAGGGCGGCCCGCGCTGCCGAGCCCAGCCGGCGGGCCCGTTCGATCGGCTCCGGACTCAGGGCGGCCGCCCGCTCGTACACCGTGGCCAGCGCCGCGTGACCACCCCGCGCGCGGACCTGCTCGCCGCTGCGCTCCAGCTCCGCGGCGACGCCCTCGTCCGGGGCGGCCTGCGCCTGGGCCCGGTGCCACGCGGCGCGGTGCCCGCCGCCCGCGTCCGCGAGGGCCCGGTGCGCGGCGAGCCGGCGGGCGGCCGGGCCGGACCGGTAGGCCGCCGAGCGGATCAGCGGGTGCCGGAAGACGAGCCGGCCCCCGTCCAGCCGGACCAGGCCCTGCGCCTCGGCGGGCGCCAGGTCGGTGACCCCCGCGCCCAGCAGCCCGGCGGCCTCGAACACCGTCCCGGCGTCGCCCTCGTCGGCTGCGGCGGCGACCAGCAGCAAGGTGCCGGACGCCTCGGGGAGCGCCCCGATCCGGGCGGCGAAGCCCTGCTCGATCCGGCCGTGCGGGCCGTCGTACGCCGGCCCGTGCCCCTCCCGGCGCGCCGTGGTGAGTTCCAGCAGGGCCAGCGGGTTGCCCTCCGCCTCCCGCTGGATGCGTTGCCGTTCGTGGTGGTGCAGGTCGGCCGCGTACAGGGTCAGCAGGTCGCCGGCGGCCGCCGCGTCGAGCCGGCGCAACCGCAGTTCGTCGAAGCCGTCGGGCCGGAACGCCGGCGTGTGCGGGTCCCGTACGCCGAAGAGGACCGCGATCCGCTCCGCGTGCAGCCGCCGGGCCGCGAACACCAATGCCTCGGCGGAGGCCAGGTCCAGCCACTGGGCGTCGTCCAGTGCGCAGAACAGCGGCTGCTCCTCGGCGAGTTCCGCCAGCAGGGTCAGCACCGCCAGCCCGACCAGGAACCGGTCCCCGCCGCTCGGCGCGGCCTCACCCATGCCGAGCGCGGTCCGCAGGGCCCCCGCCTGCGCCCCGGGGAGGGCGTCGATCCGGTCGAGCGCCGGCCGCAGCAACAGGTGCAGCCCGGAGTACGGCAGCGCGCTCTCGAACTCGGTGCCGGTGCCGCGCAGGACCCGTGGACCGTCCCCCGCCGCGGCCACGGCCGCGTCCAGCAGTGCGGTCTTGCCGATGCCGGCCTCGCCCCGGACCACCAGGACCCCGCTGCGCCCGGCCGCCGCCCCCGCCAGCAACCGCTCCACGACGGCCAGTTCCTCGCCCCTCCCCACCAGCACGGAAAGTTCCCCCTTCGATCCCGGTCATCCGACAGATGACCACGACACCTGTGCGCTCCTACGTTGGCGTCGTCAGCCGTTCCCGTTACCGGAACCGTACTCGGAGGCCCCCGGTGAAGATCGACATCACTCTCGACATCCCTTGCGTCTGGTCGTACTTCGCCTTCAACCGGCTGCGCCGGGCGGCCGCCCGGGTCCGGGCCGCCGGAGGCACGGTCGACCTCGTCTTCCACCCCTACCAGCTGGCTCCCGGGGCGAGCGGCGAGGCCGAACCCAAATCGGCGGTGCTGCGCCGGGCGTTCGGCTCGGGAGCGGATGCCGCCGTCGCCCGCATCACCGCACTCGCCGCCGCCGAGGGCCTGGAGTTCGACCACGAACGCGCCGTCTGGTCCAACACGTTCGAGGCCCACCGGCTGATCGCGGACGCCGAGGCGCAGGGCCGCGCCGAGGACGTGGTCGAGCGGCTCTTCCGGGCCCACCACACCGACGGCCTGAACATCGCCGACCCGGAGGTCCTGCGGAGCATCGCCGCCGAGTTCTCCCTCGCCCGCCGCGACGACGGCGCCGCGGAGCTGCGCGCCGCCCTGGAACGGGTCCGGCGCGAGGCCCTGCCCGGCATCCCCTTCCTGCGCTTCCCGGACGGCACCACCGCCACGGGCATGCCGTCGGCCGCGCTGCTGGACCGCGCGCTGGGCCCGGCGGACCGCGCGACCGCGGCCTGACACCGGCAACGGGCCCGCACCCCGGCAGCCCGCCGCCCACCCCGTGCCCGGGGACGGCCCGAACCCCGCCGGACCGCGCGACCGCGGCCTGACCCCGGCAACGGGCCCGCACCCCGGCAGCCCGCCGCCCACCCCGTGCCCGGGGGCGGGAGCGGGGCCTGTACCGCCTAGGCTGCGGCCCATGGAGTCCTACACGATCGGTCAGGCGGCCCGGCTGCTCGGCGTCAGCAGTGACACCGCCCGCCGCTGGGCCGACGCCGGCCGCTTCCCCACGCGCCGCGAGGGCAACCGGCGCATCGTGGACGGGCCGGACCTGGCGGCGTTCTGCGTCGAGGTCGCGCAGGAGGGCGCCGAGGGCGAGGACGCCGCGTACACGTCGGCCCGCAACGCGTTCCCCGGCATCGTGACCGGCATCAAGCTGGGCACGGTCGGCGCCCAGGTGGACATCCAGGCCGGACCCCACCGGGTGGTGTCGCTGCTGACCCGGGAAGCGGTGGAGGAACTGGGCCTCGCGGTCGGCATGCGCGCCACCGCCCGCGTGAAGTCGACCAGCGTCTTCGTCGACCGCACCTGACACCGGCTCCCCTCGGAGGAACGGGCCCGCGGCCCCCGATCAGGCGTACGCCCCCGCGCGGGCCGCCGCGTGGGCGGCACGGGCGGCGCGGGTCGCCGCGGCCTCGTCCAAGGGGGCGTCGGTGGTCAGGAACCGGTAGTACAGGGGCGCGGAGACGGCCCGGATGACCTCGGCGGGGTCGGTGCCCGCAGGGAGTTCGCCCCGCTCCACGGCCTCCCGCACGCAGGGCGCCCATTCCGCGACGCGGACCTCGTAGAACCGGTGCAGGGCCTCGGCCGTCCTCGGATCGCTCGTGGCCGCCGCGATGACCGCCTTGAACAGGGCCCCCTGGCGCGGATCGGTCAGCGTCCGCCGTACGAGGTCCGCGTTGGCCGTGAGGTCGTCGAGCAGGGAACCCGTCTCGGTGCGCGGCAGCGACTGTTCCGCCATGTCCGTCAGCAGGTCGGCGACCAGCGCGGCGACGGTTCCCCAGCGGCGGTAGACGGTGGTCTTCCCGACGTCCGCGCGGCGGGCGATCTCGGCCAGGTCCAGTGCGTGGAAGCCCTGCTCGGCCAGGGTGTCCCCGGCCACCCGCAGGACGGCCGTACGGACCCGTGCCGTGCGGCCCCCGGGGCGGACGGTTCCGGGTTCGGCGGCGACGTCATCCTTCGAAGCCATAACGGGTCTCCGGTTCCATTAGTGGCGATGCGGTGTTACGTTGGGACCACCTTAAAGGGTCTGCGGTTCCGTTACCGCTTTCTGGAGGGAACGTCATGGAATACAGGCAGCTCGGCGCGTCCGGTCTCAAGGTCCCCGCCCTCAGCTTCGGAGCCGGCACGTTCGGCGGCCGGGGCCCCCTCTTCGGGGCCTGGGGCACCACCGACGCCCAGGAGGCGCGCCGGCTGGTGGACATCTGCCTGGAGGCGGGCATCAACCTCTTCGACACGGCCGACGTCTACTCGGACGGCGCCTCCGAAGAGGTCCTGGGCCGGGCGGTCCGGGGCCGCCGCGACCGGGTGCTCCTGTCGACCAAGGCCGGCCTGCCGATGGGCGACGGGCCCATGGACGCCGGCACCTCCCGCTCCCGCCTGATCAGGGCGACCGAGGACGCCCTGCGCCGCCTCGGCACCGACCACCTCGACCTCTTCCAACTGCACGCCTTCGACGCCGCCACCCCCGTCGAGGAGGTGCTCTCCGCCCTCGACCAACTCGTCCGCGCCGGCAAGATCCGGTACGTGGGCGTCTCCAACTTCGCCGGCTGGCAGCTGATGAAGTCCCTGTCCGCCGCCGACCGGCACGACTTCCCGCGCTACGTGGCGCACCAGGTCCACTACTCGCTCGTCGGCCGCGACTACGAGTGGGAGCTCATGCCGCTGGGTCGGGACCAGGGCGTCGGCGCCCTCGTGTGGAGCCCGCTGGGCTGGGGCCGGCTCACCGGCAAGGTGCGCCGGGGCCGTCCGCTGCCCGCCGGGAGCCGGCTGCACGACACCGCCGACTACGGCCCGCCGGTCGACGACGATCACCTCTACGACGTGGTCGACGTCCTCGACGAAGTGGCCCGGGAGACCGGCCGGACCGTCCCGCAGGTGGCCATCAACTGGCTGCTGCGCCGCCCCACCGTCTCGTCCGTCATCATCGGCGCGCGCAACGAGGAGCAGCTGCGACAGAACATCGGCGCGGTCGGCTGGTCCCTGTCGGCCGAACAGACGGCCCGCCTCGACGCCGTGAGCCACCGCCCGGCGCCGTACCCGTACTTCCCGTACGAGCGCCAGGAGGGCTTCGCCCGGCTCAACCCCCCGCTGATCCAGCCCCCGACGGCGCTCCCCCGCCCCGCGGCGGTGTGACGCGCCCACGGGAGCCCCCGCCCGGTGGGGCCCGGAGCGGGGGGACGTCGCCGGCTCAGCCCGCGAGGACCGCGCTCAGGTCGATCCGCGCGAGCCGTTCGGGGTCGGTGAGGACGTCCAGCGCGGTGATCCGGCCGTCCCGGACGGTGAACGCCCGGAGCCGGGCGTTCACGGGGGCCGGGGAGCGTCCCGGGGGGAGGCGCGGCGCGGACGGCCGCGGGGTCAGCCGGTGTCGCCGTCCGGTCGGCCCCCGGCACGCCGGTACTCGGCGTTGATGCGCTGGGCCTCTTCCAGCTGGTCCTCCAGGATGACGATGCGGCAGGCCGCTTCGACCGGAGTGCCCTGGTCGACGAGTTCCCGGGCCCGGGCGGCGATCCGCAGCTGGTAGCGCGAATAGCGGCGGTGGCCGCCCTCCGAGCGCAGCGGGGTGATCAACCGGGCCTCACCGATGGCACGCAGGAACCCGGGCGTGGTGCCGAGCATCTCGGCCGCCCTTCCCATCGTGTAGGCGGGGTAGTCGTCGTCTTGCAGTCGGTCGCCGAGCGGGTTGTCCGCCGTCATCCGCACCTCCTCGGGGAACGTGACGGGG
This sequence comes from Streptomyces sp. NPDC048383, assembly GCF_040651775.1. Taxonomy (NCBI): domain Bacteria; kingdom Bacillati; phylum Actinomycetota; class Actinomycetes; order Kitasatosporales; family Streptomycetaceae; genus Streptomyces; species Streptomyces sp. NPDC048383. The sequence continues at coordinate 388,888 of NZ_JBEZKS010000001.1, forward strand.
CCCCGGCGCCGTACGGCACCGGGGCCCCGAAGGAAATTCAACACCATCCGCAGGTTCCGTCGTCGCCCCACCCTCGGGGCAACGCCGGCGTCCCCACCTGCGGGCGGGTTCGGTGGGTCAGGCGGACACCGGAGTTCCGAGTGCCGCCTCGGCCCGCTGGAGGGGGGTGAGGGCGGGCGCCGGCGCGGGTGCGGCCTCGACGGGGAGGGTGCGGCAGGTGAAGCCGAGCGCGGTCATGGCCCGGACGACCTCGGCGGCGCTGAAGTCGCGGCGGTCCTGCCGGGTGACGACCTCACCGACCTGCTTCACGGGGTACGTACGGCGTCCGATGATCACGGAGTCACCGGTGACCGGCTCGGGCTTGACGCCCTTCATCTTTTCCAGCACGCCGCTCTTGGTCAGGTCGAAGGGGAAGCGGGCGATGACGCAGCGCATGGGACCTCACAGGGAATCGCAGGGGAGAAGGGGGACGGCCCGATGGCCCGACCCCGGCCGGGGCCGGGCCCCGACCCGGGGCCTCGGCCCTCAGGCCTCAACCGTAGGGCCCGGAGCCCGAAGCCTCATACCGCGGGCCTCGTAGCGCGGGCCTCGTAGCGCGGGCCGTACGCCACGCGCCGGACCGCGGCCGAGCCGCGGTCGGGCGTCGCGGCCTTACGCGGCGGCGTCGAGCGACGACTGCGTACGGGCCGGACGGCGACGGGCCTGCGAGGGGCGACCGCGACCACCGCGGGAGGTGGCGCTGCGCGACGAGCGCTCGGCCGGGGGCGCGGTGATGACGACCGGCACGCCCGACGGGGTGCGGGCGCCGGTGATCCGGTTCAGGGCCTCTTCGCCGGAGCGGACCTGGGTGACGGTGGGGTTGATCCCGGCGTCCGACATGAGGCGGGTCATGGCGCGGCGCTGCTGGGGCGTGACCAGGGTGACGACGCTGCCGGACTCGCCGGCGCGGGCGGTGCGGCCGCCGCGGTGCAGGTAGTCCTTGTGGTCGGTGGGCGGGTCGACGTTGACGACGAGGTCGAGGTTGTCGACGTGGATGCCGCGGGCGGCGACGTTCGTGGCGACCAGGACGGTGACGTGTCCGGTCTTGAACTGGGCGAGGGTGCGGGTGCGCTGGGGCTGCGACTTCCCGCCGTGCAGGGCGGCGGCCCGTACCCCGCTGTTGAGGAGGTCCTGGGTCAGCCGGTCCACCGCGTGCTTGGTGTCCAGGAACATGATCACGCGGCCCTCGCGGGCGGCGATCTCGGTGGTCGTGGCCTGCTTGTCGGTGCCGTGCACGTGCAGCACGTGGTGCTCCATCGTGGTGACGGCGCCCGCGGACGGGTCGACGGAGTGCACGACCGGGTCGTGCAGGTAGCGGCGCACCAGCAGGTCGACGTTGCGGTCCAGGGTGGCGGAGAACAGCATCCGCTGGCCGCCGGGGCTGACCTGGTCGAGCAGGGCCGTGACCTGGGGCATGAAGCCCATGTCGGCCATCTGGTCGGCCTCGTCGAGCACGGTGATGTCCACCTGGTCGAGCCGGCAGTCGCCGCGGTCGATCAGGTCCTTGAGGCGCCCGGGCGTGGCGACGACGACCTCGGCGCCGCCGCGAAGCGCCGAGGCCTGCCGGCCGATGGACATGCCGCCGACGACGGTCGCCAGCCGCAGCCGCACGGCGCGGGCGTACGGGGTGAGCGCGTCGGTGACCTGCTGCGCCAGCTCGCGGGTCGGTACGAGGATCAGTGCGAGCGGCTGACGGGGCTCGGCGCGTCGCCCGGCGGTACGGGACAGCAGCGCGAGGCCGAAGGCGAGGGTCTTGCCGGAGCCGGTGCGCCCGCGGCCGAGGGCGTCACGGCCGGCGAGGGTGTTCGGCAGGGTCGCGGCCTGGATCGGGAACGGGACGGTCACGCCCCCGGCCACCAGGGCCGCCAGGATCGGTCCCGGCATGCCGAGGTCGGCGAACGCCTCGACGGCGGGCAGCGCCGGGGTGATCGTCTCGGGCAGCGCGAACTCCCCCTGGGGGGCCGAGGGACGGCGGCCGTAGCCGCCGCTCGGACGGCCGTAGCCACCCGAGCGTCCCTGGCCGCCGCCGCCGCCACCGCCGGAGCGGGTGGGGGCACCCGAACGGGTGGGGGAGGACCAGGAGCCGGCGCCGGAGCGGCCGCGGGAGGATCGTTCATTCGTACGTGTGCGGTTCATTGGGGAACCTTCCTTGATGCGGCGCGTATCAAGGAATTCCCGCAGCGAAAAGCACCGCGCGGAGAATAGCGAGAACGGGCCGGATGAAAATGCGGAACGGGGTGGGCCGAGCGTGCGACCGGGCGGGCCGCGGAGGCTCTTACGGAATTCAATTCCGGAGCCGTGGGCCCTGCCCCCCTGCGGAAAAACGGACGAGCCGGGGCCCGCACCCCAAGGTGCGGGACCCGGCTCGTCCAACGCGTGCGTCAGGCAGAGACGATGTTCTCGGCCGTCGGGCCCTTCTGGCCCTGCGCGATGTCGAAGTTGACCTTCTGGCCTTCCTGGAGCTCGCGGAAGCCCTGGGAGGCGATGTTCGAGTAGTGGGCGAACACGTCAGGGCCGCCACCATCCTGCTCGATGAAACCGAAACCCTTTTCGGCGTTGAACCACTTCACGGTGCCAGATGCCATGTTAAATCTCCTTCGGGGGCAAAGCCCGGAGCCCGCACTGTGCGGACTCCGCGTCGCCGCGATGATTGCCCCGTCCGGAAAACGCACCGGAAATACAGAAGTGCTTCCACCCGAAAGAATCCGGTGGAGGCACTTGGAGTTTTGGGAACCACAACTGCAACTGGTATCGACAGTAGCACGGTGGGGGCGGTTCCGTGGGGTGAATCATTTGGGTCCGTCGCATGCGTGAGAAATGTTTACCGGGCCTTGTGGCTAATTCTCACTTCGCGGAGGCAGATATCGGAAGCCCCTCGGGGGAGGGTTCGTGCGGCACGTCGCGTGCCCCTTGGGCCGGGGCTGCGCGGGCGCGCGAACGACTCCTGCCGAAAGTCCGACGGGAGTGTGAGGGAAGCGACTCCGAACGGAGGGTGTCCGGGTGCGTCCCGTGTCGATCGATGCGGATACCGGTATATGTACTGATAAATCTCGTGCGTCCGCCCTGTCTGTTGTCTGGTCGAGGAAGGCCCCCTCCATGAAGCGTTTCCCGGTGATCGGCGTGCTCTGCGTCAGCGTGGTGTTCGGTCTGAGCGCGTGCTCGGACGACAGCGACAACTCGCCCTCCGACGAGGCCAGCAAGGCCACCCAGGCCGCAGCCGCCCTCTGTACCGATCTGGCCGCGCTGAAGGCCGACAACGCCAAGCTGAAGGCCCTGAGTCCGGCCAACGCGACGAAGGACCAGGTCAAGGACGCCTACGACGCCGTCCAGAAGGACTGGGAGGGCGTGAAGGAGAACACCTCCGCCCTCAAGGAGGCCGAGCGTTCCGCGGTGCAGTCCGCCGCCGAGGACCTCAAGAAGGCCTACGAGGCCCTCCCGGGCGACACCACCGGCCAGGACGCGCTGACCCAGCTCCAGCCGAAGATCCAGACCCTCGACCAGGCCACGACGTCCGCCTCCTCCGGCCTCAAGTGCTGACGAGGCCACGCTCCCCCCACGCGTCAAGGCCCCGCCCGGTCCTCCGGGCGGGGCCTTCGCGTCGTCCGGAGCGTCAGCCGCCGGCCGGCGCGGACGCGGGCGCCGCCCCGCCGACGGGCAGCAGCTCCGTGACGGCGAAGGCGACCACGACGGCCAGGATCACCACGGGCATCATCGCGGCGCTGCCCAGCAGCAGGACGACGAGGACCACGCTGCTCACCGGCAGCCGCAGCACGGCGGCCGTGGCGGCCGCCATCCCGGCGGCCATCGCGGGCGCGATGCCCAGGCCCGGCAGGGGCGCCAGGAGCACGCCCGCCGCGGCCCCGAGGAAGAGCGCGGGGAAGACGGGGCCGCCGCGCAGGCTACCGAGGCACAGCGCGTACGCGGCGCCCTTGAACAGCAGCAGGGCCAGCAGCGCGCCGATGCCCCAGGCGTACGGATCCGCCGCCAGCGAGGCGAGGGCGGCCTGCCCGGACAGCGCGGCCTCGGCCGGGGACCGGCCGGTGACCAGGGCGTAGAGGGCGGCACAGGCCGCGGCGCCGAGGGCGCACAGCACGGTCCGTACGAGGGGTCGCCCCGCGACCCACCCGGCGACGACCCGGGCCCCGGCCGACGCCGGGTACACGGCGACGGCGAAGGCCGCCCCGATGACCACCGCGTAGAACACGTCCGGCGCGTCCAGCCGGGGGAGCGGCGCGTACAGCTTGAGGGACAGGTCCCCGGTGCCGAGCCCCGTCCAGCGCCCGAGCCCCGTGAACACCAGGGACCCGACGCCGCTGGAGAGCAGGGCGGGCAGCATCACGGCGAACAGCTGGGGCCCGCCCACGCCGGCCACCTCGATCAGCAGGACCGCGGCGATGAGCGGGTTGCCGAAGATCGCCGCGATGGCGGCGGCGGACCCGGCCGCGCCCAGCAGCGCGAGCCCGCGCGGGGTCGCCGGCGCCCGCGACAGGTCCCGGAACAGCAGGGCGAGCCCGCCGCCCAGGGCGATCAGAGGTGCCTCGGGGCCCAGGACGGCCCCGAACGGCAGGCAGGCCGCCGCCGCGAGCAGGATCCCGGGCAGTGCGGCCGGCGAGGTGACCCCGGTGTGCAGCCCGGCCCCCGGCACGTCGCCGCCCGCGCCGGGCAGGTGCGTGGCGACCAGGCCGACGACGGTTCCGGCGACGAGCAGCAGCGGGAACGGCCACCACCAGGGCGGGTCCGTCAGGCCCAGGGCCGAGGGGAGGTCGGCCCACAGGACGTGCTCCAGCTCGTGCAGGCCCACCAGGAACCAGAACGCGGTCAGGGACACCGGGATGCCGATGAGGGCGCACAGGACGAGCGTCTTCAGGTAGCCGGGGCTGCGGAGGATCTGCTTCAGGACGTCGGCCTCCTGCGGCTGTCCGCCGGTCGTCGCGGGTTCGGAAGGGGTTCGCGGCTCCGCCATGGATCACGTCCTTTCGCGCTTCCTCGATGGTCCACCCGAGTGGCGCCGCCCGCCGCCGGAACGTCCGCCGGAACGTCCGCCGTCAGGGTCCGTCGTCCGTGCCCGTGCCGCCCGCCGCGCGTCGGGCGACCCCGATCCTGACCGCGCTGAACAGCACCTTGGCGATCAGGCCGACCAGGATCAGGTCGGCGATCATCTGCACGGTGGTCAGCGCCCGGCCGGTCTGGGTGACGGGCGCGATGTCCCCGAACCCCACGGTCGCGAAGACGGTGACCGTGAAGTACAGGGCGTCGGTCCGGTTGAGCGGCTCCGAGAACGAGCCGGGCTCGTTCTGCGAGAGCAGGAAGTACGTCACGGAGAACAGCAGCAGGAACAGCGGGACGGCGGTCGCCAGCGCCTCCACGGCCCGCAGCCGCGGGTGCTTCGCGTGGGTGATGGCGAAGACCTGCCAGACGACGAGCGCCCCGAACAGGCCGAGGCCCAGGATCAGCAGCAGCGCGGTCGTGACCCCTACCTCGTGGTCCAGCGGTGCCACGTAGAACAGCCAGGTGAGCAGACCGGCCGAGGCCACCGAGCGGGACAGCGGCGCCACGAGCATGCGGCGCAGCTGCCGGGGGGTGGCGCCGGCCCGGCCCGGTGCCGCGGATGCCTCGGGCGCCTCGGGTTCCATGGCTTCAGGAGAAGGCGCCGACGCGTTCCGCGCGACCCGGGCGCCCCCGCTACGGGGGCGGGGGCTCGGCCCACACCAGCGGGTGGGCCGAGCTGCCCGTACGGTCGACCCGGCGCAGGCGCTCCCGTACGATCGCGCGCCGCTCCGGGGGGCAGCGGACCTCCAGTCGGGCCAACAGGTCGCGGAGCCTGCGCAGGGCCATCGGGGAACCGGCGGCCGCGCGGGACAGCTCGTCGACGGCGGTGGCGACGTACTGCTCCCAGTCGGGGACCGGGAGCGTCACCCGCGGCCGGCCGGCGCCGTCGGAGAAGTCGCCGATGTCGAGGTCCCGGTCGGCCAGACGGGTCAACAGGTCCTCCGTACGGTCCATGCTCTCGACGGCCGTCGCCGGGTCGTTGACGGCCGGGGACAGCGCCCGCAGCGCGATGTCCGCGAGCAGCCGGAACGGCAGGTCGGGGTCCTGGTCGAAGGTGCGCTCGGAACCGGTCGTCACGGCGGCGAGCAGCGCGGGCGCGGGTGGTCCGGGGCCGCCCGAGACCTCGGCGAGCACCGAGCCCCGCCACACCGGCGTGCCGGGGGCGACGCGGAACGCGATCACGCAGTCGTGTCGCTCCGCGAGGGCGACCAGCGCGCGCACGTCGATCCGCTGGACCACGGTCGCCGCCCCGGACCACCGGACGGGAACGCCGTCCTCCCGTGGGTGGGGCTTCGGCCGGTCCGGGGCGTACGGGCGGTCGTACAGGTCGTCGAGGAGGAGGTGGGCGCGGCCGCAGATGGCGGTCAGCGAGTGGCCGAGCTGGATCGAGTCGAACGCCTTCATCTGCAGCGCCCGCATGAGGCCGATCGCGACCAGCGAGGCCAGCATGGCGACGCAGGGGGCGAGGGCCGAGACGCTGTCGCCGACGCCGATGGTCAGCCCCGAGGTGACGCAGAAGACGAACACGCCGACGGTGAAGGCGAAGGCCCGCCAGACGATCGGTTCGTCCCGGAACAGGGCCAGGCGCGGGGTGAAGGCGCCGGCCGAGAACTGGACGACCAGGAACAACATCGAGTAGATGATGCTGACCAGGCCGATCACGCCGAACCCGATGGTGAACAGCAGGTTCGCGGCGCGGCCTGCGTCGACCTGGGGCCCCGCCGACATCATCGGCACCACCAGCCCCAGCAGCAGCCCGCTGACGGCGCACAGCAGCTGCGACAGGTCCCGGCGGACCGCGCGCGCCGGGCGCCGGAACAGCGAGCCCGGCCGACCCCGCCGGTCAGGGGCCCGCACGCGCCGCACCCCCGTCCCCATCACTGGGCGCGGCTCCGGCACCGGTCCGGCCGGCGGCGGCCAGCAGGGCGAGCACCGCGAGGACGGCGAGCAGGACCAGTACCAGCAGCAGCACGGTGAGCACCGTCGGGTGGTTCCACAGCGCGAACACCACCGCGATGACGGTCACCACCACCGCGGTCACCCACCGCCGGTTCGTCTCCACCCAGGCGCCCGCGCGCCCGCCGGCCACCCCGTGGGCGGCGCCCCACCGGGCGGTGGCGTCGGCGGTGCGCTCCGCCCGGCCGCGCACCCCGCGCGCCAACCCGCCCGGCCCGGTGAGGTACGCGCCGAGCGCCACGACGACCCCGAGCACCAGGGCGGTCCGCAGGGCGACCCGCAGGAACCGGACGAGCGTGTCGAAGACCGCCGCCGCGGCCGCCGGGGACTGGACCTGCGCGGGCAGGTGGTCCAGGTAGGAGTGGCGTACGACGACCAGGGCGATGCCGACCAGCAGGCAGCAGGCGGCCGCGCAGAGGGCGGTGGTCACCAGCGCGCGGCGGCGGCGCCGGGCGAGCAGGACGCCGGCCGTGGCGAGGGCCACGGTCAGCACGGGCAGCCAGTTGCCGACGACGTCGAGGAGGTGGACGGCGCCCCGGATCTTCTTCAGCTCGTCGGACTGGAAGAGGACCATCTGCTGGTCGACGTCCGGGATCCTCGCGGCCGGGGAGAGGCCGGCGTCGACGAGTTCCCTCTTGACGGTTTCCACGGCGGTGCCGAGGTCGAGGGTGACGGTGCCGCCGTCGACCTCCACCGCGCCCCGGCCGTGGCCGGTGAGCGCGCGCACCACGGCCCCGTGGGCGAGGAGGTTGGCGCGGGTCCACACCGCCTCGAAGCGGTCGCTCCCGACGAAGCGGGTGGCGACCTTCGAGACGGCCTCGTCGGCGGCGGAGTCCAGGGAGGGCCCGAGCGCCTTGACGGCCGTGCCGACCCTCGGCGGCAGCCCCTGCTCCTCCAGCCACTTCGCGAGGTCGGCGGTGATGCGGGCCCCGTCGACCCGTACGTCCGCCGCCACGCCGATCCGGTGCACGGCGGCCGCCTCGATCGCCGGGTTCGAGGCGAGGGGCGCGACGGTGGACACGTAGCGGCCGGTGTCCAGCACGATGTCGTGCACCCAGACGGTGATCAGGGACAGCGGGACGAAGAGGCAGGCGAGGGTGATCAGGATCGCCGAGAACGCGCTCCGCACGATCCGCCCCACCCGCGACGTCCCCCGCGGCGCGGCCAGGTCCGGCGGGCCGGGCGGATCGGGCGGATCGGACGGCGCGGGCGGCGCGGACGGCGCGGGCGGGCCGGGCGGCGCGGGCGGGTCGGGCGGGTCGGACGGCAGGGTCATGGCACTCCCGGGAACGGCTGGGGCGGAACGCCGCCTCCTGCCATTGGGCACGTGCCGCCCCGCGCCGCGCACGCCCGGTTGGGCCCGTCGGGTGCACGTACGCCCACGGCCTAGCCGTCGGTGACGGTGGGCAGCGCGAGGCCGTAGACCTGGTTGAGGACGGTGGGCAGCAGGGCGTTGGCCGTCGTCCTGCCGTCGGGCGACAGCGTCAGGTTCGTCCAGATGACGAGCGTGACGTCGTGTTCCGGGTCGTGGCCGATGAAGGAGTTGAAGCCGGGCAGCTCCCCGCCGTGGTAGTACATCGCGGCCTGCGGGGCGAAGCGCTGGTAGGAGATGCCGTACCCGTACTTCTGCCCGTCGGGCGCCGCCGGGTCCTCGGCCCGTGGGCTGTCGAGCCACTGCTTCTGCGTGGCGGGGTCGAGGACCTTGCCCGTGACCAGCGACCGGATCCAGGTGGCCAGGTCGTCGGCGGTGGATACGGCGCTGCCGGCGGCGGCGTACGAGGGGTTCTGACGGGTGTAGTCCACCGGCTTCAGCTCCCCGGACAGCGCCGCCGCCCGCAGGTCGGCCGGGTACGGCTCGTCGACGAGCGCGTACGCCGAACCGCCGTACATGTAGCCGTGCGCGTAGGGGCTCGGCAGGGTCGTGTCGTCGGCGGCGGGCAGCGAACTCCCGACCATCCTGAGCGGGGCGTACAGCCGGTCGTGGAACTGCCGGGCCAACGGGAGGCCGCCCGCCTTCTCGGCGACCAGGCCCAGCAGGACGTAGTTGGTGTTGCTGTACTCGAACGAGGCGTCGGGCGCGAAGTTCGGGGGGCGCCGGAACGAGAGGTCCAGCATCTCGCGCGGCGTCACGGCCCTGCCCGGGTCGGAGTCCATCCGCGCGGCGAGTTCGGGCGCGTCGGTGTGGTTCCAGAGCCCGCTGCGCATCCTCAGCAGGTCGGCGAGGGTGATGTGCTCGCCGTTCGGCACGCCGGGGACGTACGCGGACACCGGATCGGTCAGCTCCAGCCTGCCGTCCTGCGCCAGCAGCATGATCAGCGCGGCGGTCATGGTCTTGGTGTTGGAGGCGATCCGGAAGTGGTCGGCGGTCGTGGGGCGGTCGGAGGTGCCCAGCTCGGTCGTGCCGACGGCCGCACGGAAGGTGCCCTGCGGGGTACGGAGCAACACGACCGCGCCCGGAACCCCCAGTTCCTTCGCCGCCGCCGCCACGGCGGACCGCAGTGCGGCCGGATCGACGGGCTCCAGGGCCGCCGGGAGGGCGGGGCCCGCGGTGGAAACCGTCGGACCGGCCGGGTCCGCGGCCCCCGTCGCCCCGGCCGGCAGCGCGCAGCCCACGATCAGCAGGGCCGCGCACGGCGCCACCACGGCCGTACGGAGTGGGAATCGCCGCAGCCGGTGGAGCCGGTCGGATCGGCGGTACGGGGCTTCGTCCTCGGCCCGGGAGTTGCTCATGCCGGCATCACAGCCTTCGCCCTCGTGCACGGCGATCCGGCGGTCCGGCGCCCCGACCGGGGCGCGGGGCCCGAATTCGCCTGAATGGGGGCAATCAACTATTCCACAACCGGTTCGCCCGGGTCGGCCGGCCGGGAGCGCCGCCGGCCCCGGGAGCCGGCCGCCGCGAGGTCGGTCCGCAGCCGGTCCAGCAGCGCCGCAGCGGCCGGGCCGGTCGGCCCGGCCGTCCGCCAGGCGAGGGCGACCCGGGCGCGCGGCTGCGGTTCGGCGAAGGGCAGCATCCGCAGGCCGAGGGAGGCGGCGAGGGATTCCGGGAGCCTCGGTACGGCTGCCACCCCGAGCCCCCGGGCGGCGAGCTGGGCCAGGAACCGCGGATCGGCCGCCTCGAACACCACGCGCGGCCGGAACCCGGCCCGTGCGCAGGCGCGTTCCAGTACCCCGCGACTGCCGGTGCCGCGCGGCAGGCTGATCACCGGCCGCTCTCGCAACGCCTCCAGCGGCAGGCCCGGCCCGTCGGCGTCGCCCGCGAGCGCGACCAGGGGGTCGTCGGGGGCGACGGCGGCGACGAGCGGCTCGTCGATCAGGACCTGGAGGTCGACCCCCGTCGGCGGTTCCTCGTCCGCGAGCCCGACCAGCGCGAGGTCGAGCACGCCGTCCCGCAGCGCGTCGATCACCCGCTCCGAGGAGTCCTCCGTCACCGCGACCTCGATGTGCGGGTGCCGGGCGTGGAACGCGGCCAACGCGGCGGCCAGGTCGAACTCGTGGACGGCGGCCCCGGAGAGCACGCCGATGGCGACCCGCCCGCGCAACAGCCCCCCGTACTCGTCCGCCACCTGCCGGGCGCCCTCGACGGCGGCGAGCGCGGCCCGCGCGTACGGCAGCAGGGCCCGCCCCACCTCCGTCGGCGTCACCGACCGGCCCGAGCGGTCCAACAGCGGCTGCCCGAGCTCCCGTTCAAGCTGCCGGATCTGGGCGCTGATCCCCGGCTGGGCCAGGTGCAGCCGGGCGGCGGCCCGGGTGAAACCGGCCTCCTCGACCATCGCGACGAAGTACTGCAACTGCCGGAGCTCCATAACCAGGAATTCTAGGATCGAGCACAACTGTCTCTTGGACTTCTGCACGCCTTCGCGATCACCCTGGACGCATGACGGACACCACGGAACTCGCAGCGCTCATGGCGGACGAACGGCGTGCACTGGCAGCCGTGTTGGACGACCTCCCGGCCGAGAGCTGGGACGCCCCGACCCTGTGTGCGGGGTGGCGGGTGCGCGAGGTCGCGGCCCACATGACGATGGGATTCCGCTACTCCCTCGCGAAGACGGCCCGGGAACTCGTCAGGGCGGGCGGTCGCCTCCACCGGATGACCGACGCCTGCGCCCGCCGGGACGCCGCCGCGTACCCACCCGGTCAACTCGCCGCGTTCCTACGGGAGAACGCGCACCATCCGTGGACCCCGCCGGTCGGCGGCCTCCCGATGGCGCTGGCCCACGACGTCGTGCACGGCCTGGACATCACGGTCGCGCTGGGCCTCGACCGACGCGTGCCCGAGGACCGCCTGCGCGTCCTGCTCGCCGGCGTCGACGCCCGCACCCTCAGGTTCTTCCGTACGGACCTCACCGGCGTCGAACTCCGCGCCACCGACCTCGACTGGTCCTTCGGCGCCGGCGCCCCCCTCCACGGCACCGCCCAGGACCTCCTCCTCGTCGCCCACGGCCGCGCACTCCCGCCGGGCCGCCTCGCGGAGTCCCCCTTGGGCGCCCGCTTCACCCGTCCCTGAACCACACGCGACCCCTCACCCGTGCGGGCGGGTTCAGCCGTCCTCCTCCTCGGTCTCCATGCGTCGGATTCCCTCGTGGGTGAGGGTGACCATCGCGGGGGTGTTGCCGGGTTCCCAGTCGACGGTGATCAGCCCTTCGCCCGCCAGGTAGGTGCAGGCGGCCGCCAGGTCCTGTTCGGGGACGTGGAGGTCGCGGCGCAGCTGTGCTCCGGTGATGCCGAGGAGGCGGTTGCCCTCGACGGCTTCGTACAGGACCCGGAGCACCTGACCGCGGTAGGTCTTGCGCTCGCGCAGTGTGGCCATGACCGGGTCCTTTCATGTGCGGGAGGGGAGTTCTGGTGCCCGTCGGGCTCTCAGACCTCGTCGGAATGGGCGCAGGCGCCGACCGGGGTCGGGCCGGCGACCGGCCGGGAGCGGTCGTGGTCCGCGGGTGTCGCCGTGTCGACGGTGAGGTGGAGACGGGTGCCGCCGTCGGGGCCGGGATAGCTGCGCTGTTCCGTTCCGGCGAAGGAGTGGCGCAGCGCCTGCGCGACCGCTCGGGCGGCTTCGGGCGTCCGCGCGATGATCCGGACCTCGGCGTGCCCGAGCGATGACATGGGCTCGGTCTCGATGTGCTCCACGTGGGCGTGTTCCCTTTCGGAGTGGGGGAGGAGCCGACCGGGCGGGACGCAGTGGCGTCCCGCCCGATGCCCCCGGTCGGAGGAAGGTCTTTCCGTCACTGGTCCGCGTCCCCGCGGTGGGCTCCACGACCGGTGTCGTTCGGCAGCCCGGGAGGCCTCGGCAGGGGCTCGCTGAAGCGGTACGCCTCGATCCGTGCGTCGTGCTGGGCGTTGAGCAGGTGGATCACGCGCATGCCGGAGCCGATCACGAGGATGATCACCGCGATGAGGACGACGGTCTCCACGGAACTCACCGCCTGCCGTTCCCGGGCAGCGGCGGGCCGCCTCGCTCCAGCGGGATCCCGACGGGGGACATGCAGGCCCCGCCCTCGCCCTCCCAGCCGGCTTCCTGGCGCTGGACGTCGCGGACGCCGCGCCCGATCGTGGCCTCGTTGGCCATGAGGACGCCTGCGGTCAGGACGCTCCCCGGGATCGCGGCAGCGGCCATCAGCCGGGCCGCGGCGGCGGGTTCGGTCTCGGGCGGTATGACGAGGAGGTCCCAGCGGCCGACCGTGTAGGAGAGCAGGATCAGCTTGTCGGGGTCCTGTTCGGTGAACCACCCGACGTGCATCATGCGCCCGTCGACGGCGACCGTGTGCGGTACGACGGGCCAGCGGGCGGGGTTCACGGTGACCCGGGTGACGCGGCCCCAGGGTTCCTCCAGCGCGGCGGCGAGCGGTGGGAGCTCGGCTCCGAGATCGCGGGAGCGGGGCCACCAGGCGCCGTCCAGCCGGCCGGCGAGCATGGTCTTCGGGGTGAGGGACAAACGGGCCGGGAGCTCTGCGGCGAGGACGCGGGGCGCGGTCCGGACGAGGGTCGTGGTCATGATGCGGACCTGCCCCCGGACTGCCCGTCGGCAGTCCGGTTTTAGGCGATCGCCGGAAATGACACCCGCGTGAAAGCCGGTGTGCGAAGTACTTCCGGTGCTTTCACTGTACGCCTGTTCGATGGGTTATGGACGGGTTGACCAGGTATTTTCCGGCAGGGGTGCCGTGGAGAGCGGTGGTGCGGACGGCGGGAGTACCGTGAAACGACGGCGGGCTCGCGTACGTCGCAGGTCGGCACCGGTGTCGGCATGCGACGGCAGCGGCCGCACCCCGTAGACGGGCGGACCCACATGGTTGACTCCGACACCCCCCACACGCTTCCGCTGCTCCTGCCGGACGCGATCCACCACGCGATCAAGCCCGGCACCGCCCTGTTGCGGTTGGAGACCACGCGGTCCCGGGAAGGGCTCCTGGACGGTGCGTGGTGGCCGCGCACGCGCAACATCGAGACCGAGCTGCCCGCGCTGATCGGCGCGCTGATCGAGCACCTCGGGGCCATCACCCGGGTCGGGGTGGACGCCTCCGCCTGGAACGGCCTCCCCACCCGCCTGGTCATCGAGGGTCAGGTCGTGCACCTCGACTCCGACCCGGTCGGCGACGACACCGTCCTCATCACCCGTGGACACAACGACCACTTCGCCCTGCTGGTGGTTCCCCCGGACACCACCGCCGACGCCGCCCGCGAAGCGATGGCCCGCGCCGTCCGCGCCGACAACATCACCCGAGCCGCTGAACTCCTCATCGCCACCACGCCCGACCCGACGGAGGGGAGTCCTGGACCGCCGGCGACGTCCGGCTGAGGGCGACGGTGTTCGGCGACGGTTATCTCCATTCCTCCATTCCTTCATTCCTTTATTGCAACCGGAAAATATGGTCAACCGGGTGCGAGGCGACGCGAGTTCGGGTCCGGCGGAAATCGTCGTGCTCGACGCGAGGTCAAGGCGTATCCACCTGCCCCGGCCGTGGCAATCTTCTCGCCAGCACAGGTTTTTGGAGTGGAGGTACGCAACCCCGTGGGTGTCATTGTCAATCCCACCGTGAGCAGGCGCCGACTGGGGTCGGAGCTACGTCGGCTCAGGGAGATCAGCGGTATGACGACGCAGCAGGTGTCGACCAGCCTGCTGATTTCCCAGCCCAAGATCAGCCTGTTGGAGAACGGCCGCCGCAACATCAAGCCGCGCGACGTGCGAGATCTCTGCGGGCTGTACGGAGTCCGGGATCAGCGGCGTCTCGAGGATCTGATGAGGATGGCGGGGGAATCGGGTGGGCAGGGCTGGTGGACCGCCTACGACGACATCCCGTACGGCGCCTACATCGGCCTGGAGACCGAGGCGGCCGCGGTCCGCTGCTACGAGCCCCACATGATCCCCGGCCTGCTGCAGACCCCCGCCTACGCGCGGGCGGTCATCGCAGGAACGATCCCTCAAGCCACCGCCGGACAGGCCCGCACACGCCTCGAAGTACGGATGCGGCGCCAGGACCGGCTGCGCGTCCCGGGCAACCCGCTGCGCTTATGGGTCGTGCTGGAGGCGTCGGCGCTGCGCCGCGTCATGGGCAGCCGCGAGGTCATGCGCGAACAGCTGGAACATCTGACCCACCTCGGGGCTCAACCACACGTCACGGTGCAGGTCCTCCCCCCCGATGTGGGTGCGCACCCGGGTGTCCCCGGACAGTTCACGCTGCTCGAGTTCGCCGAGACCACCGACGGGAGCGTGGTGTATCTGGAGAGGTTCACCAGCGACCTCTATCTGGAAAAACGATCCGACGTACGACGCTACGGCGACGTGTACGCACACTTGCAGGCCCAGGCGCTGAGCCCGGACGATAGCCGGAGCTTCGTCGAGGAAGTCGTCGGGGCGTACGCAGACGGCCCCGAACCGTCGCCGGACACCCGCGCGCCGTCCCTGTCGATCCCGTGAGCACCGTCGTCCCGCGCGGCAGGTGACAGGGCCCGGCCGGCGCGACGAGGGGCCGCCGGCCGGGCCACAGGGGGGCGAGCGGTGCTGCCGTCAGAGGTTCTCGTCGTGCAGGTCCTCTTCGCGCAGCAGGTCGTCCTCGCGGCGGCGCGAGGGCTCCTTCCGACCCTGCTTCTGTCCCTGCTCGCGGGACGACCTGCCCGGCTGGGGGTGAGCGGGGTCTCCGGAGCGATGGTGCTCCTGCGCCTCGCTGCCCTTGGCCGGATCCTTGGGCTTGTCCTGCGTACCGTCCATGACGGCGACTCCTTCTGGTGCGTGGGGTGCGGGTTCCTCTGGGACGACGCTGACACGCACGGTTGCGGTCTGCATCATTTCGACCGCGAGGCGAGGCACGCGGGTGATGCCCGTCCCCGATGCGGCGGTCCGGGAAGGCCCCGGGCCGGCCGTTGGGCGCCCGGGGGCGGGTGCCGTTCCCGCCCGCCCCGCCAGTGGGTCGTCATCGCTCCCGCCCGTGCCGTCCGGCCCGTGACCACCGGTGCCGCGGTCCGGCCGCTCAACTCCGGTCGGGCGCGAGCCTCGTAGCCGGCGTGGTGCCGCTCCGCGCCGGGGCGGCCGGTTGCTCGGAGTCGGGGACGCCCGGCCTGCCCTGCGGTGGTACGGATCCCCGTTCCGCCGCTCGGCCGGGCACGGGTCGCCACCTCCCCGTACGTCGTACGGCGCGTCGCCACAGGCGGGGCAGGAAGGCGTAGAAGCGGTCGGGAAGGAAGACGGCGTCCGCGACGATCATCGCGCCGGAGAAGAGGGGCAGCCCCAGGAGCACCGCGATGCCGAGGTGCATGCCCAGCAGCACGGTCAGGACCGGGTATTTGAGCTTCCCGAAGAGCACGAACGGGAAGGCGACCTGCAGGAGCACCGTCACGTAGCCGGCGATCGCGATCACCATCGGGTAGTCGTCGATGAGGTGGGAGAGCGCGGGCCAGGGCTGGAAGAGTTCGAGGTTCAGCGCGTAGTGGAGAGCGGTGCCGCCGCCCCAGGTGGGGCCCTGGATCTTGTACAGACCGGCTGATCCGTAGAGGAAGCAGACCTGCGCCGCGATGACGAGGATGCCGCAGTTGTGCACCACCGTGGTCAAGGTGGTCCGGGCGTCGAGGAGTTGCCGTGCGTACGGGCTCCGTACCGGCTCCGGCGCCTCGTCCGCGCGAGCCGCCCTGACCCGCTCCCGGCGTGCGTCCAGGGACCAGCGTCGACCGCAGGCGGTGAGGACGAGGTAGAGGGCCATCAGCAGGATCAGGTTGTCGCCCCCGTCCGTCATGAAGATCGACCTGGCATGGAACGAGGCCACCACGACGGCGAACAGGACGGACGTGGCGCGGGTCCGCCAACCCAGCATGAACAGCGCCGACGTGAGGACGGCCGTCACGTAGCAGAGTTCGAAGTAGGCGCGGCTGTCGGACAGGATCAGGAGGCTGTTCCAGCCCGTCTGGTCGAAGAGCTGTTGGGCCAGCGCCGGTGTCCAGGGGGACCCGGGGCCCCAGATCTCGTCGCGGTGCGGGAACTCGCGCAGCAGGAAGATCAGGTAGAGCATCCCGTAGCCGATGCGCAGGACCGATGCGGCGTACAGGGAGATCGGCCGGTCGGTGAGGAGCGTCCACAGACCGCCGATCCGGTCGAGGAGCCACCGGTGGGCCGTACCGGCGAGCGAAGACTCGCGGGCCGCGGGTCGGTGCGGCGCGGCTGCCGCGGAAGCGGGCTGGGGGGTCTGCTCATTTCCCATGGGAGGTCACCTTCCACCAGGGCAGGAGCCGGTCCTCGGTGGGCGCCGGCGGGCGACTGCCGGCCGGCGCACCGGGCCCGGCGACGGGCAGAGTGACGACCCGGAGCTGGACGAAGTCGAAAGCGCCGCCGTCGGTGTGGGCGGCGACGCGGTCCGCGGCGATGTTGGCCAGGTACGTCCGCAGCATCACGGCCCGTTCGGAGCGTGCCGTGTCGCTGCCTCCGTGCGTCTCGGTGTAGGAGGTCCAGGCGCGGCGCAGCAGGTTCTGGGACGTGTGGCTCGGAAACACGTTGTGGTCGACCGCCGCGTGGTCCACGGCGGCCAGGTCGAACCAGGGGGACACCCGCATCGATCCCTCGGCGTCGGTGTGTGCGGTTCGCGCCAGGATCTTCCGGTTGGAGGAGTCGGGGTCCGGGGCGAAGAGCCGCCAGTTCTGCTCGAAGAGCGGGAACACCCATCCGTTGACCTGCGAGCTGTACCGCTTCGACACGGGGTTGGAGGGGGCCACGTGGAGGAACACCAGGACGACGTGGACCAGAGCGGTCACCAGGCAGAGGACCGCGGCGGCGCGCAGCCCCGCTCTCAGCACACGCACACCCATGGGTGACGTGGGCGGCCCGACCGTTTCGTCATGGCGCTCCTGGGGGACCGGACCGGAGTCGGACCGATGGAGTTCCTTCACGCCCGCGGATTCGATTCCGCTCAACACCGCCCACCCGGCCCTTCTCATGTTGCTGTTCGCCTGAGGTCTTCGCGATTCCCACGGACGGCGCGCGGCGGATTCGATGAGGATTCCGCCGCGCGCCTTCATCCGATGAACGGGCTTCGTGCGGCCTGACGCCTAGCCCTCGTGGCCCGCGGGCTTGTTGCCGTAGCCGTAGTGGTCGCCGGGCTTCCCGTCGTGGCCGTGGCCGTGGTCCGGCTTACCGGGCTTCCCGTCGTGGCCGTGGCCGTGGTCCGGCTTACCGGGCTTCCCGTCGTGGCCGTGGCCGTGGTCCGGCTTACCGGGCCTCCCCTCGTGG